>JAURKV010000272.1 GCA_030831585.1 Ramlibacter sp. | reverse complement strand
GGCCAGACCAGCGCCGTTGACCAAGCAACCGATGTTGCCATCGAGGCTGATGTAGGCGAGGTCGAACTTGGAGGCCTCAACTTCTGCGGGATCCTCTTCGTCGAGGTCGCGATAGGCGACGACTTCAGGGTGACGGAACAAGGCGTTCGAGTCGAAGTTGAACTTGGCGTCCAGGGCAATGATGTTGCCCTTGCTGTCGCAGTTCAGGGGGTTGATCTCGACCAGCGAGGCGTCGGTGTCCATGTAGCAGGTGTAGAGCTTCTGGCACACGTCGATGAACTGGGCAACGGAGTCGGCAGGCATGCCTACACCCTTGGCGATCTCCTGGCCCTGCGCGGCGGTGAGACCAGCGAGCGGGTCCACGAAGACGGTGATGATTTTCTCGGGGGTGGAGTGGGCCACTTCCTCGATGTCCATGCCGCCTTCGCTGGAGGCGATGAAGGCGACCTTCTGCGTGGCGCGGTCGGTGACCACGGACAGGTAATACTCTTTTTGAATGTCAGCGCCGTCTTCGATGTAGAGCCGGCGCACCTTCTGGCCCTCGGGGCCGGTCTGGTGGGTCTTGAGCTGCATGCCCAGGATCTCGCCGGCCAGTCGCTTGACGTCATCGATCGACTTGGCGACCTTCACGCCGCCACCCTTGCCACGGCCACCGGCATGGATTTGGGCCTTGACCACCCACACGGGGCCGCCGAGCTTTTGCGCGGCTTCCACCGCCTCCTGCACCGTGAACGCGGGAATGCCACGCGGAACGGGCACGCCAAAGCTGCGCAAGATCTCCTTGCCTTGGTACTCGTGAATCTTCATGCGGATGTCTCTCTTGAGAAACTTGTCGGGGGTGCCCGGCGGAGAGGAAACAGGCCGGGTGTCGGGTGCCTGATAGCAGCCAACGACTGTATCATGCTGCACAGCACCAATCCTGCGCGGCTCATCTTCCGTGGCGCTTACACGAGGCCCGCATTCACACGAGCTTTGCCCATGTCCAAAGTCTTCATCGACGGCGAAGCCGGTACCACCGGCCTCCAGATCCGCGAGCGCCTCGCGCACATGCCCTCGGTGGAGGTGGTGAGCATCGACCCGGCGCGCCGAAAGGACCCCGAGGCCAAGCGCGAATTGATCGCCGGTGTGGACCTGGTGATCCTGTGCCTGCATGACGATGCCGCACGCGAGACGGCCGCGATGGTCGACGCGATCGACAAGGCCCTGGGCCATGGCCCGCGCATCATCGACGCCTCTACCGCGCACCGTACGGCCGAGGGATGGGTCTATGGCTTTCCGGAGCTGGCCCCGGGTCAGGCCGAAGCGGTGCGAACCGCCCGCCGGGTGAGTAACCCCGGCTGTTATGCGACCGGCGCCATTGCCCTGTTGCGCCCGCTGGTCGACGCCGGCCTGGTGCCGCGCGACTTCCCGCTGGCCCTGCCTTCGGTCTCGGGCTACTCCGGGGGTGGCCGCACCATGATCGAGGACTACGAGGCGGGCCGCGCCCCGGCCTTCGAGCTCTATGCGCTGGGGCTGTCACACAAGCACCTGCCCGAGATCATGAAATACACCGGCCTGTCACGCCGGCCGATCTTCACGCCCTCGGTGGGCAACTTCCGCCAGGGCATGCTGGTGCAGTTGCCGCTGCACCTGGACCTGCTGCCTGGAAAACCGAGCGCGCAAGACCTGCACGCGGCCCTGGCCGCGCACTACGCCGGCAGCGAATGGGTGACCGTGGAGCCGACCACCGACAGCGGCAAGCTAGACGCGCTGGCACTGCAAGACACCAACAAGATGGAACTGCGCGTCTACGGCAACGCGCAGTACGGCCACGCGGTGGCCGTGGCCCGTCTGGACAACCTGGGTAAGGGCGCCAGCGGGGCGGCGGTGCAGAACCTCAAGCTGATGCTGGGGGTCTGAGGACTCAGTCGTCCTCACCAGCCCCGCCAGCGAGCACCTTGCGGATCACCTCGCCGCCAAAACCCCGGGCCGCGAGGAAGCGTGACTGCCGGGCGCGCTCGGCGGCGTCGCGCGGAGGCTGATCGGCAAAACGCCGGCGCCAGACCTCGCGCGCACGCTCGACCTCCGTCCCCTTCAGGGTCTCCATCGCCTGCGAGACCAAACTGGCATCCAGGCCCTTGGCCTGCAGCTCTTGCTTGAGTCGGCCCATGCCCAGACGCGACGCGCGGCGGTGAATGACCGACTCGGCGGCGCGTTCGTCACTGATGAAGCCCTTGGCCTGCAGCTCGTCGAGCGCCTTTTGTAGCTCGCCTGGCGTCTCTTCATGCGGCGCAAGCTTGCGCTCGAGCTCCTTGCGCGAATGCTCGCGGTTAGACAGCAGGCGCAAGGCCCGGCCCTTGAGGGACAGCGCGAAGCCCGGCTTGCGCGCGGGCCGTGCATCGCCGGGGTGTAGCAGCGCCGCCTCGCCGGGCGGCCCTTCTTGGGGCGGCCTGGCGCCGAAGGAGCGAAAGCCTGCGGACATGGCGCGTGAGAGATGAAAAAACCCGACCCTGCCGATTGGCATCAGCGCGAGCCGGACACAGGGGATTAGTTGGCGTCTTCGCCTTCGGGGGCGGCGGGGAGCAGGGCGATGTCCAGTGACTCGCGGATCTTGTTTTCGATCTCGCGGGAGAGCTCGGGGTTCTCGCGCAGGAACTCGCGGGCGTTGTCACGGCCCTGGCCGATCTTTTCGCCGTTGTAGGCGTACCAGGCGCCCGACTTGTCGATGATGCGGGCGTTGACACCCATGTCGATCACCTCGCCCTCGCGTGAGATGCCCTCGCCGAAGAGGATGTCGAATTCAGCCGTCTTGAACGGAGGTGCCACCTTGTTCTTGACCACCTTGACCTTGGTCTCGTTGCCAATCGCTTCTTCGCCCTTCTTGATGGTGCCGGTGCGGCGAATGTCCAGGCGAACCGAAGCGTAAAACTTGAGCGCGTTGCCGCCGGTGGTGGTTTCGGGGCTGCCGAACATCACGCCGATCTTCATGCGGATCTGGTTGATGAAGATGACCATGCAGTTGGTCTTCTTGATGGTGGCGGTCAACTTGCGTAGGGCCTGGCTCATGAGGCGGGCCTGCAGGCCGGGCAGGGAGTCACCCATTTCGCCCTCAATTTCGGCCTTGGGGGTGAGTGCGGCCACCGAGTCGACCACGATCAGGTCGACCGCGCCGGAGCGGACCAGACTGTCGACGATTTCGAGCGCTTGCTCGCCGGTGTCGGGCTGGGAAATCAGCAGGTCGGGCAGGTTCACGCCGAGCTTTTGCGCGTACTGCACGTCCAGCGCGTGCTCGGCGTCGACGAAGGCGCAGGTGCCGGCCTGCTTTTGCATCTCGGCGATGACTTGCAGCGTGAGGGTGGTCTTGCCCGAAGACTCCGGGCCGTAGATCTCGACCACCCGGCCGCGGGGCAGGCCGCCGACGCCCAGGGCGATGTCCAGGCCCAGCGAGCCGGTGGAGACGACCTGGATGTCTTCGATCTTCTCGCCCTCGCCCAGGCGCATGATGGTGCCCTTGCCGAACTGCTTCTCGATCTGGGCCAGAGCCGCCTGCAGGGCCTTGGATTTTTCGCTGTCGGCGTTGCCGATCTTGCTGCCCTTGACTTGTGCGTCCATGAGAATCTCCTTGTGAATCAACTGGTTACCGGTCTGGTGGCCATCTGTGTCGAACGCCGGAAAGAGGCTGTCTCGAACTACAGGCTGGATGCGTGATCAGTACTTTAGCGAGTTGTATTTGGATTGGAATCATTTTTTTAGTCAGTTTACCTGACTAAAAAGCTAGTATCTGGGGATGCCAAAAACCCCGCCCCCGCCAGGCCCCTCCGGGCCTAGAACCGGCCCTGACCCTGCGAAACCACCCGTCTATGAGGGCCCAAGGTCGGGCCCGGCCGACGAGAGCTGGCGCCTCGACCATCTCGGCCGCCTGCTGGGCCACGCGATGCGCCGCTTTGACGACAGGGTGCTCTACCTGATGGCCCACGACCTGGACGTGCCCCTGGCCTTGTCCAACCTGGCGGCGCGCGCCCAGGTGGGTGCGGCGCATGTCCACATCACCCGGCACCTCTCACTCAAAGGCTCGCGCCTCACCGAACTGGCTGAAGCCGCGGCGATGAGCAAGCAGGCGATGGCCGACCTGGTGTCGCAGTGCGAAGCCTGGGGCCTGGTCACCCGTGTGGCCGACTCGCGCGATGGCCGCGCCCGCCTGGTGTGCTTCACGCCCACGGGCCTGGCCTGGCTGGCGGCCTTTCGAAAGTCGGTGGCCCAGGCCGAGGCCGAGTTCCGAAGCGAGGTGGGCGAGGACATTGCCACCGTGGTGGCGATGGGTCTGGAGGCCTACGCCGGGCCAGCCGCCTGAACGCGGAGACGCGTCGGTCCGGCGGGCGATACCCATCGGCACAACAGCAGGCGGCCGGCACAGGGGCGCGCTCTAGAATCAACCCACACAACAGCGCCGCGAGTCAGCAGCGGGCGACTGGAGCGGAAGGAGACGGAGATGCGCATCCTCATTGCCGAAGACGACCAGGTCTTGGCCGACGGCCTGCTGCGAAGCCTGCGAGCCTCGGGCGCGGCGGCGGACCATGTGGCCAGCGGCACCGAAGCCGACGCTGCGCTGATGACGAACAACGAGTTCGACCTTCTCATCCTCGACCTGGGCCTGCCGCGCATGCACGGCCTCGAGGTGCTACGCCGGCTGCGCGCCCGGGGCTCCGCCCTACCCGTCCTTATCCTCACTGCCGCCGACAGCGTGGACGAGCGCGTGAAGGGCCTGGACTTTGGCGCCGACGACTACATGGCCAAGCCCTTTTCCCTGCAGGAATTGGAGGCGCGGGTGCGTGCCCTGACCCGACGCGGCATGGGTGGCGCCACCAGCACGATCAAGCACGGCCCGCTGGTCTACGACCAGGCTGGTCGGGTGGCCACCATCGACGGCCGCATGGTCGAACTCTCGGCCCGTGAGCTGGGCCTGCTGGAGGTGCTGCTGCAGCGCGCCGGCAGGCTGGTGAGCAAAGACCAGCTCGTTGAGCGCCTGTGCGAATGGGGCGAGGAGGTCTCGAACAACGCGATCGAGGTCTACATCCACCGCCTGCGCAAAAAGATCGAGAAAGGGCCCATTCGCATCGCCACGGTGCGCGGTCTGGGCTATTGCCTCGAGAAGATCCCGGGCTGAGGCTCGTCAGACCCCGCTGAGGCAGCAACTTCCCCATGCGCATCTTCCAGGGCGAGCAGCGCTCGCTGTTCGGCGAAATTCTGGACTGGATGCTCACGCCGCTGCTGCTGCTGTGGCCGGTGAGCCTGGCCCTGACCTGGCTGGTGGCGCAGAACATCGCCGGCAAGCCCTTCGACCGGGCCCTTGAGTACAACGTACAGGCGCTGTCCCAGCTGGTAACGGTGCAGCAAGGCAGGCCCAGCTTCAACCTGCCCGGACCGGCACGCGAGATATTGCGCGCGGACGATGCCGACCAGGTGTATTACCAGGTGATGGCCGCCAACGGTGAGCTACTGAGCGGCGACCGCGACATGCCGCCGCCGCCGAAGGGCGAGACACCCATGACCGCAGAGGTCCTCCTGCGCGACGACGAGATGCGTGGTTTGGAGGTTCGGGTGGCCTACACCTGGGTGCAACTCGAGAACGGACTCCCTCGGCCTGCCCTGGTGCGGGTGCAGGTGGCCGAAACCCGGGAGAAGCGCTCGGTGCTGGCCACCGAAATCATCAAGGGGGTGATGCTGCCGCAATTCGTCATCCTGCCGCTGGCAGTATTGCTGGTCTGGCTGGCGCTGGTGCGCGGAATTCAGCCGCTGTCGCGGCTGGAAGAACGCATCCGGGCGCGCAAGCCCGACGACCTTTCGCCGCTGGACGATCGCGCGGTCCCGATGGAGGTGGCGCCTCTGGTGTCCTCAGTGAACGACCTGCTGACCCGGCTGAAGGACTCCATCGCGGCCCAGAAACGTTTCTTGGCGGATGCGGCCCACCAGCTCAAGACCCCGCTGGCCGGCCTTCGCATGCAGGCCGATCTGGCCCAGCGGGAGGGCAATGACGCCGAAGAACTGAAGCAGTCCCTCAAGCAGATCGGCCGCGCCAGTATCCGCGCCACCCACACGGTGAACCAGTTGTTGTCGCTGGCCAGAGCAGAAGGTAGCGGCCGGCCGGCGTTACTGCAGGACTGCAACCTGGCCGAGATCACGATGGAGGTGGTGCGCGATGCGCTGCCACGGGCCATGGACAAGGGGCTGGACCTGGGCTACGACGGCGCCACGCCCCAGACCGCAGGCGTCGTGTTGGAGGGCAACCGCACGCTCATCAAGGAGGCGGTGAGCAACCTGGTCGACAACGCCCTGAATTACACGCCCTCCAGCGCGCAGCAACCGGGCATCGTCACCGCGCGGGTGCTGGCCGATCCGTTTGGCCAGGTGTTGGTGCTGCAGGTCGAGGACACCGGCCCTGGCATACCGCCGTCGGAGCGGGAGCTGGTCTTCCAGCCCTTCTACCGGGCCCTGGGCACCAACGTCGATGGCTCGGGCCTGGGCTTGTCCATCGTGCGTGAAATCGCCCGCCAGCACCACGCAGAAATCCAGGTCGAGGCAGCGCTTGCGGCGGGGCCGCTGCAGGGGACACGCATCAGCCTGCGCTTCCGACTGAAGGACAGGCCGGGGACCTGAAGTGGCCGGCCTGGCGGCCAAGCCGGGCCGACGCAGCCCGTATCGAAAATCTCGAACCTCCGAAAGACGGCGTACGCCGCAGGCACCCGAGGTTGAGAACTCAGCGACAGGGGCGCAACACTTGGCCACTGAGCAGGGGCTGAAGCTCGGCCAGACGTGGGCGCAGGGTGTCGTCGACTGCGGGCAGTCGCAGCGCCAGGCCGCGCAGCTCAGGGCGCTCCAGAACGACCCGGGCGGTCCGAACGCCGCGGGCAGTCAGGACCTCGAGCTGGGCGTTGGCCGCGTCCTGGCTGGGAAAGCCACCCAGCGACAGCCCAGGCTCCAGTGCAGGGTTGGAGACCGCCTCGAACACCACGCCACGTCCGCGCAGCTCGGCCCGCTTACGCTCCAGGGCGCGGGCGTCAGGGTACTTGCCCATGTAGATGATCCAGCGACCCGCCTCGACCGCTGTGTCCAGGCTCCAGCTGCCCGCTGGCCAGGCGGCCAGAGTCCGTCGCAAGCCGGCCACGGCGGCATCGTCCAGGGGCGAGGTGGTCAGGCACTGGCGCACCGGGGCGGAAGCACTGAGTTCGGCCAGGCGGGCCGCTTCGGCGGCGGTCAGCACCCGCAGGTTTTGGGCTTGCAGCTCCCGCGCCAGGCGCTGGGGCTCGGTCTGCTGCTCTGGCCCCAGGCCCCAGGGAAGCAACCAGCCCTGGGCCCAGGCCAGCCAGGCCAGATTGGCAGCGAGCAGGAGCAGGACGAGCCGGCGCAGGACCATCAGACAGCCCCCATCGGCCGAACGCTCACCTCGGCGCTGGTCACCACCTGAACGCCGTCCACAGTCGCCAGCCGCAGGGCGCCCGACGCGTCGACACCCAGGCCGCGGCCCTCGGTGCCATCGGACAGGCGCAGGGTTTGCTCGCGAAGCAGGTCGCGTGCGGCATAGGCTGCCTGCAGGGGGGCAAAGCCCTCGTGCTCAAACGCCAGCAAGGCCTCGACCAGTGCGGGTGCCACCAGGCCGAGCACCTGGCCCGCCTGGGCCTGCGGCCACCATTGGCGCAGGGCTGCGGGCGGGGTGGACAGCCCAGTGGCGGCCGGAAGCGACAGGTTGATGCCCACGCCGACGACGGTGTAGCGGCCGGCGGGGCCGCCATCGACCGTCGTGCGGGCGACACCCGAGGGGGGGACCCGCCCGCCATCACGCGGCGCTGCCGGCTCAGCAAAGGTCGCCGTCTCGACCAGGATGCCCGCCAGCTTGCGGCCCTGCACCCAGAGATCGTTGGGCCATTTGAGGCTGATGCGCTCGCCCACCGGGTCCAGCGCCTGGGCGACAGCCAGACCGACCGCCAAGGACAAACCAGACCAGTCGCGCGGCGCCAGTGGCAGGCCCACCGAAAAGGTGAGGGCGGGCAGATCGGGCCCGCCGCCAAGCACGGTATTCGCCGCACTGCCCGCTTCGGCCAGGCTGTGCCACTGGCGACCCAGCCGTCCGCGACCGGCGGTCTGCCGCTCGGCGACGAGCAGCAGGGGCTCGGTGCGTCCGGCTCGGGCCCGCTGCATCAACTCGGTATTGGTCGAGCCGATCTCGGGCAGGACCTCGACGGTGAACCCCGGCAGGCGAGGCGAAACCGCCTCCCAGATCGCTTCGGCTGGCCAGCGCATCGTGCCTGGCGTCCTGCTCAATGGGCGGGGGTGGGAAGGCTGGCCTCCCGGGCGTGGCCTTGGGGCTTGCCGCCCTTTTTATCCTTGGCCTTCTTGCTTTTTCCCTTGCCCTTGCCTTTGCTGTTCTTTTTGCTCTTCTTTTCCTTTTTGCCGTCGCCCGCCAGCAAGGTCCCGCGGCAGCTGGCCGCGCCGCACCAGCAGGGGTACTCTGCCTTGAGTTTCTTGGTGTAGGGCGCGTCGATGATCAGGCCGTAGTCGTAGCTCAGCTCCTCGCCGGCGTGGATATTGCGCAAGGCCTTGATGAACACCCGGCCCTCTTCCTCGTCGGCCTCGCAGCTGGGGTCACAGCTGTGGTTGATCCAGCGCGAGGAATTGCCGCCGTAGAGGGCGTCAATCACGCGGCCGTCGTCGATGTGAAAGTAGAAGGTGTGGTTGGGGTCGCTCGGATCATGCGGGTGGCGACGCAGGGCCTCCTTCCAGGTGATGATCTCGCCAACGTACTCGATGATGGGCTCGCCCTCGGCGATGTCCTGCAGGGCGAAAACGCCTCGGCCGTGGACGCCCGAGCGGCGGACCTGGATTCTTCTGCCTGCGGCTGCTGCAGTGGCTGCTGCTGTGGCAGCGGGCGGCTTGGCCCGGCCCGGAGCCGGCTTTTTGGTGGGCATGGCCTGAAAACCTGTTAAGTTGAAGAGTGCATGTGCGCGCGTGCGTGCGCACGCGCGAGAGGCCCGATTGTAGAAACAACCTGAGGGCCCGGGCTGGCAACAGCGCGGGGCCCCCTGCAGACACCTATGAGCAAGACACTGGTCATCGCCGAAAAGCCCTCCGTGGCCCAAGACATCGTCCGCGCCCTCACGCCTGTGGCGGGCAAGTTCGACAAGCACGACGAGTACTTCGAGAACGAGCGCTACGTGGTCACCAGCGCCGTCGGCCACTTGGTCGAGATCCAGGCGCCGGAAAAATACGACGTCAAACGCGGCAAGTGGAGCTTTGCCCACCTGCCCGTGATCCCGCCCTATTTCGACCTCAAGCCGGTAGACAAAACCAAGACGCGCCTGAACGCCGTGGTGAAGCAGGCCAAGCGCAAGGACGTGAGCGACCTGATCAACGCCTGTGACGCCGGCCGAGAGGGTGAGCTGATCTTCCGCCTGATCGAGCAGTACGCCTTCGGCAACGAGGACGCCGAAACAAGCCGCAGCAAGACGGCGCGCAAGCCGGTCAGGCGCCTGTGGTTGCAGTCGATGACGCCCGACGCCATTCGCAAGGGCTTCGAGCAGCTTCGCACAGAAAAGCAAATGGCCGGCCTGGCCGACGCCGCCCGCTCGCGCTCCGAGGCCGACTGGCTGGTGGGCATCAACGGTACCCGCGCCTTCACCGCCTTCAACTCGCGCGACGGCGGCTTTTTCCTCACCACCGTGGGCCGGGTGCAGACACCCACGCTGGCGGTGGTGGTCGAGCGCGAGGAGCAAATCCGCAAGTTCGTGAGCCGCGACTACTGGGAAATCCATGCCCAGTTCAACGCCGCCGCCGGCCCCTACGCCGGCAAATGGTTCGACCCCCAGTGGAAGAAGGACGAAGAAGACGCCGAGAAAAAGGCCGACCGCGCCTGGACCGCGCAGCAGGCCCAGGCCATCGCCGACGCAGTGCGCGGCAAAAAGGCCACCGTCACCGAGGAGTCGACGCCCAAGACCGAGGCCTCGCCAGGATTGTTCGATCTGACCTCATTGCAACGCGAAGCCAACGGACGCTTCGGCTTCTCGGCTAAGACCACCCTGGCCCTCGCGCAAAGCCTCTACGAGCGCCACAAGGCACTGACCTACCCGCGCACCGACTCGCGCCACCTGCCGGAGGACTATGTGGGCCCGGTCAAGGAGACGATGCAGATGCTCGCCCAGTCGGGCATGGCCCACCTGGCGCCTTTCGCACGCCAGGCCCTCGAGGGCGGCTTTGTGAAGCCGAACAAGCGCATCTTCGACAACAAGAAGGTGTCGGACCACTTCGCCATCATCCCCACCCTGCAGGCGCCCAGCGGCCTGTCGGAGGCCGAGCAAAAGCTCTATGACCTGGTGGTCAAGCGCTTCCTCTCGGTCTTCTTCCCCAGCGCCGAGTTCATGGTGACCACCCGCATCAGTACAGCCGCGGGCCACAGCTTCAAGAGCGTGGGCAAGGTGCTGGTCAAGCCGGGCTGGCAGGCCATCTGGGGCAAGGAAGCTGACGAGGAAGGTGACGAAAACAGCAAGATGCTCGCCGCGGTGCAGCCCGGCGAGCAGGTGCCCGTGACGCAGGTCGAGGCCAAGGGCCTCAAGACCCGACCGCCCGCCCGCTACAACGAGGCCACCTTGCTCGGCGCGATGGAAGGCGCCGGCAAGCTGGTGGAAGACGAAGAGTTGCGGGAGGCCATGCAGGAAAAAGGCCTGGGCACGCCAGCCACACGCGCGGCCATCATCGAAGGCCTGATCAACGAGAAGTACATGCTGCGCGAGGGCCGCGACCTGATTCCGACGGCCAAGTCCTTCCAGCTCATGACCTTGCTGCGAGGTCTGGGCGTCGAGGAATTGTCCCGGCCTGAGCTCACGGGTAACTGGGAGTACCAGCTGGCCCAGATGGAAAAGGGCGCGCTCTCGCGCGAGGCCTTCATGCAAGACATCGCCGCGATGACCGAGCGCATCGTGAAGAAGGCCAAAGAGTACGACCGCGACACCGTGCCCGGCGACTACGCCACGCTGCACAGCGCCTGCCCCAATTGCGGCGGCGTGGTGAAGGAAAACTACCGCCGCTACGCCTGCGCCGGCAAGGCCGGTGACGGCCAGGACAGCTGCGGCTTTTCCTTCACCAAAATGCCCGCCGGCCGCGCCTTCGAGCCAGCCGAGGTCGAGCAGTTCATGCGTGACAAGAAGATTGGCCCGCTCGAGGGCTTTCGCTCCAAGGCCGGCTGGCCTTTCGTCGCCGAGATTGCGCTGAAATTCAGCGACGAAGACAAGAACTGGAAGCTCGAATTCGACTTCGGCGACGAGGCCGACCCTGCCGAGACCGGCGAGCTGGTGGACTTTGGCGCCATGGAGCCGCTAGGGCCCTGCCCCAAGTGCGGCGCGCGGGTGTTCGAGTTCGGCAAGAACTATGTGTGCGAGAAGGGCGTGCCGACTTCAGCCCAGGCCACGCCCACCTGCGACTTCAAGAGCGGCCAAATCATCCTGCAGCAGCCCGTCGAGCGGGCGCAGATGGAAAAGCTGCTGGCAACCGGCAAGACCGACCTGCTGGACAAGTTCGTTTCGATGCGCACGCGCCGCGCCTTCAAGGCCTTCCTGGCCTGGGACGCAGAGGCGGGCAAGGTGAACTTCGAGTTCGAACCGCGGGCAAGCAAGTTCCCGCCCCGCAAGACAGCGGCCGGCGCGCCCGCGCGCACCCCGTTTGGTAAGGTGGCAGCCAACAAGCCAGCGCCCGCCAAAAAGGCAGCCGCAGGCAAAGCTGCAGGGAAAAAAGTTCCGGCGGCCAAGAAGTCCGCCAAGCCCAAGGCGCCGCGCAAGGCCGGTGCAGGGCTCACCCCCAGCGCGGCGCTGGCGGCGGTCATCGGGCCCGAGGCAGTGGCCCGCACGGAGGTGATCAAAAAACTGTGGGACTACATCAAGGCCAACGGCCTGCAGGATGCGACCAACAAGCGCGCGATCAACGCCGACGCCAAGTTGCAGGCGGTGTTCGGCAAGCCGCAGGTGACGATGTTCGAACTGGCTGGCATCGTCGGCAAGCATCTGCAGGGGTGACAGACCCCACCAACGCCCGAGTCGCGGGCGGGAACAGGCGCGGCGGCCACAGAAAAGAGCGTGCCGCGAGAGCCGCCCGGGGCGCAGGGGCGCCCTAGCTGGCCAACGCGTCCTTCACCTGACCCAGTTCCATGCCGTACATATCGGCAAAGGCCTCCACCGATTGTCCGCTGGCCTCGTAGGCGCGCCGCAAGGCCTCGCGCTTGGCCGCCCTGGCGGCCAGCTCGGCCCAGGCCTCATCGACCAGGGCCAGGGTCTGCGGGTCTTGTGTGCGCACCTGGGCCAGCCAGTCGGCGCGGTCTTGACCGGCGGTGTGCACCGGCTCCAACGCGTGGGCCATGCAGCCCAGGGCCCAGGCCCGGGCCGCCTGCGGGTCGCGCCCCTGGCGACGGCGCCAGATCTCCATCACCGCATGCAACACGTGCTCGGGCGCGGCCGCCTGCACCGGCTCGCCATCGAGGCCGCAGCGGGGGTGGCCCTCGGCAACCGCCTGCAGGTAGCGGCTGCTGCGTACATGCTGGCCCAGGGCGAGCTTGAGTTCGCCGGGAACCAGGGCCTCGCCGTGTGCGGCCACCAGGTCCTCAAAAATGCCCAGCTTGAGCGGGCGGGGCCGCGGGCCGAACAGCCGCGGATGCAGGTCGGCCAGTTGCACAAGCAGGGGATGCACCGGGCGGGGTACGGGGCGACCACCGCCCCTGCCGCCCCTACCAGCTTTCCCAGCACCTTTGCCGCCCTCGCTGCCATTGGCTCCGCTGGCGCTGGCGCCGTTGCCACTGGCCCGGTCCGCGTCACGGCCCTGGCCTCGGCGGCCACGTGACTTGTCATTGGGAGGGGTTTCGGCGGCGGCCAGCGTGCTGGCGGGAGCGGGCAAGGCGTGATCGGTCATGGGGCGACACTGTAGCCGCCCGGGGCACAATCACGGCCATGAAAATCGAAAAAGACACTGTGGTGACCATGCGCCTGCGCGTGGCCGACGAAAAAGGCCAGTTCATCCAGGACGGCAAGGAGCCGGTCTCCTACCTGCACGGCGGCCATGGCAACACCCTGCCAGCCATCGAGCAGGCGCTGGAAGGCAAGAGCGCTGGCGAGCAGGTGAACCTGGTGCTCACGCCCCAGGACGGCTTCGGTGAGGTCGACCCTGCCCTGCTGCGCACCATCCCGAAGCGGGACTTCCCTCCGGGCGTGAAAGTGGGCGGCGAACTAGAGCTGCCAGGACCGGCCGGTGAGCCGCAGGTCTTCACCGTGGTCAAGATCAAGGGCGACCAAGTCCTCCTCGATGGCAACCACCCGCTGGCGGGCCGCACCCTGCGCGTCACGATCGCGGTGACAGAGGTGCGCCTGGCGTCGGGCGAGGAAGTCGCCCATGGCCATGCGCACGGCGCGCACGGTCACCATCATCACTGAACCACCGAGGCGGCGTTCAAGCGCCAAGCTGCGGCGTGTGGTCTCGGCGCGTTGAGGCACCGTCTGCACAGACAAGACTGGTCCTGCCGCTGAGGGATGGCTCGCCAAAAAGAAAGGCGCCTTCGGGCGCCTTTCCTGTGTCGGCAGGGTCCGCGATCAGCGGCCGACCACGCGGGCCATCTCGAGCACCTTGTTGGAGTAGCCCCACTCGTTGTCGTACCAAGAGACGAGCTTGACGAAGGTGCTGTCCAGGGCAATGCCGGCTTCGGCGTCGAAGATAGAGGTGCGCGGGTCACCACGGAAGTCGGTGGCGACCACCTTGTCTTCGGTGTAGCCCAGCACCCCCTTGAGCGCGCCCTCGGACTGGGCCTTGAACTCGGCGCAGATGTCCTTGTAGGAGGCTTCCTTGGACAACTCGACAGTCAGATCGACCACCGACACGTCGGAAGTGGGCACGCGGAAGGACATGCCGGTTAGCTTGCCCTTGAGCGAGGGCAGCACCACGCCGACGGCCTTGGCTGCGCCGGTGCTAGACGGAATGATGTTTTCCAAGATGCCGCGGCCGCCGCGCCAGTCTTTGTTGGAGGGGCCGTCCACCGTTTTTTGCGTGGCGGTGGCGGCGTGCACGGTGGTCATGAGGCCTCGCTTGATGCCCCACTTGTCATGCAGCACCTTGGCCAGCGGGGCCAGGCAGTTGGTAGTGCAGGAGGCGTTGGAGATGATGGCCTCGCCCTTGTACGTGTCGTGATTAACGCCGTAGACGAACATCGGGGTGTCGTCTTTAGAGGGCGCGGACATGATCACCTTCTTGGCACCCGCGTCCAGGTGCTTTTGCGCGCCGGCCTTGTCCAGGAAGATGCCCGTGGCCTCGATCACGATGTCGGCACCGACCTCGCCCCATTTCAATTCGGCCGGGTCCTTGACCGCGGTCAGGCGGATTTTCTTGCCGTTGACGATGAGGGTATTGCCGTCGACCGAGACCTCGCCCTCGAAGCGGCCATGCACGCTGTCGTACTTGAGCATGTAGGCCAGGTAATCGGGTTCGAGCAGGTCGTTGATGCCAACGACCTCGATGTCCTTGAAGTTTTGCACCGCGGCGCGAAACACCATGCGGCCAATGCGACCGAACCCGTTAATACCAATCTTGAGAGCCATGTGCGTGATCCCGTGAGGAGTTGAAAAAGTGAACCTGCTTCAGCCCGCGAGCACCGCGCGGACGGTGTCCGCAACGTTCTCGGGCGTGAAGCCGAAATGCTTGAACAGTACCGGCGCGGGGGCCGACTCGCCGTAGGTGTCGATGCCCACCACCGCGGCGCAGCCGTATTTCCACCAGCCATCGGTGACACCCATCTCGACGGCGATGCGCGGCACGCCGCGCGGCAGCACTTCTTCTTTGTAGGCGCGGTCCTGGCGGTCGAAGGTGGTGGTCGAGGGCATGGAGACCACTCGCACCGCGATCCCGCTGGCGGCCAGTTGCTCCTGCGCCTTGAGCGCAAGCTGTACCTCGGAGCCCGTCGCAATGATCACCGCCTGGGCCTTGCGCTTCATGCCCACTTCAGAGGGCTCGGCCAGCACATAGGCGCCGCGGGGAATGTCTTCCAAGCCGGCCTTGGGCAGGTAGGGCAGATTCTGGCGCGAGAGCAAGAGCGCGGTGGGGCGGTGCTTGTTCTCGAGCGCCACGGCCCAGGCCACCGCCGTCTCGGCGGTGT
>JAURKV010000271.1 GCA_030831585.1 Ramlibacter sp. | reverse complement strand
CTCCAGATCGGGCAGGCGTCCGTACTGCAGCTCGGCGACCTTGTTGAAGTCGCCCTTGCGGGTGAGACCCTCGATCTGCTGGCGCAGGCGATCAATTTCCTCTTTGATCTGGGCACTACCCTGGGCCTGGGCCTTTTCGGACTTCCAGATCTCTTCAAGGTCGGCCAGTTCCTTGCGCAATTTGGTGATCTCTTCCTCGATCAGGGACAGGCGCTTTTTGGATGAGTCGTCTGTCTCCTTGCGGACGGCTTCGCGCTCGATCTGAAGTTGGATCAGCCGACGATCGAGCTTGTCCATCACCTCGGGCTTGGAGTCGATCTCGATCTTGATCTTGGACGCCGCTTCGTCGATGAGGTCGATGGCCTTGTCCGGCAGAAAGCGGTCAGTGATGTAGCGGTGCGAGAGCTCGGCGGCGGCGACGATGGCCGGGTCGGTGATCTCAACGCCGTGGTGGACCTCGTACTTCTCTTGCAAACCACGCAGTATGGCAATGGTCGCCTCCACCGTCGGTTCACCCACCAGAATCTTCTGGAAGCGCCGCTCGAGAGCAGCGTCCTTCTCGATGTACTTGCGGTACTCGTCCAAGGTGGTGGCGCCCACGCAATGCAGCTCGCCACGGGCCAGGGCGGGCTTGAGCATATTGCCGGCGTCCATCGCACCTTCGGCCTTGCCTGCGCCCACCATGGTGTGAAGTTCGTCGATGAAGACAATGGTCTGGCCCTCGTCCTTTGCCAATTCGCTCAGCACGTTTTTCAGGCGCTCCTCGAACTCGCCCCGGAACTTGGCACCTGCCAGCAAAGCGGCCATGTCCAGGGACAGCACACGCTTGTTCTTGAGGGACTCAGGCACCTCGCCGGCGACGATACGCTGGGCCAAGCCCTCGACGATGGCTGTTTTGCCTACCCCTGGCTCGCCGATGAGGACGGGGTTGTTCTTGGTGCGCGGCTGCAGCACCTGGATAGCCCTGCGAATTTCGTCGTCCCGGCCGATCACCGGATCGAGCTTGCCCTGACGGGCACGCTCGGTGAGGTCCATGCAGTATTTCTTGAGAGATTCACGCTGCCCCTCGGCCTCGGCGCTGTCCACCTTCTGCCCGCCTCGAACTGCTTCGACGGCGGTGGCAAAGGCCTTACGAGAGAGGCCGTTTTCCCGGGCGATTCGAGCCAGGTCGGACTTGGCGTCGGCCAGCGCCAGCAGGAACAGCTCGCTGGCGATGAACTGGTCGCCGCGCTTGAGGCCTTCCTTCTCGGCGGCCTGCACGAGGCCCACCAACTCCCGTCCCACCTGAACCTGCTCCTGCCCCTGGACTTGGGGTCGCCGGTGCATGGCAGTCTCGGCGCTGGCCAGAAGGCCATGCACATTCACGCCCGCCCGCTGCAACAGGGCCTGGGGTCCGTCCTCCTGACGCAGCATGGCCACCAGCAGATGCTCGGGCTCGATGTAGGCGTGGTCGTTCGCCAGCGCGAGTGACTGGGCCTCGGACAGAGCTTCCTGAAATTTGGTCGTGAGTTTGTCGAGTCGCATGGTCGGATCCCTGGTTTGAAGCGGAACTTGGGGCCCATGCGAGGGATTTCAAGGCGGTCCGGCGCGGCCCGCCTTGACCAGGATCAAGCCGGCTCAATCGGCTGTGATGTTGTTGCGCCGGATGACATCCCCCCAGCGGGGGTAGTCTCGGGCTGCGATGGCACCCAGTTCGCTCGGGGTGGACGAGGCTGCGTCCATGCCACCCTTGCCCAGCACCTCGTTCACCTCGGGCTGCTTGAGGATGGCCACCAGCTCGCTGTTCAGGCGCGCGGTGACGCCCTGGGGCGCCTTGGCGGGCAGGAAGAATGCGTACCACAGGTCCACCTCCACGCCCTTGACGCCCAGCTCCTCAAAGGTGGCCACATCGGGCGCCACCGGGTGGCGCTTGGGGCTCCCCACCGCCAGCGCGTTCAGGCGACCGGCCTTGACCAAGCCGGCAGCAATGTGCACCGGCAGGAAGCCCACGTTGACCTCGCCGGACAGGAGGTCCTGCTGATAGCCGGCGGTACCGCGGTACGGCACGTGAAGCATAAAGGTGCCGGTACGCGCCTTGAACAACTCCATTGCCATGTGGTGCGGCGTCCCCACGCCGGGGGATCCGAAGCTGATGCCGCCCGGCTTCGCCGTCACCGCCTTGATCAGGTTGTCCATGGATTTGAGGCCCGTCTTCGGATTCGCCACTAGCATCAGCGTGCCCCAGGCCGCCATGGACACGGGCTGGAAATCTTTCAGCGGGTCGAACGGTACGTTCTTGTACATCTGCGACGCCATCAGCATGGTGTTGGCGCCCATGAGGATGGTGTGGCCGTCGGTGGACTTGGCCACCGCGTCGGCGCCGATATTCCCGCTGGCGCCGGGCTGGTTCACGACCACCACCGGCTGGCCCAGGGCCTGCGACAGTCGCGGCTGCACGGTTCGGGCGATGGTGTCCATGCCGGTCCCCGGGGTGAACGGGACGATGATCCTGACGGGCTGGGTAGGCCAGGCCGGGGCCTGGGACCAGGCGGAGGGAGCGGCAATGACGGTGCCGATCGCGGAGCCAATGGCGGCCAGGCTGGCGCGGCGGGTGAAGTGATGACGCACGGATATCTCCTCGGTTCTCTTTGGGCTCTCGGGCTTGCGTACCTGCCGCTTCTCAGCGGAGCTTGAACACGCGCTCGGCATTGGTCTGGAAAAACTTCGTCTTGTTCTCAAGCGACAAGTCCATGCCGTCGAGGATGTTCACCTCGTCCGGCGCGTACTGGTAGGGATAATCCATGGCGTACATCACGCGGTCCATCCCCATGAACCCTTGGGCGAACTTGATCGCGTGCGGCCAGGCCACCCCGCTATTGGTGATGGTGAAGTTCTGGCGCAGGTAGTCGCTCGGGCGCTGGCGCAGAGGCTTGACGCTCTCGTAGCGTTTTGAGCGCACTGTAGCGCCATGCATGTAGTCCAGCCTGTAGGCCCAGTACGGCAGCGCCTCTCCCATGTGCCCCAGGATCATCTGCAGCCTAGGGAAGCGGTCGAACACCCCAGCGGTGATGATGCGCAGCGCGTGAAGACCGGTTTCCACCGCGAAGCCGTAGATGGCTCCGTCCAGCCCCGCCGCGGCGAAGGGCTCGTACATGCCCGCAGGCAAAGAATTGGGATGCAAGTAGATGGGGGCGTCCATGGCCTCGGCTGCGGCGAAGATGTCCCAGAACTTCGGGTCGGACAGGTACTCGCCGTTCGTGTGCGAATTGATCACCACCGCATGGATGCCCAGCTCGCGCACGCCGCGCTCGATCTCTCTGGCGGCAGCGGCCGGGTCTTGCGGGGCCACCGCCAGCATGCCCGCAAAACGAGTGGGATGGCGACGGATGGCGGCGGCCAGGAAGTCGTTGGCCGTGCGCGCGAACGAGACTGCGGTGGGCGTGTCCATCACCTGCACGCCGGGAGAGGTAAGCGCCATCACGGCAACGTCGATCCCGGCCTCGTCCATGTGCTGCAGGCGCAGGTCGTCCATGTCGATGAGGCAACGCATGATGTGCTGAGCCCGCTCGCTCGGGCTGGTCATGTAGAACCCCATCAGGCCCTTGAAGCCGGCGTCGCAGTCGCCGCGCTCGCAGATGCGACGGTAGATGTCCAGCATCTCCGGCGGCGCGAAGGCCTCCTCAGTGGCAATGCGCTTGTACGGCACCCGGGCGGGCGGCTTGGGGTTGCCGGTCTCCGGCAGCTTCACGTCGATCACTTGTCGTCTCCTCGGAATCCTTGGGATAGGGATTAGCAAGAATTTAATTGATCGCGATTCACATAACAATACGTCGATTCAAGCAATCAGTTTTCTCGAATCGAGGCAGTCCATGGACACCCTAGCCAACCTGCGCGCCTTCGTTTCCGTAGCCGAATCCGGCAGCTTCTCGCAGGCGGCCCGCCAGGCCGGTGTAGCGACCTCGGTGATCACCAAGCGCGTGGACCAGCTGGAGTGGCGTATCCGCGCGCCGCTATTCGCCCGCTCGACGCGCCGGCTGTCGCTGACCGACGTGGGAGAGCGCTACCTGCCGGTGGTGCGGCAGCTGGTGCGGCAGATGGACGACACGCTGGACGGCATGGCCCGCGCCGACGGAGCACTGGAGGGCCACATGCGTATCAAGATTCCCAGCACGCTGGGCGTGCTGGCCCTGGGCACTCTGCTCAATCGCTTCCTCCAGGCGCAGCCGATGGTGAGCCTGGAGGTGGTGCTGGCCGACCGCTCGGTCAACCCCGTCGAGGAGGGCTTCGACCTTGCGCTGGGCGCGCGCCCAGAGTCCTATGGCGGGGTGCAGGACCACCCGCTGGCGCCCGTGAAGCGGCGTCTCGTGGCATCGCCCGCCTATCTCGCGCGTGCTGGTGCGCCCACTACGGTGGCCGACCTGGCCTCGCACGACTGCCTGGTGCTGTCCACCAGCGGCACCCGCTGGGAACTTCAGGGGCCGCAGGGTCTGGTCGGGGTGGACGCGCGCGCGCGCCTGCGCTCCAACGATGGCCTGGCCCTGCTGCAGGCCGCCCATGAAGGCCTGGGCATCGCCCTGCTGGCCGACTACCTCATTACGCCGGGCCTGAGGGAAGGACGGCTGGTGGAGGTGCTGCCAAACATGCGCCTGCCAGACCTGTGGCTCAAGGCGATGGTGCCCGCGAGCCGGGCCGAGTTGCCACGTGTCCGCGCGCTGCTGCACTGGCTGTCCGCGCAGCTGGCGGGGATGGCGTTGGGAAGCGGGTTCGACGTCGAGGTCCGGCCAGCGGTCATGCACGCTTGCGATCACCCAGATGGCGCGGCGACTCTACCCGTTCTATGAGGCGATGCCCCAGCGAGCCAGCGCCGCGTCATCGCTCACGCGGGCGTCGACCCATCGCGCACCCTCAGGCGTATGCTCCTTTTTCCAGAACGGCGCCCGGGTCTTGAGGAAGTCCATCAGACACTCGCAGGCCTGGAAGGCCTCGCCCCGGTGGGCGGCGCTCAACGCCACCAGCACGATCTGATCTTGTATTGACAGTGGCCCGACTCGGTGGATGACCGTGACGGCCCGGGCGCCGAAGCGGCGTTGCACCGCCTCCGCCATCTCCCGGATCGCCTTTTCGGTCATGCCCGGGTAGTGCTCAAGCGTCATGGCGCGCACCGCCTGCCCATCGTTGCGGTCGCGCACGGTCCCGACGAAGGCGCAGACTGCGCCCACACCAGGGTCAGCTGCGCGCAGGGCCGCGACCTCGGCGGAGAGGTCGAAATCCTCTGTTTGGATGGCGATGTGGATGCGGCCTGCGCCGACATTTGCGTCTTGCATGCTCAGCCCCCCGTCACGGGCGGGAAAAAAGCCACCTCGGCGTCCGCACGCAAGGCCGTGGCCTCATCGCAAAGAACGTGGCCCACGGCCATGCGGAGCGGCTGCTGGCGGCCCAGGGCCAGGGCATGGGGGCCGCCTCGCGCGATCAGTTCGCTGCGCAAGTCGCCGAGGGTGGCGGCGTCGGTCGACACGGTTTCACCATGGCCGAGGACTTCCCGGACAGAAGCGAAATAAAGAACCCGAACCTCCATCACAGCAAGTCCTCCAGCGCGATGAAGCGCACTCGGTCACCTCGCGCGATGGGCTGGCCCGGGGGGTTGTCCACCAGGCCATCGGCCCAGGCCAGGGAGGTGAGCACACCCGAGCCCTGGTTGGGGAACAGGTCCAGGGTGCCCTCGGCTTTACGCCGCACCCGCAGGAATTCGCGCCGTTTGTCGGGTCGGGGCCAGTCGAAGCCGGCGATCAACTCGCTTGTGGGAACCGCCAAGTCCGCGGCGCCCTGGAGCCGCAGCACAAAGGGGCGGGCCAGCACCAGAAAAGTCACAAAGCTGGAGACCGGGTTGCCGGGCAAGCCGATCACATGGGTGTCGGCGATCCGCCCATAGGCAAAGGGCTTGCCCGGCTTGATCGCCACCTGCCAAAGGTCCAGTCGGCCCAAGGCCTGCACCGCCGGACGCAGATGGTCCTCCTCACCCACCGACACGCCCCCGCTGGCCAGCACCAAGTCGTGCCCAGCAGCCGCCTCGCTCAGGGCCTGGACGGTGGCGACTCGTGTATCGGGAACGTTGCCCAGATCATTGACCTCGCAGCCCGCACGCTCCAGCAGCCGACGCAGGAAGAAGCGGTTGCTGTTGTAGATCGCGCCAGCGGGCATTTGTTCCGGCGGCACGGTGCCAGGCATGACCAGCTCGTCGCCCGTCGACAGCAGCGCCACCCGGGGCCGGGCTGCGAGCGGCAGCCGGTCAAGGCCGATGCTGGCCGCCAGACCCAGCGCCGCAGGCCCGATACGGTCACCCGAGCGCAGCACCACAGCGCCCTGCTGTATGTCCTCGCCGCTGTAGCGCACGTTCTGTCCCTGTTGGGGCACCTTGGTGAACCGAATCGTGCCTTCTGCTACCGGCTCGGTTTCTTCCTGCATCACTACCGTATCGGCACCGGCGGGCAGGGGCGCGCCGGTAAAGATGCGAGCTGCCGTGCCCAGCGCCAAGGGCTGTGGGGCCGCCCCGGCCGGAATGCGCTGGCTGACTGGCAGCGCCGCACCGGCTGCGGCAACGTCGGCAGCCCGGAGGGCATAACCATCCATCGCGCTGTTGTCGTGAGGCGGTACCTGCAATGGCGACACCAGGTCGTGGGCCAGAATGCGGCCGTCGGCCTCGACGAGCGGGACCGTCTCGGTACGTCCCAGGGGTCGGGCCTGCGCCAGAAGTTCAGCCAAGGCATCGTCCAGGGCCCGCAGGGAGGGACGCGAGGCCTGACGCGACGATTGAGGGCCAGGAGTGGAAACTATCATCCTGCGATTGTGGCGCGTCCGGCAAATGGACACCCAAAGCCCGGAAAATGCGAGAAGGAGTGCACCCGTGAGTTTGCTGTTCCAGGGCCTGTCCCTGCGTGAGGTCCATCTTCCCAATCGCATTGGCGTCTCGCCCATGTGCCAGTACTCTGCACGGGACGGCCATGTGACCGACTGGCATCGGGTGCATTACGGCGCCCGGGCCACAGCAGGGGCCGGCTTGCTGATCGTCGAAGCGACGGCTGTCGCGGCGGAGGGACGAATCAGCGCCGGCGACCTCGGACTGTGGCGAGAGAGCCAGATCGAGGGATTGGCGCACATTGCCAGGCAAGCCCGTTCCCAAGGCTGCGTGCCTGCCATCCAGCTGGCCCACGCCGGGCGAAAGGGCAGCCTGTCCCTGGGCTGGGAGCCGCAACGCGGTCTGGAGATTTCCGAGGGCGGCTGGACACCGGTCGCGCCCTCAGCCCTGGCGTTTAGCCCTGCCTTCCCGATCCCTGCCGAACTGGACGAAGCGGGCATCGCAGGGGTGATCGAAGGCTTTGCCGCCTCCACCCGACGAGCACTGGAGGCTGGCTTTGAGGCAGTCGAAATCCATGGCGCACACGGCTACCTACTGCACCAGTTCATGTCGCCCTTGTCGAACCAGCGTGAGGACCGCTGGGGCGGCAGCTTCGAGCACCGCACCCGATTGGTTCGGGAAGTTGTGGGGGCCGTGCGTTCGGCCTGGCCGGAGCGCCTGCCCCTGCTGGTGCGCCTCTCTGCGACCGACTGGATCGACGGTGGATGGGATATCGAGCAGACGGTAGAACTGTGCCGGGTCCTCAAGCAGTCGGGTGTCGACCTGGTGGACATCTCCAGCGGCGGCAGCAGTGCGCAAGCCAAGATCCCGGTTGGCCCTGGCTACCAGGTCCCTTTCGCGCAGCGCGTGCGGCGGGAAGCCGGGATCCCGGTGGCCGCGGTCGGCATGATCACCGAGCCTGCGCAGGCCGAGGCCATCCTGGCCGAGGGCCAGGCCGACCTGGTGCTGGTCGGCCGGGAGCTTCTGCGCAACCCCTACTGGCCGCTGCAGGCGGCCGAGGCACTGGGCGAGACGCCGGCCTACCCGAAGCAGTACCTGCGGGCGGTACCGTTCAGGCGCAGTGCTGGGTGATGTAGCGCTTGATGCCGTCGACGTCGGCCGGCATCACGTGCACCCGCTTGGGCAACTGTTCGATGCCCTCAAAGCCGGCGGGCCGCTCCGGCTCGCGGCCCAAAGCCTCGACGATGGTCGAAGCGAACTTGATGGGCAAAGCGGTCTCGAGCACGATCATCGGCACGCCGGGCTGCATTTGCTCACGCGCCACCTTCACGCCATCAGCGGTATGGGTGTCGATGAGGGTGCCAAAACGCTCGAAGGTGTCCCGAATGGTGACGAGGCGGTTGTCATGGGTGCTCTTGCCGCTGGCAAAGCCGTAGCGACCCCGAGCCTCAGACACTTCTGTGGCCAGGGAAAACTGGCCCTTGGCAGCCAGTTCAGGCCCGAACAAATGGCGGGTGCGCTCACCGTCGCGGCCGAGCAGGTCGAATACGAAACGCTCGAAGTTGCTCGCCTTGGAGATATCCATCGAGGGGCTGGAGGTCTCGAAAGTGTCGGCGCTGCCGCGCACCCGGTAGGTGCCGGTCCGGAAAAACTCGTCGAGAACGTCGTTCTCGTTGGTAGCCGCCACCAGACGCTCGACAGGCAGCCCCATCATCCGGGCGACATGGCCCGCGCAGATGTTGCCGAAGTTGCCGGAGGGGACGGTGAAGCTCACCTTCTGTTCGTTCGACTGCGTCGCTTGAAAATACCCGGCGAAGTAGTACACCACCTGCGCCACCAGACGGGCCCAGTTGATCGAGTTGACGGTGCCGATACGCCACTGGCGCTTGAAGGCCAGGTCGTTGGAGACCGCCTTGACGATGTCCTGGCAATCGTCGAACACGCCCTCGATCGCGATGTTGTGAATGTTGGCTTCCTGCAGGCTGAACATCTGCGCCTGCTGGAAGGGGCTCATGCGACCGTGCGGCGACGTCATGAAGACGCGGATGCCTTTTTTACCCTTCATCGCGTATTCGGCGGCGCTGCCGGTATCGCCAGAAGTGGCGCCCAAGATGTTCAGCTCTTCTCCGCGGCGGGCAAGCTCGTACTCGAACAGGTTGCCAAGCAACTGCATGGCCATGTCCTTGAACGCCAGGGTCGGGCCGTTGGACAGGGCTTCCAGATAGACGCCGTCCTCGAGCTTGCGCAGGGGCACGATCTCGGTGGTGCCAAAGACTTTCGCGGTGTAGGTCTTGCGGCACAGGGCCCGCAGGTCGTCTGCCGGAATGTCGTCGATGTAGAGGGAGAGAATCTCAAAGGCCAGGTCGGCATACGACAGGCCGCGCCAGCGCGCCAGGGTGGCGGCGTCGACCTGCGGATAGCGCTCGGGCAGGTACAGGCCGCCGTCGGGCGCCAAACCTTCGAGCAGGATCTCGCAAAAACGTTTGCGGTCCGGGTGGCCGCGGGTCGACAGGTACAGCATCAGGCGAGTTCTTCCTTGCGGATGCGGGTGATAGGGGCCAGCACCGTGGGCAAGGCTTGCAAGCGCGCCAGCACCTCGTTCATCGTGCCCTCACGGGCATCATGGGTGAGGATGATCAGGTCGGTCTGCTTCTCGCCCTCACCGGCTTCGCGCTGAAGCACCGCGTCGATGCTGATGCCAGCGCTGGCCAGAAGCCCCGTGACCTCGGCGAGCACGCCAGTCTGGTCGGCCACGCGCAGGCGCAGGTAGTAGCTGGTCACCACCTCGGCCATCGGCAACACGGGCTGGTCGGACATCTGGTCCGGCTGGAAAGCCAGGTGCGGCACCCGGTGAGCCGGGTCACTGGTGTGCAGCCGGGTGATATCGACCAGGTCGGCGATCACCGCACTGGCGGTGGGCTCGCTGCCTGCACCCTTGCCGTAGTAAAGCGTGGTGCCGACGGCGTCCCCGTGGACCATAACCGCGTTCATCGCGCCCTCGACATTGGCCAGCAGGCGCTTGGCCGGTACCAGGCTGGGATGGACTCGCAGCTCGATACCCTTGTCAGTGCGCTTGGTGATGCCCAATAGCTTGATGCGGTAGCCCAGTTGCTCGGCATAGCGGATGTCCTGCGCCGCTAACTGGGTGATACCTTCGACATAGGCCTTGTCGAATTGCACCGGGATGCCGAAGGCGATCGCGGACATGATGGTGGCCTTGTGGGCCGCGTCCACGCCCTCAATATCGAAGGTCGGGTCGGTTTCGGCGTAGCCCAGACGCTGGGCCTCCTTGAGCACCACCGCGAAGTCCAGCCCTTTGTCCCGCATCTCGGAGAGGATGAAGTTGGTGGTGCCGTTGATGATGCCGGCCAGCCACTGCAGGCGGTTGGCGGTCAGGCCCTCACGCAGAGCCTTGATGATGGGAATACCGCCAGCGACCGCCGCCTCGAAGGCCACCATCACGCCCTTTTTGTGCGCAGCGGCGAAGATCTCGGTACCGTGCACCGCCAGCAAGGCCTTGTTGGCGGTGACGACATGCTTGCCGGCCTCGATGGCCTCCATCACCAGCTGGCGGGCGATGCCGTAGCCACCAATGAGTTCAATGACGATGTCGATCTCGGGGTTGGCAATGACCGCGCGGGCGTCATTGACGACCTGGGCGCTGGCACCCACCACGCTCTGCGCACGGGCCGTGTCGAGGTCGGCCACCATGGCCACTTCGATGCCGCGGCCGGCACGACGCATGATTTCGGCTTGGTTGCGCTGAAGAACGTTAAAAACGCCGCTGCCGACGGTGCCGATGCCAAGGAGGCCGACTTGAATGGGTTTCATGGCTTGCTGTGACGGTTGCGATACTGCTCAAGGAAACGCGCGATGCGGTGGACAGCCTCGCGCAGATCGTCTTCATGGGGAAGGAAGACGATACGAAAATGGTCAGGCGAAGCCCAGTTGAAGCCTGTGCCCTGCACCAGCATCACCCGGGTCTCCTGCAACAGCTCGAGAAAGAACTGCCGATCATCCTGGATCGGGTAGACCGCAGGGTCGAGGCGGGGAAACATGTACAGGGCCGCCTGCGGCTTGACACAGGTAACGCCAGGGATGGCGGTGATCAGCTCGTAGGCGAGGTCACGCTGGCGGCGCAGGCGCCCCCCCGGCTTGACCAAGTCGTCGATGCTCTGATAGCCGCCCAGGGCAGTCTGGATCGCCCACTGGCCGGGCACGTTGGCGCACAGACGCATGTTCGAGAGCATGTTGAGGCCCTCGATGTAGTCGGACGCAGCCTTCTTGTCGCCTGAAACCACCAGCCAACCTGCCCGGTAGCCGCAGGAGCGATAGCTCTTGGACAAGGAGTTGAAGGTCAGGGTGAGCACGTCCTCAGAGAGGCTGGCGATCGCGGTGTGACGCACCTCGTCGTAGAGCACCTTGTCGTAGACCTCGTCGGCCAGAATCACCAACCCATGCCGGCGAGCAAGGGCCACGATCTCGCGAAGCAGCGCCTCGGAATACAGGGCGCCGGTCGGGTTGTTCGGGTTGATGACCACGATGCCCTTGGTTCGGGGCGTGATCTTTCTGCGAATGTCGTCGAGGTCTGGCATCCAGCCGTTGGCCTCGTCGCACAGGTAATGCACTGGCTTGCCGCCCGAGAGGGTGGTGACTGCGGTCCACAGCGGGTAGTCGGGAGCCGGTAGCAGCAGTTCGTCGCCGTCATTGAGCAGACCGTTGGTGGCCATGGCAATGAGTTCACTAGCCCCGTTGCCCAGGTAAATGTCGTCCAGGGTGACGCCCTTGATCCCCTGCTCCTGGGTGCGGTGCATCACCGCCTTGCGGGCTGCGAAAATACCCTTGCTGTCCGAATAGCCCGCCGAGTTAGGCAGGTTGCGGATCATGTCCTGCTGGATTTCCTCGGGCGCATCGAAGCCGAACACGGCGAGGTTGCCGATATTGAGCTTGATGATCTTGTGACCCTCCTCCTCCATGCGACGGGCGGCGTCCATGATGGGACCGCGAATGTCGTAGAGGACGTTGGCCAGCTTGGCCGATTTCTGGATGGTCTTCAAGGCCTTCTCCGGGGCGTTGCGCGCAGGTGAAAACCTATAATTTGACCACAGTTGATCACCCATGAAGCTCCAGCCTGACCGCTCCAGCGTACCCACCCTCACCGGCCACGGCCCTGGCTGGGTGGCGGTCGACGGCGCGCGTATCGCGCACAGCGTGATCGTGCTGTCGCACGGGGAGCCCGTCGCCTGGGCCGGGCCTCGCTTCGAGGACCTGGGGCCTCTGCATTTCGAGCAACTGGCAGCGCTGGACGTCGAAGTGCTGATTTTTGGCAGTGGAGGCAGGATCCGTTTTCCACGGCCGGCCTGGCTGGCGCCGCTGGCCGCCCGCAGAATCGGACTCGAGACCATGGACACCGCTGCGGCTTGCCGGACTTACAACATCCTCGCCCAGGAAGGCCGCCGAGTCGCCGCTGCCCTGCTGGTGGAACCACCACAGCCCTGAGTCGCGCCAATCTCCGGACGGCACGCAGGTCATTTCGGTTAAAATCGGCGGTTGCCGGAAGCGCCGGGGCTCACGTGGCCCCTGTAACCGGCGTCCCGAAAAGCCCCCCTGTCACACGAGAATTCACCATGGCGATCGTTGTCAACAAACCCATCCCCGAATTCGAAGCGAACGCCACCGGTGGCCTCAAGGTCTCGAACACCTCCCACCTGGGCCAAGTGACGGTGCTGTACTTCTACCCCAAGGACAACACGCCGGGCTGCACCACAGAGGCCATGCAGTTTCGTGACAAATACAAAGACTTCGTCAAGGCGGGCGCCATTGTCTTCGGTGTCTCGCGCGACAACATGAAGTCCCACGACGATTTCAAGTCCAAGCTGGAACTGCCTTTCGAGCTGATCGCCGACACTGAAGAAAAGATGTGCCACATGTTCGGCGTGGTCAAGAACAAGATCATGTACGGCAAGAAGGTCAAGGGCATCGAGCGTTCGACCTTCCTGGTGGGGGCCGACGGCTTGCTCAAGCAGGAGTGGCGGGGCCTGAAGGTTCCGGGCCACGTGGATGAGGTTCTCAAAGCGGTCAAACTCCTCAAGAAGGCCACCTGATCCTGCCGGGGGCTGCAGCAGGCTGGTGTCTGGGCCACCGGACACACCTGTCACACGGTCTATGCATAATGGGCTCATGTCGTTGGAATTGACGCTTGCCGTCGCCCTCGCTGCCTCCGAATGCCCCAGCCGCCCGGCCCGCCCGGCGGCTTTTTTATTGTCCTAGCCCTTCCCAGGGATTTTTCCCACCCTATGCCGCTGCCACCCGCTCCCACCAAACGCGCCGCCCTCCTTCCGCTGGATGCCTATGACGCCCCGGCGAGGACGCCACACCGGGCCAGCCGCAAATCCTCGGCGGCGGCAGCTGGGGACAGTCCGATTCCCCCACTCCCCCAGATCGACGATGTCGATCGGACGGTCTCTGTAGCCGGCCATGACGCCGAGGCTGCCTTGTTGGCGGACACCGAGGATCTGGCTGTGGCCGAACCGGTTCACACGGCCCATGTGCAAAGGCGAGAAGCAACGGGCGGCGGCCGGCGCCGGGGAACTGCAGCCTCCGACGCTGCCGCACCGGCCAAGCCCCGCAAGGCCGCCAGCCGGACGAACGCGCCGACCAAGCTCTTTGTGCTCGACACCAATGTCCTGATGCACGACCCGATGAGTCTGTTCCGTTTCGAGGAACATGACATCTTCCTGCCCATGATCGTGCTGGAGGAGCTCGACGGCCACAAGAAGGGCATGACCGAGGTCGCACGCAATGCACGCCAGGCCAGCCGCTCGCTGGATGCCTTGGCGGCCCCTCAGGGCGCAGACATTGCCAGTGGGCTCAAGCTGGCCTCGATCGGCCACGCCGAGGCCGGCGGCAACCTGTTTTTCCAGACTCAGGCCCTGGCCAATCCGCTGCCGGCTAGCCTGCCCCAGGGCAAGGCCGACAATCAGATCCTGGGCGTGGTCCAGGCCCTGCGCGAGCAACAGCCGGGGCGCGAGGTGGTGCTGGTGTCCAAGGACATCAACATGCGGGTCAAGGCCCGGGCCCTGGGCCTGGCCACCGAGGACTACCGCAACGACAAGACCATCGACGACCTGGACTTGCTCTACGCCGGATCGCTCGCCCTGCCGCCCGACTTCTGGATCAAGCATGGCAAGACGGTGGAGAGCTGGCAGTCGGGCAGCCATACCTTCTACCGTATCGCTGGCCCTGTGGTGCCGGCCTTGCTGATCAATCAGTTCGTTTACTTCGAGGCGCCGGGCGAGCCCAGCCTCTATGCCCGGGTGACTGAGATCCGCGGCAAGACGGCGGTCCTCAAGACCCTCAAGGACTATGGGCACCTCAAGAACGCCGTCTGGGGCGTGACCACCCGCAACCGCGAACAGAACTTCGCGATGAACCTGCTGATGGACCCGGACGTCGACTTCGTCACCCTCACCGGGACGGCCGGCACGGGCAAGACGCTCATGGCTCTGGCCGCCGGGCTCACCCAGGTGCTCGACGACCGCCGCTACACCGAGATCATCATGACCCGCGCCACGGTGAGCGTGGGCGAGGACATCGGCTTTCTTCCCGGCACAGAGGAAGAAAAGATGGGCCCCTGGATGGGCGCCCTGGACGACAACCTCGAGGTGCTGGCCAAGACAGACACCGGCGCGGGGGAGTGGGGCCGGGCCGCCACCAACGAGCTGATTCGCAGCCGCATCAAGATCAAGAGCATGAACTTCATGCGCGGGCGCACCTTCCTGAACAAGTACCTGATCATCGACGAGGCGCAGAACCTCACACCCAAGCAGATGAAGACCCTGGTCACCCGTGCCGGCCCGGGCACCAAAATTGTGTGTATGGGGAACTTGGCCCAGATCGACACCCCCTACCTCACCGAGGGGTCGTCGGGTTTGACATTCGCAGTCGACAAATTCAAGGGCTGGCCGCACGGCGGCCACATCACCCTGGCGCGCGGCGAGCGCTCGCGCTTGGCCGACTTCGCCAGCGAGGCGCTGTAACCCCGTCGCAGCTCAGTAGTCGCCGCCTGCACCGGAGGCGAGCGACTCGAACTTGGTGATGGGTTTCAGGAAGGCCAGCTTGACGGTGCCCGTCGGGCCGTTACGCTGCT
>JAURKV010000270.1 GCA_030831585.1 Ramlibacter sp. | reverse complement strand
GTCTCTTCGTTCTCGACGGCGACCATGGACCACTTGGGCAGGTCCTGGCCGTCATGGTGCATGCTGCCCTTGCCGACGAACACGTAGTAGCCGCCCGCGGCGCGCGGGTCCGGGCCTTGGACAGCCATGCCAGCGCCCAGTCGCACGACCTGTGCGCGCATGCCGTCGGCGGGATCTTCCAGAAGCGTCTCCCACTGCGCTTGCTCGCGGTGCTCCATTACCGGGTCTACCGAGAAGATGACCGGATCCGAGGTGACGTTGCGGCGCTTGCTGGGCCGCAGGCGCTCGCGGTAGCCCGGCTTGTCCAGGTAGACCGGCTCCGAGTTGCCGGTGAAGATGCGCAACGCCACGAAGGACAGCCCGTTGGGGCCGGCCACGATCGGACCGTAGGCGGTGTGATGGTCCTTGAACTGGATGGTCAGCGCCTTGAGCTCCTGCCCCCGGTTGCCGATGGTGCCCGAGCCGTCCACGAACAGCTGGAACATCGACACGCCGTGGAAGTGCGGAAGGATGCTCTCGCCCGGGTTCAGGTCGGACATCGTGGCCTGCGGGCCGGGCGCGCGGGCGGCCGACGAGCGCGGACCGAAGAACACGGTGCCCCAGTGGCGGATGCCTGTGCCAGGGGAGATGACGTCGGCGCGCTGGGCCAGTGCGTCTGTGGAGCTGCGCGTATAGATCATGGGCGGGTCCTCTTCGGATAGCGGCAGGATGATAGCACGCGGGTTTTGTTGGACAGCACCAGTTTCATTGGTCGAAACTGAAGGTTGGGTTTGGGTCGGGTCGAGTGCGGAGTCAGGCGCTGGCTCGTGCCGGAATTCCCATCCAATAAAGCATCTCGCCGGGGGGGGTGTCCACCGCCTGTCGGCGTACGAACGCCAAACGTCCGTCCCCGCCAATGCGGAAGATCGTCAGCGCTGCGGGCACCTGCACGACCTGGTCACCTTCGAGCACCGCATGGGGCTTGATGCTGGCCGTGACCAGGAGCTGGCCCGATGGGTCACAGGCAAAGGTCCGCACATGGATCGACTCGGTGTTTGCATGCTGGACTAGCTTGGGCTCGCCGGTATCTGGGTTGATCTGGAAGACGGCGATGTTGTTCTCGCCACCGCCGAAAACGCGGGCGCCGTTCATTTCCACCGTCTGGTCGGCTCGGTTCGCCAGGTAGACGAATTGCCCCGACGGATGAATATGAATCGGCCCGGCGATCTGCCGGGGCCGCACATGGCCGGGGTCAGCCAGCGTCTCCAGCGTCCAGGCCGGCTGTGCCTCGAGCCGGTCCTCGGCGTCAAAGCGGAACATATAGAGCCGGTTCAGGCGCTCGTCGGAGACATACATCCAGCGCCGGGTTGGGTGGAAGACCGCATGCCGTGGCCCGAAGCCGTAGCCGCCCTGGGGCGCCACCACCTGGCCAGCACTCAGAACGCCGTCGCGGACGCCAAATGTGCGCAAGGCGCCCGGGTCCTCGGGCTTGGACTCGGTAGCCTTGTTGCCCCGGTCGACCACCAGCACCGTCCGGCCGGAGGGGAAGACCCGCACCTGATGCGGGTAGGTGCCAAATTCCAGGCCGTGGGCCTGTGCGATCTCGTCGCCCACGCGCCCATCGGCTTCGAGTCCATGGAGGGTCAACCGGCCATGCCCGAGGTTGTGGGCATTGACCAGAAAGCGGCCGCCTGGATCGGCGCACAGATGCACCGCTCGCACCGGTAGCGTGCGAGGCTCGCCATGCGGCTGCAGGCTGCCGTCCGCAGCGACGGCCCAGGCGCAGACATGGTCGGTGGTGGAAGGCACGCGCGGTCCGCCGTCGCTGCTGCTGGTGTAGAACACCGGCAGGGTCGGGTGCGGCCAGGCGTACTGCAGCTTGGCCGGCAGTCGCACCTGTGCGCGCTCGGTCAGCGCGGTGGTCGCCAGGTCCAGGTCGTGGTGCGTCAGCACCGAATCGACGGCGCTGTAGAGGGCCATCGTGGAGCCCGGCACCCCGTTCAAGCCACGTCCCCCGGCGCTGCTCACGTCGCCCACCCTTGCGTCATCGGCGTGAACATAGGCACCGCCGTCCCCCCTTCGGTGGTCTGGAAGGTCACCTGCACCCTTTGGCCGATGCGTACCGCGTCGAGGTCGGTACCCACGATGTTGGTCATCAGCACCGGCCCCTCGTCAAGCGTCACATAGGCGATGCAAAAGGGCGCCCCCGCCCCTCGGCGGGTAACGCTGTAGGTATAGATGGTGCCGGTGCCGCGCGTGTCCATCCATTCCACTTCGCTACTCCAGCAAAAGGGGCAGAGTGCGCGCGGGTAGTGGTGGACCTCGACGCAGGCCTTGCAGCGCTTGACCAGCAAGCGGCCATGGGCAGCAGCGTCGAAGTAGGGCGCATCGCCCGGATTGAGCGCGGTGTCGAAGAGTTTGCGTTCGGCAGTGAAAGTGGGCATGGCTTACTCCCTCTCGAGGATGACGGTGGCAGACCCGTGGCGGTGGCCAATCAAGCCGCCAATCCCGGTGGCCAGTGCCAGCGAGCAGCCCGGTACCTGCACCCGTGGGTGGGCCTCGCCGCGCAGCTGCCGCACCGCCTCCAGGATCTTGGTCATACCGCCGCGGTTGGCCGGATGGTTGTTACACAGGCCGCCGCCGTCAGTGTTGAACGGCAGCTTGCCCACGCCGGAGATCAGGTTGCCGTCGGCGACAAAGCGGCCACCCTGGCCCTTGGCACAAAAGCCAAGGTCTTCCAGTTGCAGCAGCACGGTGATCGTGAAGCTGTCGTAGATCGAGGCGTACTGGATATCGGCCGGGGTAACGCCCGCTTCCTCAAAAGCGCGCGGCCCGGTCCAGGCCGCAGCGGTGTAGCTCAGGTCAAGCCGGCCGCCGGCCTGGTGCTTGGTCGACTCGCCGCACCCGATCAAGCGAACGCGCGGCCGATTGAGCGTGCGCGCAATCTCCGGCCGGGCGATGATGATGGCGCCCCCGCCGTCGGTGACGACGCAGGAGTCCAGGCGGTGCAGCGGGTCCGAGATCATGGGCGAGGCCAGTACGTCCTCGACCGTCACCACGTCTCTGAGCAGGGCGTGCGGATTGTGCTGGGCATGGTGGGATGCGGCCACCTTGACCCAGGCGAGTTGCTCCGAGGTGGTGCCAAATTCATGCATGTGCCGCATCGCGGCCATGGCATACAGGTTGACCGTCACCGGGTTGTAGGGCATTTCAAAGGGTGCGTCCGGCAGGTTCACCCCCCGCACCCGCACCATCGTGCCCGACATGCCCTCAGAGCTCGGCCGTCCCGCCAGCGTGACCAGGGCCACGTTGCACTTGCCCGCGGCAATCGCCTCGGCCGCATGGGCCACGTGAATCAGGTAGGAGCAGCCGCCCATGTCGGTTGAATCCACATGGCGCAGGCGATTGAGGTTGAGGTAATTGGCCAGCGACCAGGCGTTGGCGCCGGGTGCGTCGCCGGCGCAGAAAAAGCCGTCAATGTCGTCCCGGGACAGCCCGGCGTCTTCGATCGCGCCCTTGGCGACCTCCGCATGCAACTGCGCCACCGAATGGTCTGGCGCCTTGCGCAGCGGATGCTCGTATGCGCCCACGATGTAGGCCTTGCCCTTGATGGTCACGGGTGCGCCCCTCCTGCCGATTGACAAAGGTGGTTCCGGTAGCCGAAACCTATATTGAACAACAGAACTCATGATAGCATCCGCCCGAATTGCGGCTGCCCCTGTGCGGCCGGGCTGCCGCCCTGCTGGCGGCCCCAATGGGGACAACATGGATCAGAGAGAGTTTGCTCGGTATGAGGTGGTGGACGGTGTCGCCGTCATCACCCTGGACAACCCGCCGGTCAACGCCCTGGCGCCTGGCATGCGCGAGGGCCTCATGGCCGGTGTCGAGCGGGCCGCTGCAGACGCCGCGGTCAGCGCCATCGTGGTCATGGGCGCGGGCGCCCATTTCGTTGCCGGAGCCGATGTTCGCCAATTTGGCAAGGTCCGACCTGTCTCCACTCGTACCAGCGCCGCGGCCCTGGAAGCCAGCGCCAAGCCCGTCATCGCAGCGATCGACGGCTACGCGCTGGGTGGCGGTCTGGAGCACGCTCTGGCCTGCCACTACCGCATCGCCACCCCGCGCGCACGCTTGGGCGTCCCCGAAATCAAGCTGGGCCTGATTCCCGGTGGCGGCGGTACGCAGCGTCTGCCGCGCCTGGTGGGCCCCGAGCTGGCGCTCGACCTGATCCTCTCCGGCCGGCAGCTCACGGCCGCCCAGGGGCTTGAGCTTGGCCTGGTTGACACCGTGGTCGACGCGGACGGGTACGAGGCACTGCGCGCCCAGGCCATTGCCTATGCCGGGCAGGTAGCCGCGGTCCGCCCACTGCCCCGGGTGGGCGAACGCACCGACCGCATCGCGACAGCGGCCTCCGACCCCGCATTTCCCGCATCCCTGCGCAAAGCCGCGCCGGCCAAGTCGCTCAAGCTATTGGCCGGTCGCCATGCCCTGGCCTGCGTCGAGGCCGCAGTCACGGTCACCCTCGACGAGGGCATCGCGCTCGAGCAGGCCCTGTTCAACGAGTTGGAAAACTCCGACGAATCACGTGCCCTGCGTTATGCCTTTTCCGCCGAGCGCGAAGCCGCCAAACTGCCTGGCGCGCCGGTGGATGCGCGGCCCGATCCGGTGCGCTCGGCCGCCGTCATCGGGGCGGGCACCATGGGCAGTGGCATCGCGATCGCCTTTGCCGACTCAGGGGTGCCGGTGCGCGTGCTGGAGTCCAGCGCCGAGGCCCTGGAGCGGGGCCTGCAGCGAATCCGGGACACCTATGCCACCCGGGTCAAGCGCGGAAGTTTGTCGCAGCCGGCCATGGACGAATGCCTAGGGCGCATCCGCGGGGTGATGCAGTACGAGGACATTGCCGACTGCGACGCGGTGATCGAGGCTGTGTTCGAGCGCGTCGACATCAAGCAGGAGGTCTTTGCACGTCTAGACCGTGTGATGAAGACCGGCGCGTTGCTCCTGACCAATTCCTCGGCCATCGACATCGATGTGATGGCCGCCGCAACCCAGCGGCCGGGTGACGTCGCCGGCGCGCACTTTTTTGCGCCGGCCAACGTGATGAAGCTGTGCGAGGTGGTGCGCGGCCCCCGCACCTCCATGGACACGCTGATGCGCACCATGAAGATGGGGCGGGACATGGGCAAAACCTGCGCGGTGGCCGGTTCCTGCGACGGCTTCGTGGCCAACCGCAGCCGCACGCCGATGATGACCGAGCTGATGCTGATGCTCGAAGAAGGCGCGCGGCCCGAGCAGGTGGACCGGGTGATGGTGGCCTTCGGCTACCCCATGGGTCCCTTTGCGGTCAACGACATCTCCGGCCTGGACGTGAGCTATGAGGGTCGCAAACGTCGCGCCGCCGCCAACCCGGACTACCGCAAGCTGCATGTGCCCGATCGCCTCGTCGAGATGGGCCGCAAGGGGCAGAAGACGGGCGCCGGCTGGTACCGGTATGAGCGCGGTGATCGCACGCCCCACGTTGATCCGGCGGTCGATGACATCATCACTGCGCTTGCTGGCGAGTTGGGAATCGCCCAACGCAGCTTCAGCGACGAGGAAATCCTTCAGCGGCAGCTGTTCGCCTCGGTCAACGAAGCCTGCCGCATCCTGGAAGAAGGCAAGGCCTACCGCGGCAGCGACGTCGACGCGATGTGGTTGCACGGATTCGGCTTTCCGCGCCACCGGGGCGGGCTTATGTTCTGGGCCGACAGCGTGGGCGCAGCGACCATTTATCGGCAGGTGAGCCAGTGGCACGAGGCCTATGGGCCGCGCTGGAAGCCCAGCGCCTTGCTGGCGAAGGTGGCCGCAGAAGGTGGCCAGCTGCGTGAGTTGCGCGGTCAGGCAGAACCTGTATGACCCCGCTCACAACACGGCACCTGAAGGAGGGGCAATGAACGACAGCGAGAACGCAGCAGCGTCCGCAGGAGACCCGGGGCCATTCAAGGCCTGGGTTTGCGTGCTGTGCGGCTTTGTCTACGATGAGGCCGAGGGAATGCCAGAGCATGGCATTGCCCCCGGGACCCGCTGGGCCGATGTCCCGGCGGACTGGATCTGCCCCGATTGCTCGTGCGGCAAAGTAGATTTTGAAATGGTGGAGGTTTAACCATGACTCTGGGCCTAGGTCGACGTGAATTCATTGTTTCGGCAGCGGCCTGCGCTGCGCCCTCGGTGTGGGCGCAAGCGAGCGCGGCCACTTACCCCGCGCAGCCGGTGCGCATGATCGTTCCCTTCCCGCCGGGCGGAGGGTCTGACACCCAGGCCCGGCTGATCGGGGAGCGCCTCGCAGCTGTGTGGAAGCAGCCGGTCAACATCGAGAACATCTCGGGAGCGGGTGGCGCGGTGGCGGCAAGTGCCGTCACCCGGGCCAAGCCGGACGGCTACACCATCTTCTTTGCCACCCACCCGATCCTGGCCATCAGCCAATTCATGACGAAGAAGCTGCCCTACGACCCGGAGCGCGACTTCATTCCGCTGATCAAACTGGCAGACTTTCCCCTCGTGCTGCTGGTGCCGGAGACCAGCCCTTATCGCACCTTGGCCGATCTGGTGGCGGCCGCCAAGGCCAAGCCCGGCACGCTCAATTTCGGGTCTGGCGGCATCGGAACCACCCAGCATCTTGCGGGCGAGCTACTCGAAGACCGCGCCGGCCTCGACCTTACCCACGTCCCTTTCCGTGGCAACGCGCAAACCACCACTGCGCTGATCGCCAACGAAATCCAGATGTACTTTGACAGCGTTCCCCAGGCGCGGACGCTGGTCAAAGGCGGGCGGGTGCGGGGCCTCGCGGTGACGGCCGCCAAACGCTTGGCCAGCTGGCCTGAGTTGCCCACGGTGGCTGAATCACTGCCTGGCTTCGAGGTGAGCTTGGCTTATGGCCTGCTCGCGCCGGCGGGTACGCCCGCGCCCCTGGTGGCGGCCATAAACGACGCCGCCAACCGCGCGCTGCGTGACCCGGGTTACGCCGGACGCCTGGCCGCCGAGGGCGCCGCGATCGAGGGCGGCAGGCCACAGGACTTCACCGAATTCCTGAGCCGCGAACGTAGCAAGTGGGGCCCCCTCATCAAGCGCTTGGACATCCAGGCCGATTGATCGGCGGCTTTTCGGTTGCGCGGTCTAGGTCGGTGTTGCGCCGATGCAGGCCGTGAAGTATCTGGGCTGGTGTTCTCAACGCCCCTTGAACACCGGCTTGCGCTTTTCCTTGAAGGCCTTGATGGCCTCCTTGTAGTCCTCGGTCGACTGCACTACGGCCATATGGGCCGAGACGGACTCCAGACTGGTGCGAAGGTCGGTGTGCTGCGCCTGGTAGGCCAGCTTCTTGATGTCACGCAGCTGCACCGGCGGACCCTCGGCAATGCGCTGAGCCAGGGCGAGGGTGCGCGTCATGAGTTCGGCGTCGGGATAAACATGGTTCACCATCCCCAGACGAAGTGCCTCGTCGGCATCGACGAAGTCGCCGGTCCACAAAAGCTCCAGGGCCTTGGGCATGCCCACAATCCTTGGCAGGAAATAGCAGCCGCCATTGCCTGGTAGCAGGCCTACCCGGATGTAGCCCTCGGAAAATCGCGCAGAGGTGCCAGCGACCCGGAAGTCGCACATCAGGGCCATGTCCATGCCCGCGCCCACCGCTGCGCCGTTGACCGCGGCGATCAGCGGCTTCTCGAAGAGTTCCACCGCCCGCGCCACCCGCTGCGAGACCTTGGCCAGGCGCTCCTTGCGCTCGAGCGGTGTCGGGTCACGCGCTTCCTGCTCCTTGGAGCGCCGGCCCAGGTCGCCACCCGAGCAGAAAGCGTCGCCCGCGCCCGTGATGACGAAGCAGCCAACGCCCAGATCCTCGTCGGCCTCGCGCAGCGCGGCGCTCAGAAGATCGAGCATCTCCTCACTTTGTGCGTTTTTCTTGTCGGGCCGGTTCAGCCGTGCCACGCGGACACGGCCGATGGTTTCCAGTTCAAGGTCTGCCAACGTGTTCTCCTCGGCGTTCTCGATGAATCAGGTGAATGCGTAAGGGGGTTTGCGATCCAGGGCTCACGCGGGCGAGGCCTGTTGCGCGGAATGAGCCCGGTGGCGCGCGTGCTCCTGGCGTGCCTCGGCCAGAGCAGCCTTGACGCGGCGGTTGATCCAGCGCTTGTTGTCGGCAAAGACCGTGGGCTTTTTGCTTCCCAGCAGGGTGGCCAGGGCGGTGGCGGCGCTCACCAGCTCGGCCCGTGGTGCGACGGCCCGCACCAGGCCGATGTGCCGGGCTTCAGGCGCCGGCATGCGGCGGCCGCTCTGGACCAGGTCGCGCGCGTGGGCCAGGCCACAGACCGCCTCCACAATGCTAGCGCCGGAGAAGGTGGCAATGCCGATGTCGATCTCGGCCAGCGCCACTTCGGCCGTGTCCACTGCCACGCAGGCATCGGCCAGCAGGGCGATCATTGCGCCTCCGCCACTGGCCATGCCGTTCAATACCACCAGCACCGGCTTGGGGGTGTCCAGCACCGCGTCCTGAAGGGCGGCGAGCGCATGCGAGCGGCGCTCGCGCTGGCGCGCCATGTCGCCATCGGCCGGCTGCTCACGCACGTCGACGCCGGCGCAGAAAACGCGCTCGCCGGCGCCGGTCAGAAGGATCGCCTGCACCGCGGGGTCGGTGCCTGCCTGCACGATGTGCGTGGTGAGGCCTTCCACCATGGCCACCGTCATCGCATTGGCCTTGTCGGCGCGGTTGAGGGTGAGCCACATCAGGCCACCGTCCCGGTGCGACAGGACCAGATTGTCTGGGCTCGTTGTCATAGGGGTACCACCAGAGCGTCTGCGGCCACCACGCCATCGGGCAGGGCGAACAGCGGGTTGATGTCGACCTCGCGCACCTGGTCACGGTGGGCCCAGGCGAAGCGGGAGAGAGCGGCCAGGGCCGAAGCGATGGCGCTGACGTCGCAGGCCGGCGCGCCACGCACGCCGTCCAAAATGGGGCGGCAGCGCAGTTCACCCAGCATGTCGAGGGCGGTGGCCGCATCAAACGGCGCGATTCGCGAGGCGGTGTCCTCGAGTACCTCGGCGTAAATGCCGCCGGCACCCACCACCACCACCGGGCCGAAGACCTCGTCGTTGACCACGCCGGCAATCAGCTCAAAGCCGCCTTGGACCATTTCCGACACCAGCGCGCCCTCGATGCGGGCGTGCGGAACATGCCGTCTGGCATTGGCCAGGACCTCGGCAATGGCTTCATCGAGCGCGGCCTGGCTGGCGATGCCCAGGCGCACGCCGCCGACCTCGGTCTTGTGCGGAATGTCGGGCGAAACCACCTTGACCACCAGGGGCAGCCGCAGGCCTTCGATCGCCAGCATGCCTGGGCCAGGCACCATCACATCGCGGCTGACCGGGATGCCGGCTCCGGCCAGCACGGCCTTCGACTCTGCTTCGGACAGTGCCTTGCCGGCCTGGACCGTGGCTGCAGCGGCAGCTTCGCCGCTGTCGGCAGCGGCCGGTGAGGCCAGCAACCGCTCGCGCACCCGCCGGTAGTCCATCAGCGTGGCCACCGCACGCGCCGCGCGCGAGGGCGAGCGCAGCACGGGCACTGCGCCCTTGGCGAATTCGGCCAGTGCCTGCGCATTCTCGGCCACCGGCGTGGAAGAAAACACCACGATGGGCTTGGCGCTTTCCTGCGCCACCCGCACCAGCACCTGTGCTGCGGCCAGGCTACCGGCCTGGCCGGTGGTGGCCAGGTTCACGCACAGCGCGTGCACACCCGGGTCGGCCAGGGTGGCCCGTACTGCGGTTTCGAGCTTGGCCTGGTTGGCGGCAGAAAAGTAGCCGGCGGTCAGGTCGATCGGGTTGTGTACCGCGCCGATGTGGGGCACCACCCCGGCCAGCGCTTCCTGGGTCTGCGCCGCCAACTCGCACAGATGCAGGCCGCGGCGCTCGCCCGCGTCCGCGAAGACGATGGCCGATCCACCCGACACGCCCATCACCGCCACGCCGTTGCCCGTGGGGTAGCGGCGACCCTCGAAGGCCAGCAGGTAGTCGACCGCTTCGTGCAGCTCCTGGATCTCGACAATCCCGGTCTGCCGAAACAGCGCCCGGTAAAAGTCATAGGTGCCGGTCATGCTGGCCGTGTGCGACTCGGCCGCCTTGGCGCCTTGCTCGGTGACGCCGCCCTTCCACAGCAGCAGGGGCTTGCCGGCGGCCAGGGCGCGCCGGCCCACATCGAGCAGGGCGCGGCCGTCGCTCGTGCCCTCGATGTAGGCAATGATGCTGCGCGTCTGGTCGTCATCGAGCAGGGCGTTGATCAATTGGATGGTGTCGATATCGGTTTCGTTGCCCGTGGCGATCACATGACGAAAGCCGATGCCTGCCTCGGCGCAGGCCAGTGCGATGCTGTAGCCAAAACCGCCGCTTTGCGTGACCAGCGAGACCGAGCCACGTTGGAGCTTGGGCGGCCGCGTGATGCTGCCGAAGGCGGCGTACACGCCGGCGTGGATGTTGGCAAAACCCAGGCAGTTGGGCCCAAGGAGCCGGATGCCTGCGGCCTGCGCGATCTCCAGCATGCGCCGCTCGCGCTCGATGCCCTCAGGGCCGCTCTCACGAAAGCCGCCGCTCAAAATGACGGCGTAGCCGACCTTCTTGCGCGCGCAGCTTTCGAGCACCGCCAGCACGCCGCCCGCCGGCACCCCGATGACCACCAAGTCGACCGCCTCTGGGATGGCGTCTACCGAGGCGAAGCAGGGCAGTTCGTCAAAGGCTTCGTATTTGGGGTTGACGGGAAAGAGGCGTCCCTGAAAACCGTTTTTGACCAGGGCCCGCAGGGCCTGCGTGCCCGGACGGGCGCTGTCGTCGGAAACGCCGACCACCGCGATCGCGCGTGGCTCGAACAGATGCTCGAATGTCTTCATGCCTGTTGGATGGGGGCCGCCCGTCTGGGGCCGGCGTGACGGAAGAAGCGCCAGCTCGCCTTGGCGCGTGGGCCCGGGGTGGGCCGCATGCGCCTCTCGCATGCGGCGACGCAAGAACTCTAGTTCAATCAGGCCCCTGGGTCAATTTTTCGGAATTGATTCCGACCAGTGGAATCGCCGATGGGGCGCTTCACTAGACCGGCGTCTGTGCGCCATAAAGCCGTGAGATGCTCGCGGCGGCCTTGACCACCAGCTTGGCGTAGTCTTTCTCGTGCGACTGCATGCGCACACTCGGGCCGTTGACCGACAGGCAGTAATGCACCTGCTCGTTCACGTCCTTGATCGGTGCCGATACCGCCGAAACGCCCAGCAGGCGCTCGCCATGCGACACCGCAAAGCCCGCGTCGCGTACGCGGTTCAGCTCGGTGGCGAGCTCGGCCTTCGGGCGCTTGGTGCTGCGCGCCAGGGCTGTCAGCAGGGGCGACAGCTCGCCCGGCGCCATGTGGGCCAGCAATACCTTGGCGGCGGAGCCCGCACCCAATGGGATCTGTTCGCCGGGCTGGACCACGCTGCGCAGGGGCGAGATGCCGTTGATCACATCGATGCAGACCCGATTGCGGCCGCTGATCGTGTGCAGGGACACGGTTTCCTTGGTGGTGTGGGAGAGTTCGGCCATCACCGGGCGGGCGATTTCCCGGATGCCCAGCGTGCTCTTGACCAGCCCGGCCAGGCGGGTGAAGCGAAACGACAGGCAGTACTGCTGGTTCTCGAGCCGCACCAGGTAGCCCGCTTGCTCGAGGCTCTGCACGATCCGAAAGGCCGTTGACTTGGGCAGCTCGATACGGTCGGCGATTTCCTGCAGCGTGAGGCTGTCCGCGTCGGGCGTGAAGCTCTCAAAGATGGCAAGAATTCGCTGGACGGCGCGCATCATGTCGGGGGGATTTGTTCGTAAGGTCTCGGCGATGGTACTCCAGCCCCCCGCCTCCCCGAGGCCGACAGGGCGGGCCGGTGTCAGGCGGGCACGAGTTGGCGGGCGAGCGCGTTGGCCGCGCGTAGCGCGAACACGGTGGACCGCGTCAGGCCGCCCACATAGGCCACCTGCCCATCCCCCTTGCCCCCTTCGATGCCGCCCGCGGCGCAGCCAGCCGAGTACAGGCCCGGGATCGGCTGGTCTTGTGCATCAAGCACATGGCCGTCGGCGTTGATGACCAGGCCGCCCATGGTGTAGGTGATGCCGGCACACAGCTTGATCGCGTGGTAGGGGCCGCCCTGGATCTGCATGGCCTTGTAGTTGCCGGTGCTGCGGTGGGGCGTGAGTGCGGCCTCCTGGCCGGAAGCGACTGCGGCATTGAAGGCCTGCACGGTTTCTGCCAGCGCATCGGCCGGCACACCAATTTGCGCCGCCAGGCTTGGCAGATCAGGGGCAGACAGCAGCGTGCCGCCGTTGGAGAGCAGGGTGGGGTTGGCCGGGATCAGGTATTCGCGGCCGGGGCCGTTCCAGATCGCCGCGTCGAAAATGACGGTGGCGCCCAGGGGGTCGGCCTGCCGCGCGATGCGGTTGGCCATGGTCACGCCGCCGAGTCCCTCGTCCATGAAGCGACGGCCTGTGCCGTCGACGACCACGCCCGCTGCGCAGACGAAGTCGATCATCGGGAAGGGCCACAGATCCGGATTGGTCATCGCGTCTTGCGACATCACGTGGCCGTAGAAACGGTCCATCCCCACCACTTGCGCGCCCACCGCGCGGGCCATGCGGATGCCGTCGCCG
>JAURKV010000269.1 GCA_030831585.1 Ramlibacter sp. | reverse complement strand
CGCTGCTCGCGTTCGAACTGCACCCCGCGTTCGCGCACGAAGCGCACCGCCACCAGCGTCGCCATGGCGTGAAGGGCATGCACGCGTCCGGGAGCAGCGCCGGCGAATTCTCCTGCCAGATGCGCCAGGAGCCCAGCAAACTCCGAGACGCCGGCCGGCTTCTCGATCACGAAGGACTGGTCCAGCGCTCCTGCCACCAGCGCCGACCCTCCCAGGAGCTGGCCCAGCGTGGCGGTTGGAATCGTCACTTGGTGGCCGACTGCGTCGCGGGTGTAGGTGAAGGCATGGACTGAGCCGGGCGCGAGCATCAGCATGGCCGGGCCAGCGGCCTTGAACTCGCGGCCGTCGATCGTTCCGCGCACCCGCCCTCTGTGCAGGAATTGGAACTGGTGCAAACCCTCGTGGTGGTGGGCCGGAATCGTCCAGTCCATCTCGTTGCCGCGCACGGCCACAGATTCGTAGTGGAGGCAGTCGTCCGGCTGGTCGTGCCTTACCTCGCTGAATCCAACCAAGAGGAGGGAAGGGGGCTTCATGTCAGTCATTCTCGCGTGATGCCGGAAATGTGCAAGCCCCGTGGGGTTTCGTCCATCGCCAGCCTGACCATCGTCCCGCACAGTTGCACCCCATGACCCGCAACCCCGCGCCTGTCCCGCCGGACATCGGACCGTTGGCCGACGCCGATGGACCGATCTCCACGGCGCCTGCTGTGGCGCCCCTGCGGCTCACTGGCGCACAGGCCCTGGTGCGCATCCTCCTGGCTGAGAAGGTTGACACCGTCTTCGGCATCGTTGGCGGCAAACTTTCGCCCCTGTTCCATGCCCTCTCCCGCGAGCCGCGCATCCGATTCATCGGCGTGCGCCACGAAGCCTCAGGCGCGATGATGGCCGCGGCACTTCACGCAGGCACCGGCAAGATGGCGGTGGCCGTGGGCGAACTGGGTCCCGGTGGTCTCAACATGGCCTCGGGCCTGGGCGTGGCCTTCAATAACAATTTGCCCCTGCTGGCCATCACGACCAATCAGCACCGGGCCTCAGCGTATCCGCATGTCGGGTTTTTTATGGACCTGGACACCTGCGCGGTCACCGCAGCCCTGACCAAGTGGAACGCGGTGGTACACGACGGCCGGCGTCTGCCTGAGCTGGCAAGGCGCGCGTTCCGCGAGGCCCTGGGGGGGCGGCCCGGGCCGGTACACCTGGACATTCCGCAGGATGTACTGGGCGAGGTGCATGCTTTTGCTGGCGATGAGTTCGACCTGGCGCCCGCGCGCTACCGCGCCACCTTGCCCCCACGCCCTTCGGCTGCGGCGGTGGCTGAGGCCGCCGCGCTGCTGCAGCAGGCGCGACGGCCGCTGCTGGTTGGTGGCGGCGGCGTTGTCAGCGCGGGCGCGCAAGGGCTGCTGCGGGCGCTGGCCGCCCGACTGGGCGCCCCCGTGGTGCCAACGCAAATGGCCCTGGGCGTGGTGCCTTCGGACAGCCCCCACTTCATTGGCCATGGCGGCTTGATCGCTGGCGATGCGGTCAAGGAGGCCTTCGAGCGCGCCGACGTCATCCTGAGCGTGGGCTGCCGCTGGTCTTCCTGGATGTGGGACGAGCGCGGACCGCTGGCCCGCCGCCACCACAAGCTGGTCAACATCAACATCGATCCCTCGGCCCTGGGCGGGCCTGCGGTCCACGAGGTGGCCATGCAGGCCGACGCTGGCGAAGCGCTGCGCGACCTGCTGGCCGCCTTGGAGAGCCAGCCGACCCGCACCGACCCGCAGTGGCTGGCGCAGGCCCGCGCGGTGCGTGCCCGTTATGAGCACAAGCTGGCCATCATGGCTGGAGACACCGAAGAGACCATGCATCCGGCTGCCTTGGCCAAAGCGGTCGCCGATGCGCTACCAGCCGACGCCTTGGCGGTCTATGACGGCGGTCACACCACCTTCTGGAGCAATGACTTCACCCCGGTGCGCGAGGTACGCACGCGCTTCCACGAGCCTGGCATGAGTCACCTGGGCTATGGCCTACCCGCAGCCATCGCGCTGCAATCGCAGTTTCCGGGCCGAGTGGTAGTCAATCTCACCGGCGACGGCGCCTTCGGCTTCACCCTCAATGAGCTGGACACCGCCCGCCGCTACCGGTTGCCGGTGGTGACCGTCGTCCACAACAACGCAGCCTGGGGCGTGATCCGCATGGGGCAGCGCCTGGGGCTGGACTTCGAAATGGCCACCGCGCTGGAAGACACCGACTACGCCGCTATTGCCAACGGCTTTGGCTGTCACGGCGAGGTGGTGACGCGTGCAGGCGACTTCGCCGGCGCGCTCGAGCGGGCGATCGCGAGCGGCCTCCCGGCCGTGATCGACTGCCGCACCAAGTTCCTGCCGCATCCAGCGGTGGGCCAGTTTGTCAGCATGAACAAGTACGGCTTTCAGGCGCTCACGCGCGTAGCGCCCCCCACGGAGAACCGAATGAACGATATCCGCATGCTCATTGGCGGCGACAAAACTGCTGCCGCTTCCGGCCAGACCTTCGAGCGCCGTAACCCTCTGGACGGCAGCGTCGCCACCCGCGCGCCCGCCGCCTCGGCGCAAGACGCGGTCGCCGCGGTCGAAGCCGCTGCCCAGGCCTTTCCCGCCTGGTCCGCATTGGGTCCGGGTGAGCGCCGCGCGCTGCTGCTGAAGGCGGCTGCCGCGCTGGAGGCCAAGACGCCTCAGTTCATCCAGGCCATGGCGGCCGAGACGGGTGCCGCTGCTCCCTGGGCCGGTTTCAATGCCCACCTGGCTGCCGGCATGCTGCAGGAAGCCGCTTCCCTCACCACCCAGATTTCCGGCGAGGTGATCCCCTCCGACGTGCCGGGCAGCTTGGCCATGGGCCTGCGCGTGCCGGCGGGCGTGGTCCTGGGCATTGCGCCCTGGAACGCGCCCGTCATCCTGGGCGTGCGCGCTATTGCTACGCCGCTGGCCTGTGGCAACACCGTGGTCCTCAAGGGCTCAGAGCTGTGCCCGGCCACCCATGGCCTGATCATCGAGGCGCTGCAGGAGGCGGGCCTGCCCCCAGGCGTCGTCAATTTCGTTACCAACGCACCGCAGGATGCCGCCGTCGTGGTGGAGGCGATGGTGGCGCACCCGGCGGTGCGCCGGGTCAACTTCACCGGCTCCACCCATGTGGGCCGGCTGATCGCGCAGACCTGCGCCAAGTACCTCAAGCAGGCGGTGCTCGAGCTCGGCGGAAAGGCACCCCTGGTGGTGCTCGATGACGCCGACCTGGACGCCGCGGTTGACGGTGCCATCTTCGGCGCCTTCGCCAACTCTGGCCAGATCTGCATGTCGACCGAGCGTTTGGTCGTCGACGCCAAGGTGGCTGACACCTTTGTCGCCAAGCTGGCTGCGCGTGCGGTCGGACTGCCGCTGGGCGATCCGCGCAAGGGCCCGGTCGTTTTGGGGTCGGTGGTCGACATGAGCACCGTCGAGCGCTGCAACGCCCTGATCGACGACGCCCTGGCCAAGGGTGCCAAGCTGGTGTGCGGCGGCAAGAGCGACAACACGCTCATGCCCGCCACCATCCTCGACCATGTCACCGCTGATATGCGGATTTATCACGACGAGAGCTTTGGCCCGGTCAAGCCCGTGGTGCGGGTGCAGGGCCTGGAAGCAGCCCTCGCCTGCGCCAACGACAACCCCTACGGTTTATCAGCAGCCGTCTTCGGTCGTGATACCGCCCGCGCCATGCTGGTGGCGCAGCGAATTGATTCAGGCATCTGCCATGTCAATGGTCCGACCGTGCATGACGAAGCCCAGATGCCCTTCGGCGGCGTCAAGGCGTCGGGCTACGGCCGCTTCGGTGGCAAGGCCGGCATCGAGGCCTTTACCGAGCTGCGCTGGATGACGGTGCAGACCACACCACGGCAGTACCCGTTCTGAGGCGCGAGCGGCGCCCGACTCCCGCGTTTCGAGACGAGACCCACGACCCGCCCACCCATAAGGAGACATGACCATGCAAAGACGAGACATCCTGCGCGCCTGCCTGGCGCTCACCGGCGGCGCTGCGCTGCCCGCGCTGGCCCAGCCAGCCAACACCACCTTCATCTGGTCGGGGTTTCCCGCTGGAGGCCTGGGCGATCAGGTCACCCGACCGCTGCTTGAGCAGATGCGCGGCAAGCTGCCGCAGAACCTGGTGTATGACTCCAAGCCGGGCGCGGGTGGGCGCATTGCGGCCGAGTTTGTGAGGCGCTCATCGGCCGAGGGCAACCAGATCTTCCAGACTCCGGCCTCTGTGATGGTGCTGCAGCCCCATGTCTTCAAAAAACTGCCCTATGACACGCTGGCCGACTTCACACCAATCACCGGCCTGTGTTCCTTCACCACGGTGCTCACTGCGGGTCCTGGCCTGCCCGCCGATGTGCGTAACGTGGCCGACCTGCTGCGCTGGGCCAAGGCCAACCCGGCAGCGGCCAACATTGGCAATCCGTCATCGGGCTCGGGCATGCACCTGGCTTCGATGCTGCTGGCCAAACAGTCGGGCGTGCCCCTCAATCCGATTCCTTACAAGGGAGGCGCCCCTCTCCTCAACGACCTGATGGGTGGCCAGGTGCCGGTGAGTATCAACGTGATTTCCGAGGTGCTACCGCATATCCGAGCCGGCAAGCTGCGGGCGCTGGCGGTCTCTGCGCCGACCCGCTCGAGGGCGCTGCCCGAGGTGCCAACGATGGCGGAACAGGGCTTCAAGGAACTGGCCTACATCGAGTGGCTGGGGTGGTTCGGCCCTGCCCAGATGGCGCCCGCCCGAGTTGCTGCGCTCAACGCAGCCGTCAATGAAGCCCTCTCGACGCCAGCCATGGTCGATGCTTTGGGCAAAGTGGGCCTGGAGCCTCTGCGCTCGAGCTCCGCGCAGTTTGCCTCGCAGGTGAAACAAGAGCACGCCTACTGGGCGCAGGTTGTCAAAACCACAGGGTTCCAGCCCGAGGATGCCTGAACCGAGGGCGGGAACGGCAGAGCAGGGTAGGGCAGGGCCTCACTCTGGCTGCACACCGGCGGTGTCGACTGCTTTCTTGTTTTGCGCGATGTCACGCGCGAGGTAGGCGCGAAACTCTTGCGGGGACGAGGCGCGGGGCACAGCACCGTTGGTGTCAAAGGCCTTGAGCAACTCTTGCCCCCGCAGGGCGCGAGCTACATTTGCGGCAAGGTCCGCCGTCAATCCGGCGGGCAGGCCTTTCGGCGCCATCAAGCCGATCCAGCCCGAGAATTCGAAGCCTGGAACAGCGGTTGCCAAGGACGGCGTGTCCCCCAGAGGCCGTGAATCCTGGGGCATGCTGTGACCCAGCAAACGCAGCCGCCCGCTGCT
>JAURKV010000268.1 GCA_030831585.1 Ramlibacter sp. | reverse complement strand
GCCTGATCGTGGCCCGGCGCAATGGCACGCCTATTCGGCTTGACCAGGTGGCGCGGGTGGCCGACGGCGCCCAGGAGGTAGAGAACCTGGCCCTCTACAACGGACAGCGCACCCTGCTGCTCACGGTGCAGAAGTCGCAGGACGAGAACACCATCCAGGTGGTTGACGGCCTCAACGCCATGCTGACCACCATGGCCAGCGAGCTGCCACCGGGCCTGCGGCTCGAGCCGATCATCGACACCTCACGCGCGATCCGGGTGTCGGTGGCCAATGTGCGCCAGACCCTGCTGGAGGGTGCAGCGCTCACCGTGCTGATCGTCTTTCTGTTCCTCAACTCCTGGCGTTCCACCGTTATCACCGGCCTCACCCTGCCGATTGCGCTGATCGGCACCTTCCTGTTCATGTATGCCTTCGGCTTCACGGTGAACATGATCACGCTGATGGCGCTGTCGCTGTGCGTGGGCCTGCTGATCGACGATGCCATCGTGGTGCGCGAGAACATCGTGCGCCATGTGCAAATGGGCAAGACGCCCTTTCAGGCAGCGATGGAGGGGACCCAGGAAATCGGCCTGGCGGTGCTGGCGACCACGCTGTCGATCGTGGCGGTGTTTCTGCCGATCGGTTTCATGGGCGGCATCGTCGGCAAGTTCTTCCATGAGTTCGGCATCACCATCGTGGCGGCGGTGCTGATCTCCATGTTCGTGAGCTTCACCCTGGACCCGATGCTCTCCTCGGTCTGGCACGACCCGGAGATTGACAAGCAGGGCAAGCCGCGCGAGGCGCCCCGCACCGTTTACGAAAAGACACTGGGCCGTGTCACCGGAGCCTTCGACCGCGGCACCGAACGCTTGGCAGACTTCTACCAGGGCATCCTGCGCTGGGCGCTGGCGCACAAGCGAACCACGGTGCTGGGCTCTGTGGCGATCTTCGTGACCAGCGTGATGCTGCTGCCGCTCGTGGGCACCGAGTTCGTGCCCAAGGCCGACTTCTCCGAGCTCAGCGTGAACTACCACACGCCCGTCGGCTCCTCACTGGAGCTGACCGAGGCCAAGGCCCGCCAGGTCGACGCCATCGTGCGCGAGCTGCCCGAGACCCGCTACACGGTGACCACCATCAACACCGGCACCGCCCAGGGCAAGATTTACGCGTCCACCTACATCCGCCTGACCGACCGAAAGAACCGCCAGCGCAGCGTTGACCAGTTGGCCGCCCTGCTGCGTGAGCGGCTCAAGCAGGTGCCGGGCATCACGGTCACCCATGCCGGCGCCGGTGAGTCGGTGGGCGGCAACAAGCAGATCGAAATGTCACTGCTGGGGCCCGACCAGGCCGAGCTTGACCGCCTGGGCCGTCTGGTGGCCGACCGGCTGCGCGCGGTGCCCGGACTGGTGGACCTGGACACCAGCGCCAAGCAACCCAAGCCGGTCATCGAAGTCATCCTGCGCCGCGAAGCAGCCAGCGACCTCGGCCTGTCGGTGGGCCAGGTGTCCGCGCCTCTGCGCACCCTGGTGGCGGGCCAGACGGTGGGCAACTGGCGCGCGCCCGACGACCAGACCTACGACGTCAATGTGCGGCTGGCGCCGGACGCCCGCAATGCCGCCCAGGACCTGGCACGCCTGCCCTTCACCGTGGGCCTGGAAGCCGACGGCCGCCCGCGGGTGGTGCGGCTTGAGCAGGTGGCCCAGGTGCGCGAAGGCACCGGGCCTGCACAGGTGAACCGGCGCGACCTGTCCCGCGAGGTGGCCCTGAGCGCCAACACCTATGCCCGCTCGGTCGGCGAAGTGTCCCGGGACATCCAGGCCGAGATGGCCAAGATCAGCCTGCCCCCGGGCTACCGCTGGCAGTTCGGCGGCTCGACCAAGAACATGTCCGAATCTTTCGCCTACGCGGTCTCTGCCCTGGCGCTGGCGGTCATCTTCATCTACATGATTCTGGCCAGCCAGTTCAAGAGCTTCGTGCAACCGCTGGCGCTGATGACATCGCTGCCGCTGACCCTGATTGGGGTGGTGCTGGCGCTCCTGATGTTCCGCTCGGCGATGTCTATGTTCTCGGTCATCGGCGTCATCATGCTCATGGGCCTGGTGACCAAGAATGCCATTTTGCTGGTCGACTTCGCCATCCGCGCCCGCGAGGACGGGCTGGCGCGCACCGAGGCGTTGCTGATGGCCGCCCGGGTGCGGCTGCGCCCCATCCTCATGACCACTTTGGCCATGATCTTCGGCATGGTGCCCCTGGCCTTTGCCCTGTCCGAGGGCTCGGAGCAGCGCGCGCCCATGGGGCAGGCGGTGATCGGTGGGGTCATCACCTCCTCCCTTCTGACCCTGGTAGTAGTACCAGTGGCCTACTGCTACATGGACGATCTGGCCAACTGGGTGCGCCGCCTGTTGGGGCGGTCACCCGCCGAACCTAAAATGCCTGTTTCGGCCGACCCGAACCCGCCCTGAGGCGCCCAAGCCCGCACGACACCAGAAACCGAGAGAACCTGATGACACTGCCCGCGTCCATCGAACAAGCCCGCTTCAACATGATCGAGCAGCAGATCCGCCCTTGGGATGTGCTCGACCCGCAGGTGCTGGCCTTGCTGTCCGTGTTGCACAGGGAAGACTTCGTCCCCGCCTCGCACCAAGCCCTGGCCTTCGTCGACATGGAAATTCCGCTGGTGGCCGACGCCAAGGCAGCGCGCCAAAGTGGCCGCTGCATGCTGGCGCCGCGGGTCGAGGCCCGCATGTTGCAGGACGTCGCTCCCCAACCGCACGAGAAGGTGCTCGAAATCGGCACGGGCTCGGGCTACATGGCCGCCTTGCTCGGCGCTCGCGCCGCCTCCGTCATTTCGCTGGAGATCGACCCGCAATTGGCCGCCGCGGCCCGCGCCAACCTGGCCCGCGCGGGCGCGAAAAATGTCGAGGTCCGTGAGGCCGACGGCGCACGCGGACTGCCTGCAGAAGGTCCGTTTGACGTGATCGTGCTCAGTGGCTCGGTCGCCCAGGTGCCCGAAATCCTCAAAGACCAGCTAAAGGTGGGTGGCCGGCTCATCGCCATTGTTGGCGACGAGCCAGTGATGCGTGCCACCCTGATCACCCGCACGGGTGCCGTCGGCTTCACCGAGACCCAGCGCTGGGACACGGTGGCGCCCCGACTGGCCCATTTCGCGGAGCTGGCACGCTTCAAGTTCTGAGAACCCGCTGCCCAAGCCAGCCAGGCAAGAGACCCGGCGGCACTGCAGAGTCACCCAACAACCCAACAACCCGATGACCCGAGTCACCCGAGGACAGACAATGACGCTACTGACCCGCTACGCTCTTCGCCTGCTGCCCCTGGCGATAGCAGCCGCATTTGCGGCCCCTGCGCAGGCCCAAAGCCTTTCAGCGTTGTACGAGTCGGCACGGGGCCAGGACGCCGCATGGCAGTCGGCACGCGCCAACTTCGAGTCAGTGAAGGCACGCGCCGAGCAAGCCCGTGCCGGCCTCTTGCCCTCGGTCAGCGCCACCGCAGGCGCGTCGACCTCGCTTTACGAAAACGTTCCGAAGACCGGCAGCAGCACGAGCCGCACCTTCGACTCTGCCAATACCGCGATTTCGGTGACACACCCGCTGTACCGGCCCGCCAACAAGATCACGTTTGAACAAGGTCAAAAGCAGGTCGAGGCAGCTCAGGCCGTGCTCCAGGCGGCGGCCCAGGACCTGATCATCCGCGTGAGCCAAGCCTACTTCGACGTGCTGGCTGCACAGGACACCCTGACCTTCGTGCGCGCGCAGAAGACCGCCGTGAACGAGCAACTCGCCTCGGCACGCCGGAACTTCGAGGTGGGCACAGCAACGATCACGGACACCCGCGAGGCTCAGTCGCGCTTCGACCTGGTCTCGGCCCAGGAGCTTGCGGCAGAAAACGACCTGCGGGTCAAGCGAATCGCCCTGGACACCGTCACTGGCGTCAACGATGCCAAGCCGCTGGCACTGGCCCTGCCAACGGCAATGCCGCAGCCCGTGCCGGCAGACCCGGAGGCCTGGGTGCGCCAGGCAGAAGAGACCAGCACCGCGATCGCGCAGCTGAGGCAAGCGCTGGAGGTGGCCCGGCTGGAGGCTCAGAAGGCCAACACCGGACATCTCCCCACGCTGGACATGACAGCCTCGCGATCCCTCAGCCGAAGCCTGGGCGGCAGCGCCACGAGCGCCAGCACCAGCACCACACACAACACCCAACTGGGCGTGAGCCTCAATATCCCGATTTACTCAGGCCTCTCGGTGCAAAACCGTATCCGAGAGGCCATCGCCCTAGAGGAGAAGGCCAAGGCCGACCTGGAAAAGGCCCGCCGTGACACCGGCCAGAGTGTGCGTAGCGCCTACTTCAGCGTGGTCTCCGGCGGCAGTCAGGTGCGCGCGCTGGAAGCGGCCGAAACCTCGAGCCAAAGCGCGCTGGACGCCAACCGCCTGGGCTATCAGGTCGGAGTGCGCATCAACATCGACGTGCTCAATTCGCAGAGCCAGCTCTTTCAGACCAAAAGGGACCTTTCGGTGGCCCGCTACAACGTGCTGATGGGCAACCTCAAACTGCGCCAAGTGGCCGGCAACCTGCAGGCTGAAGATCTGACCAATATCAGCGGCCTGATGGTCAAGCCCTGATCACGCGGGGCGACCTGAGCGCTGTGCTGTTTGCCGCAGCGCCAAGATCGCCTCCGCGCTGCGTCGCGCAGCCCCCTGGTGGGCCCGGGCAAAGCCCTGACCAGCGCGGGCCATGGCTTCACGGCGCGGATCGTCGGCCAGCAAGCCCCAGGCGGCGGCCAGGGCCAGCGGCAGGTCTGCCAGACGCAGGGCGGCACCGGCCGCCTCGGCCAGCTCGGCCGCCTCAGCGAAGTTGAAGGTATGCGGACCCATGAGGATCGGGCAGCCGCAGGCCGCGGCCTCGATCAGGTTCTGCCCTCCCAGCGGCGCAAAGCTTCCCCCCAGCAGGGCGACGTCGGCCATGCCAAAGTAAAGCGCCATCTCGCCCAGCGAATCACCGAGCCAGCAGTCGGCCGCCAGGGCCTCGGCGTCCGGGCCTTGCGCGGGCCAGCCGCTGCGTCGCGACACTGACCAGCCCGCGGCGCGCAGCAGGCCGGCGACCTCGTCGAAACGTTGCGGATGGCGCGGCACGATGAGCCATCGCGGTGTCACCGTGGTCGAATTGCCAGCCACGGTCGCTGGAGAGGCGGCCAGGGCCTGCAACAGCAGCGCCTCCTCGCCCTCGCGTGAACTGGCGAACATGAGCACCGGCCGTGGTCCCCGCCAGGCCTTCCCGCGCGCGAGCAAGGTCTCATCGGGCGCGGCGTCGAACTTGAGGTTGCCCAACACAGCGCTCACCACCGCGCCTGCGTCACGCAGGCGGCGCGCATCGTCCTGGGTCTGGGCCCACACCGCTGTCAGGCTGCCATAGGCAGGCCGGGACAGTGGCGACAGCCGCTGCGCGCTACGCAAGGACTTTTCGGACAAACGCGCGTTGGCCAGGGCCAGGGGCACCCCGCGGCGGGCGCAGGCGTCCACCAGGTTGGGCCAGACCTCGGTTTCCATCAGCACGCCGGCACAGGGCTGAAAGTGGGCAAGAAAGGCCTCCACCGCTTCCGGCGTGTCCCAGGGCAGCCAGGCCTGAGCGTCACCGGGCCGCAGCAGGCGCTCGCCCTCGGCGCGACCGGTGGCGGTTCCATGCGTGAGCAGCACCCGCAGGCCGGGCTCCAGGGTGCGCAGCGCCTGTAGCAAGGCAGCAGCGGCACGTGTCTCGCCCAGCGAGACTGCATGAATCCAGAGCGCGCCGGGACCGCCGGCAGCCAGGGGCTGCTCGTAGCGGCCGAAGCGCTCGCCCACGGCCGCGAGGTACCCCGGCTCGGCCAGACCGCGGCGTCGCACCTTGCGCGCCAGCAGGGGCTGGGCACTGCGCACCGCCAGGGTGTACAGCGAGCGGGCGAGGTTCATGCGGCAACCACCTCTTCCCAGGCAGCGAGCACCGGCTCCAGGCCCGGATGGGGCTGCGCAAATACGCTGCGCTGGCGTGGCCGGCCCACCGGCCCGGTGCGCCAGGCGGTGTCGTGGTTGTAGATCTGCACATGCGGCCGATCGAGCGCAGTGGCGATGTGCGAGAGACCGCTGTCGACGCCGACGACACCGGCGCAGGAGGCCAGGCGATCGGCCAACTCGCCCAGCGCCAGCCGGGGCCAGACCCGGGCGCCAGGCCCCAGGGCCTGGGCGATGCGTTCCGCGCGCGCCAATTCCGCATCACTGCCATGCGGCAGGCCGAGATCGAAGCCCCTCGCATGCAGCGCCTGGCCGAGCGCTACCCAGTTTTCTTCGGGCCAGAGCTTGTCGTCGCGCGAGGTGCCGTGCACCAGGGCCACTTCGGGCCGCGAGGCCAGGGCTGGCGCCGCCGCCCGCAGGCCAAATTGTTCAGAACCGTCGGGCACGTAGTCCAGCGCGTGGGCGCACAGCACCCTTGAGCGATCCACCGCATGAATGCGCGGCGGGATGTAGACCGCCTGATGCGCCACCCACCGCGTGGGGGCCTCGAACGAGGACCCGCTGGTGCGGTTGCCCAGCGCCACCCGGTACCCCCAGGCGCCAGGCGCGCAGCCCAGGCCACGAGGGCGGATTTGGTCAGGCCCTGCAGGTCGATCACCCGGTCGTAGGCCTCCTCGCGCAGGCTGGCGCGAAACGCGCCGATTGCCCGCCAGGTCTCGGACGCCACAAGCGCCCGGCGCCAGCGCCGCAGGTCCAGGGGCACCACACGGGAGACACCCTCGCAGCGACGGACCAAGTCGGCGAAAGCCGGCTCAACCACCCAGTCGATCCGGGCGTTGGGCAAGGCACGCCGGATGTCCTGCACCGCGGGCATGGCATGGACCACATCGCCAAGGGACGAGAGTTTGACGATCAGGATCTTCAAGCCGGGCTCTGCCTTTCGGGGGAGAGTGCCATCGCTCAATGGGCGGACGCGCCTAGCACCGCGTCGGGCTTGACCCTGCGAAGCAACGCAAGCATCTCGCCTTCGATACGGGTCAGCGCCTCGGGCGTCTGGCCCTCGAAGCGCAGCACCAGCACCGGCGTGGTGTTGGAGGCGCGAATCAGACCAAAGCCGTCGGGCCAGTCGACCCGCAGTCCATCCAGGGTGCAGCGCTCGGCTGGCGGATCAAATTGCGGCAGCCTGGCGGCCAGGGCCACCAAGCGCTCGACCAGAGCGTGCGGCTCGCCTTCGGCGCAGGCCACATTGATCTCGGGGGTGGCATGGCTGGTGGGCAGGGCCTCCAGCGTGGCGCCGGGATCGGCCTCGCGCGCGAGAATTTCCAGCAAGCGGGCGCCGGCATAGGTGCCGTCGTCAAATCCGAACCAGCGCTCCTTGAAGAAGATGTGGCCGCTCATCTCGCCGCCCAGGGGCGCGCCAATTTCCTTCATGCGCGCCTTGATCAGGGAGTGACCGGTGCGGAACATCTCCGGCCGGCCACCGGCGGCAGCGATCTCGGTGGCCAGACGCTGGCTGCACTTCACATCGAACACGATGGTCCCGCCGGGTACGCGCGAGAGCACGTCGCGGGCAAACAGCATCATCTGCCGGTCAGGGTAGATGTTCTGGCCCGAGGGGGTGACGATGCCCAGACGGTCACCGTCGCCATCGAAAGCCAGGCCCAGGTCGGCGCCGGTTTGTGCCAGGGCGGCCATGAGGTCGCGCAGGTTTTCGGGCTTGCTCGGGTCGGGGTGGTGATTCGGAAAATTGCCGTCGACTTCAGAGAACAGTTCGACGACCTCGCAGCCGAGGGCGCGGAAGATGGCCGGCGCGCTGGCGCCGGCGACGCCATTGCCGCAATCGACCACCAGCTTGAGCGGACGCGCGAGCTTCACATCCGAGACGATGCGGTCACGGTAGGCGGCCTCGACATTGGCCCTGCGCAACTGGCCTGCTTGCGGCGCGTCAGGCACACCCGCATCCATCGCCCGGCGCAGCGCTTGGATCTCCTCGCCATAAATCGCGCGGCCGGCCAGCACCATCTTGAAGCCGTTGTAGTCGCGCGGGTTGTGGCTGCCGGTCACCTGAATACCGCTGCTGCACAAAGTGCTGGCCGCGAAATACAGCATGGGGGTGGTCACCATGCCGACATCGATCACGTCGACGCCGGCGGCCTGCAGCCCGCGCGCGAGGGCCTGCGACAGCGCCGGGCCCGACAGCCGGCCGTCGCGGCCGACCGCCACCACGCTCTCGCCGGCGGCACGGGCGGCGGCGCCAAAGGCCCGGCCCAGGGCCAGGGCCACGCCCTCGTCCAGCGAGGCGGGGACGACGCCACGGATGTCGTAGGCCTTGAAGAGGGTCGGCGGGTAAGGGGTCATGGTCGCTCGCAGGAGAGGGCTCATGCCCTCGGGGGCGGCGAGCCGGGTCGGTCGGGGCAGCTGCTCCGAAGACAGCGCGAATTGTCGCAGGGATGGTGCGCCCCCGGGTCCGGCCCGTATCATCAAAGCATGCGCCAAGTCATCCTCACCAATTTGCTCATGCGCCGTCGCCAGACCGGCGGTGCCGCAGTGTCGCGCCCCGGCCTGCCTACGGAGCCGAGCATGGCGGAGGCAAGCACAGCGGGGCATGGCACCTCGGTGAGCCTGTGGGCCGCACATTTGCCACGACACATTCTTGTCACGCCCCTGGGCCGCGTGCTACTGGCCGCCAGCGACCTGGGCCTGGCGGGGCTGTGGTTTGAAGGTCAGCGCCACGGCCCCTTGGCCGCCTGGCGCGGTCTGGGGCATCAGCCTACCCATCCGCGCCATCCAGTGCTACAGGCCGCCGAGGCGCAGCTGCAAGACTATTTCGCGGGCCGCCGGGGAGACTTTGACCTGCCACTAGACCTCAGCCACGGCACGCCCTTCCAGCGCCAGGTCTGGCAAGCACTGCGCAGCATTCCCCCCGGGCACACCGCGTCCTACGCCGAACTGGCCAGCCGGGTAGGGGCATCACAGGCGGCCCGTGCGGTCGGCGCGGCGGTGGGCCGCAACCCGGTCAGCATCGTCGTGCCCTGCCACCGGGTGCTGGGCGCGGGAGGCGCGCTCACCGGCTACGCCGGTGGGCTGGACCGCAAGCGCGCGCTGCTGGCCCTGGAAGGCGCGACGACCTGAGCCCCTCGCGCAGTTGCTGCCGCAACCGCGTCAGGCCCAGCCCTGCGCGCCTCGCGCCCCACCCCCAGCCCCCTTCATGCCCTTGCGCCCACTCTTCGACTACCTGCTGCTGGCAGCGCTCTGGGGTGCGTCCTTCATGTTCATGCAGTTGGCTGTCGGCGACTTCGGCCCCTTGCCCACCGCCGCCGTCCGGCTCGGGGTGGCAGCCCTCTCCCTGCTGCCGCTGGCTGCGCTGAGGGGACACATGGGCGTGATCCGCCGTCATGCCTGGCCACTGGTGGTGGTGGGCCTGCTCAGCTCTGGGTTGCCGGCTGTTCTCTACAGCTTTGCAGTGATGCACATCCCGACCGGCATCTCGGCCATCCTCAATGCCACCACGCCGATGTTCGGCGCCCTGGTGGCCTGGGCCTGGGTCAAGGACCGGCCCAATGCCTCGCGCACGCTGGGCCTCCTGATCGGCTTTGCTGGCGTCACCCTGCTGGCGGGCGACAGGCACGGTGGCGGGGCGGCAGCCAGTAGCGACGGCCTGATCCAGGTTGCCGCCATCCTGGCCTGCCTGGTGGCCTGCCTGTGCTACGGCGCGGCCGCCTCCTTCACCAAGGTCTACCTCTCGGAGGTGCCACCGTTGGCTACCGCCGCCGGCAGCCAGATGGGCGCCGCTTTGGTGCTGGTGCTGCCCGCCTTGACCCACCTGCCCCCACGCATGCCCTCGGCCTCCGCCTGGGGAGCGGCGCTGGCGGTGGGCGTGCTGTGCACCGGGCTGGCCTATGTGCTGTATTTCCGCATCATCCAATCGCTCGGGCCGGCGCGCGCACTGACCGTGCCCTATGTGATTCCGGTGTTCGCGCTGGTCTACGGCATCGTGTTCCTCGGCGAAACGCTGACCCTGCGCATGGTCGGCTGCGGCCTGGTGATCGCGCTGGGTACCGCCATGGCCACCGGCTTGCTGCGCTTACCGATCGGCAGGCGCAGGTAGAAGGGCACAGGCGAGGGAGGGCGCTCTCCCACCCTGACCCGTACGGGCCTGCGTGTCGGGCGCTTCTCCGACGAGCCTGGCGGTGTCCTCGTCCGAACAATGCGCTCCCTGCCCACCATGGGCGACACGACCACGGGACGCAGCCATGAAGAACTGCCTCACCCTTCTGCTCGGCGGCCTGCTGTGCCAGGCGGTGAGCGCGCAATGCCTGAACGCACAGGCGACGGTGACCCATGCCATGGCCTCGCCCGGCGCCGGCGTCTGGCTAGGCGGGCTCGCGCTGATGGCCGGCATCGTCTGGCGCCGCCAGGACCACTGAGCCTGCCCACGGCCCCCTCGACCTGAGGACGCAACCGATCATGGCCACACTGTCTGCAAGGGCCGGCCAGGCCCTGCGCTGGGGCACGCTGACACTGCTGGCGCGGATCGGGCTGCAGCTCGTCGCGCAGGTGTTGCTGGCCCGCCTGCTCGGCCCAGAGTCCTATGGCGTGTATGCGCTCGGCCTGGCGCTGCTGACCTTCGCAGGCTTTCTCGCGGGCAACGGTTTCGCCTACGGCTTGCTGCTGCGCCCCCACATTGACGACGACGACATCCGACTGGCCTTTACCTGGCAGGTCAGCGCCGGTTTGGCCTGCGCGGCGGCGATGGTCGTGGGCGCGCCGGCGCTGGCGGCGTTTTTTCGCGCGCCCGATCTGGCGCCCACGCTGCAATGGATGGCCATCGCCTGCCTGTGCAGCGCCTGCGCGGGGACGGCGCTGGCGCTGATGCAGCGCGCGATCGACCAGCGTCGCCAGGGCCTGCTGCAACTGGCCGCCTACGCCCTGGGCTACCTGGGCGTAGGCCTGCCCCTGGCCCTGGCCGGGTGGCAGGCCCAAGCGCTGGCGGCGGCCTGCGCAACTCAGGCTGTCGCCACGCTGGGCCTGGCGCTGTGGCTGCGGCCACACCCGCTGCGGCCCCTGTGGCGCGGCCGGGGACGCGCACAGACGCTGGACACGGGCGGCCGGGTCTTCATCACCAACCTGGTCAACTGGCTGGCCGCCAATCTCGACCGGCTCATCATCGGCCGCTACCTGCAAGCCCATGCGGTCGGCCTGTATGCCCTGGCGTGGAACCTGGCCCAGGTGCCGGTGACCCTGCTGGTCGGCGCAGCGCAGCCCGCGCTGCTGGCCGCGGGCACCCAACTACGCGGCCGCGGTGCGCGCACCGGCACGCCAACGACTGAGGGTGCGAGCACCGCCCTGCCGCCCCTCAACCCGCAGGCGCTGCGTCGGCTTGCGGGCGCCTGGGAGATGGCCATGGCGAGTGCGGCCACCCTGCTGCCGGGCGCCGCGCTGTGCCTGGCCCTGCTCGCGCCGGACCTGGTGATCCTCCTCTACGGACCGGCCTGGCAGGACTCCGGTGCGCTGCTGGCGGTGATGCTCTTGTGCCTGCCCGCGTGGACCGCCTGGGCCCTGGCCACGCCGGTGCTCTGGCACGCCGGCCGATCACACCTAGAGGCTGGCCTGCAACTGCCGCTGCTGGCCCTGGCGCTACCACTGTGGATCGTGACGGCTTTGTTCGGCGAGCGGGTGTTTGGCGGGTCGCTGCTGCCTGTGGCGCTGCTCAGCGCGCTGCTGCTGCACGCCCGCGCCTGGCGCACGGTTCGCGCTGCCCTGGCCTGCCTGGGTCGCCCGGCGGCGCGGCTGGCGCCTGCCACCGGGCGTGGATTGCTGCTGGCCGGCGCCTGTGCGCTGGCGCTGCAAGCGGGCCGTGAACTGTCACAGGCACTCGCGCCCTTGCTGTTGCCCGCGGCCTGGGTCGACGCACCGGCAGCATTCGCGGCGCTGCGACTGTTCGGGGGAGGCGCGGCCGCCCTGGCCGCTGGCGGTGGCCTGCTGGCCTGGCGGCCCACCCTGCTGGGACCCCAGGCGCTGGCCCTGCTGCGCCGTACGCGCGTGGCGGAGGGACGGTCATGAACTTACGTCAGGCTGGCCTGCTGCCCTGGATTTTTCCGGCGCTGCTGGCAGTACCTGCCTTCGATGTGCTCCTCTCCGGCCGCGACTTAGCCGACAGCCTGGTCGCGCTCGAAGCCGTGGCACCGGCACCGCGGGCCGCACTGGTTAACTGGCTGCAACGGTGCGCCTCGCTCTTGCTACTGGTGGCCTCGCTGGAGCAGATCGCCCACCATGCGGCGCGGCGGTTGCCGGTCTACCTGCCGCTGGTCGCTGCCTTCGGCCTGTACTGGCTCGGGAGCGTGGGCCTGCCCGCTGTCTTCGGTGCCCGCCCGGTCTTTGGCCATGACCTGCTGTACGCACCAGCCGCCGGCCTGGCCTGCTGCCTGGCCACACCGCAGGAGCAGGGCCGCATCGTGCAACTGGCCCGCGACGCGCTCACCGGGCTGCTGCTCGCAGGTCTGGCCTTGCTGGTCTGGCGTCCATCACTGGTGGCCGACGTCGGCTATGCCGCCGGCATGCTGCCCGGCCTGCCGCGGCTGGCGGGACTGACACCCCATGCGGTCACCCAGGGCCAGCTGGCCCAGGTCTTTCTGCTGCTGCTCTGGGTACGTCCCTACTCACGGCCAATGGCCGACCGCGCTGCCTGGGCGCTGGGCTTGACCGTGCTCGTCATGGCGCAGTCCAAGACCGCCTGGCTGGCCTTCGCCTTGTGCGCAATGGCCCTGCTGGTGTTGCGTCAGGGGCCAGCGCTGCGCCAGCAACTCAATGACCCCTCGCGCGCTGGCACGCTGGTCGCGGCCTGCGCGGGCCTGTGCCTCGCAGTCACGCTGGGTGCGGGGCTGCTGCTCTCGGGAGCGCTCGACCAGCGCGCCGCCGACTTCCTGGCCAGCGAACAGGGCGCGCAGCTGCTCTCGCTCACCGGGCGCGACCGAATCTGGGCCGCAGCTTTGGAGGAATGGCGGCTCCATCCGGTCTTCGGCTATGGCCTGTCACTGTGGGATGCCGAGTACCGCAACGCGATCGGGCTGCCGCATGCGACGCATGCCCACAACCAGTGGCTCGACGATGCTGCCCGTGCCGGTAGCGTTGGCGTGGCCACGCTGATCGTTTATTCATTCACCCTGATGACCCTGTGCCTGCGCCATGCGCGCGCCAGCGGCGGCCTGGCGCTGGCTCTGGGCCTGACCCTGGCCCTGCGCGCGGTCGGTGAGGTGCCGCTGTCACTTCAGGGCTATGGCACCGAACTGTTCGTGCACCTGTTGCTGCTGGTCACCTTGGCGGCGACAGTTTTTCCGAGCGAGACCGCCGCAGACGACAAGTTCGCCGAGGAGTCGCTCGCAGCACCCGCGCGCCCGAGGCGGCGAACGCGCAGCGGGCGGCTGGCAGGTCTAGCACCAAAGGGGCGCGCTGCGCCAGGCATACAGGCGGCACCAGCCGCCACGTCCAGCCCCTGGGGAAGACGCGCATGAAGTTTTCGGTCGTGATTCCCCTGTTCAACAAGGCCCGCTTCGTGCGCGGCGCGGTGGCCTCGGCGCTGGACCAAAGTCTGTCGCCGCTGGAGGTGATCGTGGTGGACGATGGCTCCACCGACGGCGGCCTGGCGCTGCTGGGGGCATGGGAGACAGATCCACGGCTGCGGCTGGTGCGACAGGCCAACCGCGGCGTGTCGGCAGCACGCAACCTGGGCATCGCTCTGGCCCAGGGCGACTGGATCGCCTTTCTCGACGCCGACGACCAGTGGCATTCGGCCTTTCTGGCGACGCTGGCGCAGGCCCACCGGCACTGCCCGCAAGCCGACCTGCTGGCCACCGGATTTCGCTGGACGCAGGACACGCAGGTGCCGATGGCACCCTGGGCCGTGCCTGCCAAACGCGGCCCGGTCGAGGTGATCGACGACCTGCGCCGACGCTGGCTGCGGCACTCGCCCCTGTGCACCAGCAGCGTTGCGGTGCGCGCCGCGCGGCTGCGGACGATGTCGCCCTGTTTTTACGAGGGCGAGTCCTACGGCGAAGACCTGGACATGTGGTTTCGCCTCGCCGACCGGGCACCGGTGGCGGCGGTGGACGGCGCCTACACGACGGTGCGCGGCGGGGTGGCAGGCGCGCTCTCGCTTGCAGCCAGGCGACGCATGCCACCCTTTCTGGTGCGCATGCGCGAGCAGGCGCTGGCGGGCGCGCTGCCCCCGCAGCACCGCGTATCGGCGCTGTGGTTCGTGGCACAGGCCCAGACCACCCTGGCCCGCGAGGCACTGGCCAAGGGTCAACGGCGCGAGGCGCTGGGCTGGCTGGCGCAGGCCTCGCGCGGGTGGCGGCTGCGGCGCTGGTGGGTCACGCTGGCACTCGCGCTCTTTATGCCCTCCCCGGTCGCTGACCATTGGCAACGCTGGCGCCTGCGCGGCGTGAGCAATCTGGAAAGGAATGCAGGATGAACACGCCTCTGAAGACCCCTCTCACACCCTCGCGCTTCATGCACGCTGCACCGGACGCAACACCGGACGCTGATCCGGGCACGCACTCGGGTCCGCACTCGGGTCCGCAGGCGCGCACAGATGCCGGCACGGCTTGGGCGGCAGATCGGCCAGTGCGCGTGTCGATCGTGGTCAAGGCCCTCAATGAGGGCCCGAACATCTACCGGGCGCTCGCCAGCGCCCTGGACGCGGTCGCCGAGTTGGGCGGTGAGGTGATCCTGGCCGACAGCGGCTCCACCGACGACACCCTTGCGCAGGCAGCGCGCCTGCCGGTGCGCATCGTGCAGCTGGCCGATCCGCGGGAGCGGCGCTGCGGCATCGGGCCAGAGCTGGGCTGGCGCCAGGCGCGGGGAGAGTATGTCTACCTGATGGACGGCGACATGGTTCTGGAGCCGGGCTTTCTTGGCCCGGCGCTGGGCTTTCTCGCCCGCCACCCGGAGGTGGCCGGCGTCGGCGGCCAGATGATCGAGCGCAGCCTCGCATCGATCGAGTACCGCGAACGCGAGCGACGCGCACGCGAGGACGAGACGCACCGTCGGCCGGGCCCGGTGAGTCGCCTGGATGGTGGTGGCCTGTATCGGCGGGTCGCGATCGCCGAGGTGGGCTATCTCTCCGACCGCAACCTCCACAGCTATGAGGAGCTGGACCTGGCGCTGCGGCTGCGAGCCCGCGGCTGGCGGCTCTGGCGCCTGCCTCTGGATGCAAGCACCCACACGGGCCACACCGAGCCGGCGCTGCGTCTCTTGTGGCGGCGCTGGCGCAGCGGCTACGCCTGGGGCTGCGGCGAGCTGCTGCGCGCGGCGCTGGGCCAGCCCTGGTGGCGCCTGCTGCTGCGGGACCTGCGCGAGTTGCGGCTGTACCTGGCGGTGTGGGTCTGGTGGCTGGCGCTGGCCGGTTTGCTCACACTGGCCCTGGCCGCCAGTGGCCCACTTCAGACGGCTCAATTGCCGTGGGGCCTGCCGGTACCCCCGCTGGCCTGGGCTGCGCTGGCCGGGCTCGCCGCCCTGCCCTGGGCCACCATGACCTGGCGACGGCGCTCGGCGCAGGCAGGGTGCTACGCGGTCGCCTCCTGGTGCGTGCACGCCGCCGGTCTACTGCGGGGCTTCCTGGTACACCGGCGTCCCCCTGGAGACCCGATTGACGCGCGTGTGATTCAGCCCTGGCCGGAGGCCTACAAGGGCTCGCTTCTGCCACCGCCGCGGGTGCACGCCGGCCAGCGCCGGGGCCGCGAGCGCGTCATCCTCGTCGCCTGCCCCTGGACGCCGGTGGGCGGCGGAATGTTCAAAGTCGCCGACTACCTGATCCAGGCGCAGGCTGGTCCGCGAGACGCTACCGGCAGTGACGGGCCTTCGCCGACACGGGTCCGGCTGCAGCCGCTTGACACCCGCGGCAGCGGCAGCTGGGCGCAGTCGCTGGGCGTCCTGACCGGCGCGCTGCTGACACTGGCCGGTGGGCGCCTGCGCGGCAAGATCGCAGGGGTGCATGTGAACATGGCCGAGCGCCTGAGCCTGGTGCGCAAGGGCCTAGTGGTGGCGACCTGCCGGGGGCTGGGCCTGCCGGTGGTGCTGCACCTGCATGCGGCCCAGCTTCACCGTGCCTGGCCCGACCTGCCAGCGCCAGCGCGAGCCCTGGCACGCTGGGTATTCTCGCTGCCGCAGGCCTGCATCGTGCTGGGGCCGCAGTCGGCCGAGTTCGTCACCGGCGACCTGCGGGTGCCACCGGAGCGGGTGGTGGTGGTGAACAACGGCGTCCCGCCGCCGCAGCACCCGCGCCGGCGCCGCGACCGCGACGGGCTGCAGCTGCTGTTCGTCGGCAATCTGTCTGAACGCAAGGGCGTGCCCGAGCTGCTGCAGGCCATGGCGCAAGCTGCGCTCACCGCGCTCCCGGTCACGCTCACCCTGGCCGGTGGCGGCGACCTGCCGGCCTGGCGAGCCCGCGCCGACCGCCTGGGCCTGGGCGACCGGGTTCACTTCTGCGGTTGGACCGAAGGCGCGAAGCTGGGCGCGCTGATGGCCGGCGCCGACGCCTTGGTCCTGCCCTCGCACGATGAAGGTCTGCCACTGGTGATCCTCGAGGCCATGGCCCAGGGTCTGCCCGTGGTGTGCACGCCAGTGGGCGAAATTCCCGCCGCCTTGGAAGACGGCCGCCATGCGCTGTTCGTGCCGCCGGGCGACGCGCTCGCCCTGGCCCGGGCGCTGGCGCGCCTGCTGGGTGATGCGTCGCTGCGCGAGCGGCTGGCGCTGGAGGCCCGGGCCCTGTGGCAGCGTGAGTTTTCAGTCACGCGGTTTTTCAGTCGGATCGCCGCGGTCCACAGCCGCTGCTTCGACGTGTGTGCGTCGCTGCCGGCAGGGGGACGAGCGGCGGGACAGGGGCTGGCCGACTCCGATCGTGACCCCGATGCTGGTGCGGGCAGGATCCGCGCGGCCGGTGCATCCGCGTGATTGCCGACACCACCGCATGGGACAACGGCCTGGTGCTGTCCACCGACTTTTGTGTGGTGGGCGCAGGCCCGGCGGGCATCACGCTTGCACTCACCCTCGCCGAGCGCGGATGCCAGGTGCTGCTGCTGGAGTCGGGTCAGCGGCCGCTGGACCCCGAGGCGCAGGCGCTGTACGCCGGCGAGGTTGACGGCGGACCCTTGGGCGCGCAGGCACACAGCCCGCCGGACCGATTTCGCATGCGGGGGCTCGGCGGTTCGAGCATCCGTTGGGGCGGTCGCTGCATGCCGATGGACCCGATCGACTTCGAGCCCAGGCCCTGGGTGGCCTGGAGCGGTTGGCCGATCGGCCCGCAGGATCTGGCGCCCTATTGGGGGCCGGCTGGCGACTGGGCCGAGGCGGGGAGCGGGATCGGGGCCATGGGGGCCATCGGGTCGCTGGAGACGATGGGACAGGCAACCGGGTGGGCCCCACGTGACGAGAACGCAGGGCCAGATGCCTACGACGCCCGCCGCGCCCTGCCCGGCGCGCCACCGCTGATCGCCGGCTTCGACAGCATGCGGGTGCACACCCACGGGCTCGAGCGCTTTTCCTGCCCCACCGACTTTGGCCGCCGCTACCGACGGCGGCTCGGGCAGGCGCCGACGCTGCAGGTGCTGCAGGGCGCGACCTGCACCGACTTGCGTCTGTCGGCGGACGGCCGCCGGGTACAGTCGCTGCGCGTGTGTCTGTTGCCAAGCCACGGGAGCGGAAGCGGAAGCGGAACCGGTGCGGGTGACCCGCGCGGTCAGCGCTGCATCGAGGTGCGCGCGCGCCAAGTGCTGCTGGCTGCAGGCGGGCTAGAGACGGCGCGCCTGCTGCTGGACTCAGACGAGATACAGCCTGGCGGGGTGGGCAATGCGCACGACCTGGTGGGACGCTTCTACATGTGCCACCTGGCCGCCAACCTGGGCGAGTTGCAATTGACCGGCGGGCCGGAGCGGGTGCGTCACGGCTACGAGATTTCGCCTGAGGGGGTGTACTGCCGGCGCCGGCTGGCAATCGCGCCCGAGGTGCAGCGTGAGGACCGCCTGCTCAACGCGGTGGCACGCCTGCACCTGCCACCGATCGCCGACCCTCGCCATGGCAGCGGCGCGCTCTCCGCGCTGTATCTGGCGCGTCCCTTCATCTCCCATGAGTACGGACGACGCTTGGGGGACGAGGTGGCACTCGGCCTGGGTGCACGCGCCCTGCGCTGGGGCGGCCATGCAAAAAACCTGGTGACCGACGCGCCGGCTACCGCCGCCTTTCTCGGTCACTGGCTGCTGCGTCGGACCCTGGCCACGCGCAAGTTCCCTTCGGTGATCTTGCCGAACCGGCGCAACCGCTTCAGCCTGGAGCTGCAAGCAGAGCAGGTGCCGCATCCGGACAGCCGGGTCACGCTGTCCGACACACGGGACGCGCTGGGCCAGCGCCGACTGCAGGTGGGTTGGCGCCACCAGGCGCAGGACGTAGCGTCGGTGGCGCGCAGCCTCGCGATCATGGCCGCCGAGATCGCGCGCCACGGCGTGGGCACGCTGCGGTGGTCGGCCGATCGCCTGCCCACAGACCTGCTGCGTTACGGCGCCTATGGCGGCCACCACCTGGGCACCGCCCGCATGGGGCGGGACCCGCGCAGCAGCGTGGTCGACCCGCAGTGCAGGGTGCACGGCGTCGACAACCTGCACATCGCCAGCAGCGCGGTCTTCCCGACCTCGGGCCAGGCCAACCCCACGCTCACCCTCCTCGCGCTGGCGCTGCGTCTGGCAGACCACCTGATGCCGCCACAGTCGCAGACACAGGCAAAGACACAGGCACTGGCAACAGGCACTCCTGCGCAGCCGGCGCAGCGCCCTCACCGCGATGACAGCGCACACCCCGCGAAAGACCCGCGCAGCACCCAGGGCGCACGCGACACGAGGCTGCAGCCCGAGGTCAGCCCCTGCCCCCCACGCGGAGTTCCCCATGCAGATCCTGATCCTTGGCGGTAACGGCTTTGTCGGCCAGCGGCTGGCCCGATGCCTGGCCGCGAACGGTCTGCACCCCCTCAGCGCCTCGCGCGGCCTGCGGCCCGCAGCGGCCCATGCGGCACCTGCGGCGCGGAGTCCGGGCCAGCACCTGGTGCTCGATACCTGTGACGAGGCTGGCCTCACCCAGGCCTTGCGCGGCTGCGATGCCGTCGTCAACGCGGTCGCTGGCAGTGCGCAGGCCATTGCCGACGGCGCACAGGTGTTGGCCCAGGCGCTGCGAGCGGTGGGTGGCCGGCCACTGGTGCATCTGAGCAGCATGGCGGTCTACGGCCAGCAGGAGGGACTGTTGGACGAGAGCGCATGGATGCCGGTCGGGGTGGAGGCAACGACTCCTGCAGACGCAGCGCACCACGGAGCCCGAATGACCCCAATGACCCGATTGGCCAGAACGGCCCGAACGGACCCAACATCGCGAGAGCTCCGCTTCGGCAAGGGCGCCAGCGCAGCGGGTAGCGCCTACGCCCGCGCCAAGCGGATGGCGGAGGCACACCTGGCCCCGCTCGCTGGCGAAGGCATGCCCGTCGCCGTGCTGCGTCCGGGCTGCGTCTGGGGCGCTGGGAGCCCCTTGTGGGTCGATCGCATCGCGGCACTGCTGGCG
>JAURKV010000267.1 GCA_030831585.1 Ramlibacter sp. | reverse complement strand
GGAGGTCGTGATCCGCGTCAGGCGCCTGCCGACCTAGGGCTGTATAATCCCCCACCAAGCCGGTGTAGCTCAGTTGGTAGAGCAGTCGCTTCGTAAGCGAGAGGTCGGGGGTTCAAGTCCCTCCACCGGCACCAGATAGCCTCTCTCATCGTGCCGCGAACGGACCCCAATAGGCGTAGCTTCCGCTCGGTGCCTATCCCCAGGACAGGATTGCCGCGATCAGGATGCCCGCGAACAGCGACTTGATGATGGTGCCACCGACTTCGCTCATAAGCCTTCCCTTCATGGATGCGTTGTTATGAGCGGAGCGTGAACTGCGTCACAGTAAATGTCACGGCAGATTTGACATATCTTCCCGTGGATTAACATTTGTCACAGTATTTCGCAGTATTCGACCACCGTCAGGGTGCCCCCTGTGTGGATGAACCGCACCCGTCGGCCGCCGCCCGCGCAGCCCAGGTGCCCCCGGAAATCGCGACAGCTCGGGTGTACTCATGCGGGGGCAGGACTTGAACTCGTCCTGCCAGCGTCACTGTAACGAGACTCGAGCGCACTCGAGTCTTGGGTGGCTGGCGCCAACAGCGGTTAAACAGTTGAGTTCGAAGGGCAACCCGGCAGAGGCCATCTTCCAACCGTGAGTTGGTCCAGGAAAAACCGGCAGGTCACCTCAAGGATCACCTGGCGCGTTGAGTTATCAAACGCCTGAGTTGTTGGGATAACTCACCAACCCGGATTTTACAAACCTGGCCGTGGCACTAAAGCCGGGGTCACGGCGGGGTGGCGCTTACTGATTCGAGAGTACCTTTATCAACCTGATATATTCGCGAGCCCCTGCAAAAAATTGAGCCCTGGTAAAGCGCCGTGAATAAAAGAGTAAAGGGTCAACTCGTCGCGACCGCTCGGGACATGTTGTTGCGGCTCGAGAGCGGCGCGCCCTCGAATGCAGCGCAACCCCTGGAAGTCCCAGCCGAGGAGTACACCTCAGAGGCCCTACATCAGGCGGAACTTGAGCGAATTTTTCGTCGTTTACCCCTTCTTGCCGCAGCCCGCGCTGAGTTACCCGTTGCGGGCCGCTACAAGACGATTACGCTGGCTGGGGTACCGCTGCTGTTGGTTCGCGGCCGCGACGATGTCTGCCGGGCATTTGTCAACGCCTGCACGCACCGCGCCAGCCCGCTCAAGCACGGCTGTGGTCAGGCCAGTCGCTTCACCTGCCCCTATCACGGATGGACTTTCAACGATAAGGGGGCGCTGATTGGCATCACCTCCAAAGAGAGTTTTGGAGCGGTCAACGCCCGCGAATTGGGGTTACGGGAATTACCCTTGGTCGAGCGATCAGGCCTGCTCTGGGTGTCGCTCGATCCACAATCAACACTCGACATTGACCGGTTCCTGGCCGGTTTCGACGGGTTCCTGGGTGGCTTCAATCTGGCAGCCTGGCATTTCCATCATCGTGCTGAATTACCGGGAGCTAACTGGAAGCTGGCCTTTGATGCTCACCTTGAGTTTTATCATTTGCCCGTGCTTCACAGGGAAACCTTTGGGGTCAAGATCAGCAATCAAACGCAGTATTATTTTTATGGGCCCCATCAGCGCCTGGGCATCATGTCGACAAACCCCTCGAATCCCCAGGATGCAGCGTTCCTTGGTCTCAAAACCAAAGCGGAAACTGATTGGGACCTTGCAACGCTGCTATTTGGCGAGTGGATCGTATTCCCCAACGTATCGATCAATTGCTTTGCCGGCGAATGCCGGGTTGTGGTCATTTCTCAGGTCTTGCCAGGGCGCTGTTATAACCAGTCCACCACCATACAGACCTATCTGGTCGAGGAGCCCTTGGCAGACAAGCCCCATCCGCGGGTGGCGGAGATTGTTGAATTAATCCAGCAAGTGGTGAGAGAGGAAGATCTGCCCATGTCCCATGCGCAGCAGCGCAATTTAGACAGCGGTGCGCTTCGTTCAGTTTGGCTGGGAGCGAATGAAGCGGGGGTTCAGCATCATTATCACTGGCGAAAAAAAGTGATGGCAGCCACCGACGACGCAGCGCTTGACACCCTGTTCAGCGCGCGATCAGCTGCTGGCACCTGATCACAGGACGTCCTGGTATTCGAATAGCGCCGGCATGCCCCCGGTGTGGATGAACAGCACCCGCTGTCCCGCCGACCATTCGCCGTGTCGCGCTAGGCCAATGAGCCCGGCCATGATCTTGCCGGTGTAGACGGGATCCAGCAGCAGTCCCTCGCTGCGTGCGAGCCAGCGCACCGCCTCGATCATGGCCTCGTTCGGCAGCGAGTACTTGGGCTGCCAATAGCCGCCCACGCAGCGTAAGCGTCCTTGAGGAATGGTCTCCTCGAGCCCGAGCAGGGCCAGCACGCTGAGCGCTTCCTTCTCCACCAGCGGGGCCTGGTCCTGCGGGTCGCGGCTGACGCCGATGCCGTACAGGGGCACCTGCATGCCGTGGGCGAGCAGGCCGGCCAGCAGGCCACCATGGGTGCCGGAACTGCCGGAACCTACCACGATCGCATCGAACGACAGCTTGGCTGCCACCATCTGCTGCTGAAGCTCGCCGGCGCAGGCCACGTAGCCGAGTCCGCCGATGGCGTTTGAGCCGCCACCCGGAATGACATAGCCCTTGCGACCGAGGTCGCGCAGTTCATCCGCCTCTTTTTGCATGGCAGCGGCCATGTCGCTGCCGGCTGGCACGACCGTGATCTTCTCCACGCCCATCAAGCGGAACAGGAAGTGGTTGCCGCTGGCGTCTTCGCGGTAGCTGCCCGGTACGCGTTCCTCGATGACGAAGCGGCAGCGCAGCCCCTCGCGGATGGCGGCGGAAAGGGTGATCCGACAATGATTGGACTGCGGCGCGCCGCAGGTGATCAGCGTATCGGCGCCGTCGATGAGCGCGTCGGCGGCCAGGAACTCGAGCTTGCGCGTCTTGTTGCCACCCGGAAACAGGCCGAGCTGGTCGTCGCGTTTCACCCAGACCTCGGGGCCCTGGCCCTCCGGGCACTGACTGGCCAGCTCTCTCGAGAAGTGCTCCAGGCGCTCCAGCGGCGTCGGTCCGCTTGAGTAGGTCCGCCTGGGAAATCGCGACAGGTCAGGGGCGCTCATGCGGTCGGCAGGACGTAGCCGGCATACTGCTGACGCAGCTGGAGCTTGGAGATCTTGCCGGTGGCGGTCAGCGGCAACTTGTCGGCGAACACCACGTCGTCGGGGATCCACCACTTGGCGACCTTGCCCCCCAGCCAGCCGAGCAGGTCCTCGCGTGTCGGTGACTCGCCGGGTTGCGGTACTACGATGAGCAGCGGGCGCTCGTCCCACTTTGGGTGCCTGACCCCGATCACGGCCGCCTGCATGACCTGGGGGTGGCCGCAGACCGTGTTCTCCAGGTCGATGGAACTGATCCACTCGCCGCCGGACTTGATCACGTCCTTGGCACGGTCCGTGATGGTCAT
>JAURKV010000266.1 GCA_030831585.1 Ramlibacter sp. | reverse complement strand
TGCCGCTGGACGCGGTGGAGACCCTGTCTAACAGCGTGATCGCCGGCTACCTGCAAAAGACCGACGCGGTGGGCCTGCTCTCGCGCTTGGTGGCCCGGCCGCTGGCGCGCAGCGGCCAATTGGCCATCCTGCCGCTGGACCTGCCCGACCCGCGCCGACCCATCGGCGCGACCTGGCTCAAGGCCCGCCCCTTGCCGCCGGCAGCCTTGCGTTTGCTCACGTGTCTGCAGCAAGCGGTAGTCCGCCTGGCCTGAAGTGCGGCACTTAGAATCAGCATCGGTCGGGGCGTTAGCTCAGTTGGTTAGAGCAGGGGACTCATAATCCCTTGGTCGCTGGTTCGAGCCCAGCACGCCCTACCACTCACGCAGAAGCCACCTTTCGAGGTGGCTTTTTTTATGGTCATTTCGATGACATGATCAACGCTAAACCTCTGAGCCCCAATATGACGAATTCATCTGAAGGTCCATTTGTGAAGGATGCAGTCGGCAACAACCGCAAGCAATTGGTCGGAGTCGCGCCGCTCGTGAAGAAACTCAGCCACCTGTCCACTCCCGGAACCGTTTGCGCGTGGCCATATTCCCGTAGCTTTCTACGGCTTGTTGCAACCGACCCAGATCGAAGGAAGGCAGCTCGCCGCGAGCCTACTGGAGTATCACATCGCGGTCTTCAGCCAGTTCTTCTAGATTGTTGAGCAGATCGACGTAGAGGAACTCGCGAGACAGCTTCTTCGGAAAGCGGGGCTTCACCCGAAAGTCGAACTGCCGATTTCCCATTCGGAAGACGCCATGGCGCTTGTGTTTGTAGACCAATGTCTTGTTATAGAGCTGGGTGGTGCCCAGTCCGACTGAGTTGTAAGACGAGGGGGAGAACACCAGAAATTCCTTGTCCCGCAGAAATCCCTTCACAACCTGATCGTCGGCTGGGGGGAGGGGGCCAAAGTTCGACTGCTTGGGGGCGGCCCACCTTAGGGCTCTGTCCGTGGAGAGCGTGCGGAGGCACAGGAACGTAGCCGCTGTTGAACGGCAACGCCAAGATGATGCGCAAGTCGAAATGGGCGCACTTGACGCAAGAGCCCATTGCCCGCTTTGGTGGGCTGCCGGACCCAATTGAAGATGCGGCAAACTAGGGTCTGTATGGTGCCAAACCAGATGCGGTCGCGGCCTGCAGCCACTCACCGGCGACTACGAAATCGATCAATCGAAAGGCAACTGCGTTTTCACTCAGTTGAAATCACTCATGACGTACACAAATTTGATTCGACTCTTGAAGCGCGCCGCAGGTGGCGCAAGCCTGGCGGCGGCCGCGCTTTCCCTTGTGGTTGTCGGGGGCTGCTCCACGTACGCTGGAGCCGACGCAGGCTCCGTTCGGCTTGCCCAAGGTGAGCTCTCGCGCGCGCAGTTTGTTGCACAAGTCTCCGACTACCTCGGCTGGTATCACGCGTCCAACTACAACGACTACTGGAAGGTGCCGCTTCGAACCTTCGCCGATGTGAAGGACACCGATCGATACGGCAAGCAGATTGAAAATGCCTACGAAGAGAACGTGATCGCCCCGGACGCCAGCGGGAAGTTCCACCCGCATGCCGCCATGACCCGTCAGGACGCAGCGGTCATTCTCGCGAAGGCATTCTTGGTGCCGGTTCCTCAGGCCACGACGGTGCTCAACGCCTTCGGTGACGCCAGCGCCATTTCGGACGCGGCGAAACCCAGCGTTGCCGCGCTCGTCGCAGCCGGCTATTTGCCAGGCCGTAGCAGCACGCAATTCGCGCCCACTTCGGCCATTACGAGCGCCGAGGCCCAAGCGGCCTTCGATGCCATTGCAGCGAAATCGGCCGTGGTCGTTCAGGCGATGCCCAAGCAGGCTGCATCCCACCTCACCGTACTCCCAGATGGCGCCGGTTCGCCGGGTCCGGGCGGCGTCGTGGCCGAGGCGACGGTGCGCAAACTCCTGGCTGACAGGAACTACTCACCCCGCCGCTTCATCCACCTCAGCACACCCACCCCTGGCGCCACGATCTACTACACGACCGACGGCAGCGATCCGACGACCTCGGCCACCCGGGCTGTTTACGACGCCACCTCCACCGGGCACGTCCAGGAACTGGTGGGCGAACGCTCGGGCGCCAAGGGCCCTCAGCCCTATCGCTTGGTCACTTGGAGGACGGTAGCCGTGAAAAACGGCCTCGCCGTGAGCCCAGTGCGCACCTTCAAGTGGAACTTGGTCCGGCCTTGGCAGTCGCAGTACGGCGCCGACGTGGTGGAGGAGGGCAATTTCGACCCGGCAAAGGGTCCGATCGCCCCGAAGGTCACGCGCCTTTACAGCGACTATGAGTCTGTCCGTGCGATGAGCTGGCTCATCGAGGGCCCCCAGTCCGCCATCGTCTTCGACGCCTTGCAGACGGCCTGGAACAGTGCCGACCAGACAGAAGGCACGCTCTATGACAAGGTCAGGTCGCTGACCTCCAAGCCGCTCAAGCTCATCGTCGGGCACGCGCACTTCGACCACTCCGCGCAGACGCAGAACTTCCTCAACGCCAAGGTGCCGGTCTATGCCAACCAGCGCAGCTGGACTGCGCTCGCTGGCGTGCTGGGCGCGAAGGACAACATCAAGCAGGTGAACAACATCGACGAGGGCGACCAGTTCGATATCGGTACCGCCGCAGCACCGCTCAAGCTGGATGTCTACGCCGTTCCCGGCCATGAAAACTCGCTGGTGATGCTGCATCACAAGGCGAGCGGGTTCCTGTTTGCCACCGACTACTACGGCTGCACGCGCATGGGTACGGCCGACAACGTGAACCTCTCTGGCGCGCGGGCGGACCTGCAGCTCTCGGTGCTCATGCAGGCGCACGCCAGCATGAAGAAAAACGGCGGCAAGGTCGCCAAACTCTTCACGGGCCACGATGAGGCGGCCTTGCCTGGCCCCCACGTCGAGACAGTCCAGCAGCTCTTTCAGAACGTGATCGATCACCAGGAGGCTGCCAACAGCCCCACGCGGCGTAGCAACGACCCGCCGCGCTTTCGGACAACGATGATCGGCAACATGTTCACCGACCTCTACAACTGGGCTGCCATCGGCATCGGTGGTACTTTCGGTACGACGCCGTACGCCTACCTGAGCGCACCAAACTCCGCGTACAGCGCACATCCCACGATCGACTACACGCAGCCCAACGCGCACCTCAAGTACGCCGCCCTCGGCAATATCGAACTGACCGGCGGGACGCTGGTGGGTACGGACTTGGTCTGGGCAGCGCCCAACGCACAGTTGGCCTTGGCCGACGGTTCGCTGTGGCCGGTCGCCGGTCCGGCCCCCAACCGCCTGCAAAACAAGTTCAATCCCTGGGTGTTCGGCTACACGATCAACGTACCAGCCGGAACGACCGACATCGGAATTGCCCCGATACCGCTCTCGAGCAAGGTCAAGAAGATCACCGTCAATGGGAACTCGATCCTCCCCGGGACGGCTGTGAGGGTCGCGGTCACCAGCGGGGCCGTCATCACGGTCGTCGTGACCGCACCGGACGGCACCACGACCGAGACTTACAGGCTGAAGGTTGCCAACGTGTAGCGGCTCAGAGGCGGGCCTGCTCATTGCAAGGTCGGCCTGTGATGGGAAGGGGCTCTTCCAGGTTGCGCATGTTCATGGGTGCGCCGGGCCCCGTATTTCCAGGCCGCTCATTCACGCGCGATGCGTCTCAACTCAAGGCACGCGCTGGCCCAGTCGCTGGCTCGCCCTCGAAATCGCGTAGTTCACCAGGCAGTACAGCACCGCCACCGCCAGGTACACCGGCACCAGCGAGCGGTAGTTGGCAATCAGCACCTTGGCGTTTTGCATCAGCTCGCCATAGGTGACGACGTAGCCGAAGGTGGTGTCTTTGACCACGATCACCAGTTGGGCCACCAGCGCCGGGACGATGAAGCGCAGCGCCTGGGGAAAGACCACATGCACAAAGACGCGCGCTTCGCTCAAACCCAGCGCCCGGGCCGCATCGGTTTGGCCACGGGGTACCGCTAGCACGCCCGCGCGGTACACCTCGGCTACCACCGCGGCGGTGCTGAGTCCTACAGGCAGGGTCAACATCCAGTAGGCGCTGAGCTTGAGTCCGAGTGACGGGAGGAGCAAGAAACACACATAAATGAGCAGCAGGGTCGGCACGCCACGCAAAAATTCAATCACCGCAATGGCGGGCCAGCGCAGGAGCCGCAGTGGCGACAGGCGACCGAGGAGAAGCACCAACCCTAGCACCAGCGCGATGACGGCCGCCATGGCCGCTGATGCCAGTGTGCCGAGCAGGCCCTTGGCCAGGAAGACCCAGGTCGTCTGCCAGGCAAAAAATTCCCAGAGCCGCCCTTCAAACTGGCCCGCGGCATGGAACCGAAACACGACCGCGGCCGCCAGCACCAGCAGTGCCGCCGCGACGGTCACGCTTGCAGCCCGTGTCAGCGCCTGCGCCTTGTGGCTCAGGTCGCCAAAAAGAACATCTTCGAGTGCGCGGCTCATCGCAGGATTCGCACCTTCTTTTCGACTGCGGCGCCCGCCCAGGCGATCAGCAGACCCGATACCAAGTAGGCCGAAGCAGCCACCGCAAATGCGGCCATACCGATGGCCGAGTCGTTGGCGATCTTGGCGACCAGCGCGGTGAGCTCGCGGCCCGGCAGCGGCACCTGTGACGCCAGCGAGGTCGAGAGCATCAGCGCGATCAAGAGGGAGGTCATGGGCTGGACCACCGAGCGCAGCGCCTGCGGCAGCACCACCGACACGACCACGCCCATCGGGCTCAGCCCCAAGCTGCGCGCGGCTTCCACCTGGCCGATGCCCACAGTGTTGATGCCAGTGCGCAGGTAGTCTGCCGTGAAAGCCGAGCACACCAGGGTCAGGGTCAGGATGACGCTGGGCTCATAGTCGATCAGGACATTGAGGTCAGGCAGTGCGAACACGATGAAGATCAACAGCGCAACGCTCGGGATGTTGCGAAAGACCTCCACATAAGTAGTCAGAACGAAACGCAGTGGCCGCAGCGGCAAGAGTCGGGCCACCGTCACCACAATGCCCAGCGCGAAGCCGGCCACGAAAGAAAGGGCCGTGAGCTTCCAGGTCAGCAAAAGGGCCTGCCCGAAGGCAGGCCCGTAGTCAGCCAGAACCCTCAGGACACTGCCCATTTTTCAGGGGAGCGCAGGCGGCGTCGGAACCCTGGTACTGCCGGTGCGCTGCCCGATGGACACCGTCCACAGGCGGGCCCAGGTGCCATCCGCAACGATTCTCTTCAAAAAGGCATTCACAAAGGCCACGCCGTCCGAGCCCTTGGGCAGACCGATGCCATACGGGTCCTGCGCACCGAAAGGAGCGCCCGCCAATTGCGCGTCGCCGGTGCCCAGGCTCAGCACATTGAGCAGGAGGGTGTAGTCGGTCACATAGGCTTCCACCCGACCTTGGCGCAGGGCATCGAGGGCTTCCTGGTGGGTCTGGAACTCTTGCACGATGGCTTTGGGCGCGAATTGCGCCAGAATCGCAGGCCCCGTCGAGCCTGCTTGGGTGGCGGTTCTCTTACCGCCAAGATCTTCGTGGGACTGGATCGTCTTGGTGGTCGACTTGATCAGCACCCCCGCCTGCGAGGTGTAGTAAGGGCCGGCGAAAGAAATCCGCTCTGCCCGGGCTGGGGTGATGGAATAGGTGGCCACCACCATGTCCACCTGGCCGTTCACGAGCACTTGCTCGCGGGTCGACGAGTTGATTTGGGTGAACTGGTACTTGGTCGCGTCGCCCAGGATGTAGCGCGTGAGGAGCTGGGACAAGCCCGCGTCGAAACCGCGCTGCTTGCCGTCTTTCTCGTTGAGCAGCGAGAACAGGTTCGATGTCTGGGTCGCGCCCAGGCGCAGCGTGCCGGTCTGCTTGATTTTGGTGGCCCAGGTGCTCGACGCGATGGTCGCGGCGTCGGCAACAGGCCCCCGGGCAATCAGCGCGTCGAATGCTTCCGCATTAATGGGGGTGCCTTGGGCGAACAGCGGTGCGCCGGTGGCAACAGCCACTGCGATCAGGGCGCCCTTGAGGGTGGAGGTAATGGACAAGGGGGGTCTCCGTGGGTGTGTACAGCCGCCCAATGTATCTCAGTCCCTGGCGACTTGACCGAGGTCACTGAATGGCCGACTGTGCTTGATGACTATGGGAGGGGGCGGTACCCGGCAGGCCATCCGGCGTTGCTGACCTTAGAACCGCTCCCCCATCGGCAAATAGCGCCACTGCCCCACCGGCAATCCCGCCATCGCGATGCGGCCGATGCGAATGCGGCGCAGCGCCATGAGTTCCAGGCCCACCTGGGCGCACATCCACTCGATCCACTCCGGCGCAATGCCCTTGACGGCAAAGCGCAGGCGCGTCTCGCTCTGCCAGCTCACTCGCGCGGGAGGCAAGGGCTGCCCGTCCCAGCGCAGGCCGTGGCACAAGCGCGCCAGACCATGGGGGGCGATTTCACCCCTCACCTCGGCGACGAGTTCCTGCTCGATCACGCCCGCGTCTTCGGTGAGTTTGCGCATCACCCGAAAGTCCTGGCTCACCACATACAGCCCGCTGGCCGGGTCGGGCAGCGCCAGCAGGGGCTTGAGACCGAGCAGGTGGGTTCGGCTGGGGCGAATGCCCGAAGGGTCTTCGCGCCAGTGTGCGGCCTCCGCCAGAAGCGCAGCCGCCGCCTGGGCCTCCATACCCGCGGGCTTGTGCAACAAGAAGGTGACGGGCAAGGCGACTTGCAGCTGGGCCTGTGGCTCAATGTCGACGCGCTGCTCGGGGCGCACCCGCATCTGGGGCAGGTTGGCGCGCTGGCCGTCCACCTTCACAAAGCCTTCGGCAATGTATTGCTCGGCCTCGCGGCGCGAGCAGGGCACTTTCGCGGCGACGCGCTTGGCCAGGCGCTCGCCTTCGTCCTGCGAATGGAGGCGCTTGGCCGCGGTGCCTGTCGGGCGCTCCATCCTCAGGCCTCGTCCACCAGCAGCCGCGCCTTGACCGAGCGCCCCTTGATGCGGCCGCTGTTGAGGCGCGTCACCGCTTCGCGGGCGATGCGGCGGTCCACCGCAACATAGGTCGCGAACTCGTTGATGTCGATCTTGCCCACCTGCTCGCGGGTGTAGCCCAAGTCGGCGGTGAGCGCACCCAGCACATCGCCCGGGCGGATCTTCTCCTTGCGTCCAGCCTGGATGTGCACCGTCGTCATGGCAGGCAGCAGGCGCCCCCCGGGTGTGGGCGTGAGCTCGGAGAGCGAAGACCAGACGGAAGGCCGACCCTGCAACTGGTCGACCCGCCCCACCGCACCCATTTCGTCCAGAGACGCGAGGCTGAGCGCCAGCCCCGTCTGGCCGGCGCGGCCGGTGCGGCCGATGCGGTGTACGTGGGCCTCGGGGTCGGGCGAGATGTCCACGTTGATGACAGCAGCCAGGCCCGCGACGTCCAGTCCGCGCGCCGCCACATCGGTGGCCACCAGCACCGAGCAACTCCCGTTCACGAAGCGCACCAGCACCTGGTCGCGTTCACGCTGCTCCAGATCACCGTGCAGCGCGAGGGCGCTGTAGCCCTGCGCCTGTAGCAAGCCCACCAGCTCGCGGCAGCGCGCCTTGGTATTGCAAAAGGCCAGGGTGCTGGCTGGCCGAAAGTGCTCGAGCAGGCGGGCCACGGCTGGCAAGCGGTCGCGTTCGCCGACCTCATACCAGCGCTGTTCAATTTGCTCGCTGCCATGCTGGGCGTCCACCTTCACCGTGACGGGGTCGCGCAGAAACTGGGCAGCAAGCCGGGCGATGCCCTCGGGGTAAGTGGCCGAAAACAGCAGGGTCTGGCGGTCTTTGGCACACTGGCGCACCACCTTGGCAATGTCGTCGAAAAAGCCCATGTCCAGCATGCGGTCGGCTTCGTCCAGCACCAAGGTGTT
>JAURKV010000022.1 GCA_030831585.1 Ramlibacter sp. | reverse complement strand
GTTCCGGGTCATGGGGCCAGACCCGCAGACCCTGCGCCAACGCGCTGACGAGGTCAAGGCCGTGCTGCGGGCCAGCCCCAACGCCCGCGGCGTCAACGACAACTGGAACGAGTCGGTCAAGGTGGTTCGCCTGGAGATCGACCAGGCCAAGGCCCGGGCGCTGGGTGTGTCCAGCCAATCCATCGCCCAGAGCACGCGGATCGCCTTCTCTGGCGCCACGGTCGGCCAGTACCGCGAGGGTGACCGGCTGATCGACATCGTGCTGCGCCAGCCCCTGGCCGAGCGCGACGCCATCACCGATGTCGCCAAGGCCTATGTGCCCACCGCCACCGGCCGCAGCGTGCCCCTGCTGCAGGTGGCCAAACCGACCTTCACCTGGGAGCCCGGCGTCATGTGGCGCGAAGGGCGCGACTACGCCATCACCGTGCAAGGCGATGTGGTCGAGGGCCTGCAAGGCGCCACCGTGACGCAGGAGGTGCTGCCGGCGCTGCGCAAACTGGAGTCGGGGTGGGCGCAGGGCTACCGCCTCCAGGTGGCTGGGGCGGCCGAGGAGAGCAGCAAGGGGTCTTCGTCCATCGCGGTCGGCATCCCGGTGATGCTGTTCATCACCTTCACCCTCCTGATGCTGCAATTGCATAGTTTCAGCCGGGCGCTGCTGGTCTTTATCACCGGTCCTATGGGAATCGCCGGGGTCGCCGGGGCGCTGCTGTTGCTAGGGAGGCCCTTCGGCTTCGTGGCCCTTTTGGGCGTGATCGCCCTCATGGGGATGATCCAGCGCAACTCGGTGATCCTGATCGACCAGATCGAGCAGGACCGTGCCCGGGGCGTGCCGGCCTGGGAGGCCATTGTCGAATCGGCGGTGCGTCGCCTGCGGCCCATCGTCTTGACCGCGGCGGCGGCGGTGCTCGCCATGATTCCGCTGTCCCGCTCGGTCTTCTGGGGCCCGATGGCGGTGGCCATCATGGGCGGCCTGGTTGTGGCCACGGTGCTCACCCTGCTGGCCCTTCCGGCCATGTACGCAGCCTGGTTCCGGGTGCAACGGCCCGAGACGGGGACTGTGTCTGGCACGGGGGAGGGCGGGGTTCAGGGCAGGCCGGCCTGAGCCAAGTCGGCGAAAGGGGGCTTTGCGCCGGTCTAAAATACGCGATTGACCGGATTTCACGCGGCGGGCGGTAAGGGCATGAGCCTGATAACGCCCGCTTTGTTTTCCTGGGCCGCGCGGGTGGCGAAATTGGTAGACGCACCAGGTTTAGGTCCTGACGCCAGCAATGGTGTGGGGGTTCGAGTCCCCCCCCGCGCACCACGCCCCGGAAAACACAGCTCATTGACCGCGCCACCATCCGGCCGCCCTGCGAACCGAACACTAGCACTTAGCGAGAAAGAAGCACCATGGCCGTGACCGTTGAAACCCTCGAGAAACTCGAACGCAAGATCACCCTGACCCTGCCGGTCGACACCATCAAGAACGAAGTCGACGCCCGCCTCAAGAAGCTGGCCCGCACCGTCAAGATGGACGGCTTCCGGCCCGGCAAGGTGCCGATGTCGGTGGTGGCCCAGCGCTATGGCTACTCGGTCCAGTACGAGGTCATGAACGACAAGGTCGGCGAGGCCTTCTCGCAGGCCGCGAATGAGGCCAAGCTGCGTGTGGCCGGCCAGCCGCGCATCACCGAAAAGGAAGGTGCGCCCGAGGGCGAGCTGGCCTTTGACGCCGTCTTCGAAGTCTTCCCCGAGGTCAAGATCGCCGACCTGGCCAGCGCCGAGATCGAGCGCGTGACCGCCACGGTCGACGCCGCCGCCATTGACCGAACCATCGAAATCCTGCGCAAGCAGCGCCGCACCTTCGCCCAGAAGGCGCTGGGCGAGGCCGCCGCCGACGGCGACCGCGTCACCGTCGACTTCGAGGGCAAGATCGACGGCGAGCCCTTCGCCGGCGGCAAGGCCGACGACTACCAGTTCCTGGTCGGCGACGGCCAGATGCTCAAGGAGTTTGAGGAAGCAGTGCGCGGCATGAAGGTCGGCGAGAGCCGGACCTTCCCCCTGTCTTTCCCAGCCGACTATCACGGCAAGGACGTGGCGGGCAAACAAGCCGACTTCATGGTCACCCTCAAGAAGCTCGAGGCCGCCCACCTGCCAGAGGTGAATGAACAACTGGTCAAGTCCCTGGGTTTGGCCGAGGGCTCGGTCGACGCCCTGCGCGCCGACATCCAGAAAAACCTGGACCGCGAGGTCAAGCATCGCCTTCAGGCCCGCAACAAGCAGGCGGTGATGGACGCCCTGGTGTCTAAGGCCGAACTCGATCTGCCCAAGTCCAGCGTGGCCGCCGAAGTGGACCGCATGATCGAGGGCGCCCGTGCCGACCTTAAGCAGCGCGGCATCAAGGACGCCGACAAGGCCCCGATCCCCGCCGAACTGTTCACCGCCCAGGCCGAGCGCCGTGTGCGTCTGGGTCTGGTCGTCGCCGAGCTGGTACGCGCCAACAGCCTGGCCGCCAAGCCCGAGCAGCTCAAGGCCCATGTCGAAGAAATGGCCGGCAGCTACGAGAAGCCCGAGGACGTGGTGCGCTGGTACTACAGCGACAACCGCCGCATGGCCGAGGTCGAGGCGGTGGTCATCGAGAACAACGTCACCGAGTTTGTTCTGGCCCAGGCCAAGATCACCGACAAGACCCTGGGCTTCGACGAGCTGATGGGGCAACAGGGGGCCTGAAGGGGCACAGTCCTGCCCGGCCGCTTGAAACCCGGCCGGCATGCCCTAAAGTAGGTGCTTAGCGCGGACAAACGCCCGGGCTAGGCCTGAATCCAATTGCAATACCGGAGCCCCTCCCATGAGCGCACTCGACACCCAGGCCCTTGGCATGGTGCCCATCGTCATCGAGCAGTCCGGCCGCGGCGAGCGGTCGTATGACATTTATTCCCGCCTGCTGCGTGAGCGGGTGGTGTTCTTGGTCGGGCCGGTGAACGACCAGACCGCCAACCTGGTGGTCGCGCAGCTACTGTTCCTGGAGAGCGAGAATCCCGACAAGGACATCTCGTTCTACATCAACAGCCCCGGCGGCAGCGTGTCGGCCGGCATGGCCATCTTCGACACGATGAACTTCATCAAGCCGCAGGTGTCCACCCTGTGCATGGGGATGGCCGCCTCCATGGGCGCCTTCCTGCTGGCCGCCGGTGAGAAGGGCAAGCGTTTCGCGCTGCCCAACTCCAAGATCATGATTCATCAGCCCCTGGGCGGCACACAGGGTCAGGCCACAGACATCGAGATCCACGCCCGCGACATCCTCAAGACGCGCGCCCAGTTGAACAAGATCCTGGCAGAGCGCACGGGCCAGCCGCTCGAGAAGATCGAGCGCGACACCGAGCGCGACTACTTCCTCGAAGCCGACGAAGCCCAGGCCTATGGCCTGGTCGACCAGGTGATTGCCAAGCGTCCCTGAGGGCGGGCACTGGTATTTCGATGGCCGGACCTCGGTCCGGCTTCAGAAGCCCTTGCGATCATGCGGCGCCTTCCGGTTGTTCCGGGGGCGCTGTTCTCATTTGGGTATCATTGTTTCTCCAACGCCAACACCCACATCCATGGCCGACAAAAAAGGCTCCTCCAGCGAAAAAACGCTGTACTGCTCGTTTTGCGGAAAGAGCCAGCACGAGGTGAAGAAACTCATCGCAGGCCCCTCGGTCTTCATTTGCGACGAGTGCATCGACCTGTGCAATGAAATCATCCGCGACGAGTTGCCCGCTGGCGCTGAGGAGAAAGAGGCGCGCGGGGACTTGCCCACACCTGTCGAGATCAAGACCAACCTCGACAACTACATCATCGGCCAGGAGCCAGCCAAGCGCATCCTGGCAGTGGCGGTCTACAACCACTACAAACGCCTGCGTCACAAAGAAAAGGCCAAGAAAGACGATGTCGAGCTGGCCAAGTCCAACATCCTCCTGATCGGCCCCACCGGCTCGGGCAAGACCCTGCTGGCCCAGACTTTGGCCCGCATGCTCGACGTGCCCTTCGTCATGGCCGACGCGACCACCCTCACCGAAGCCGGTTACGTGGGTGAGGACGTCGAGAACATCATCCAAAAGCTCCTTCAGAGCTGCAACTACGAAGTGGAGCGGGCCCAGCTCGGGTTCGTCTACGTCGACGGTATCGACAAGATCTCAAGCACGTCCGAGACCCCCTCTATCTCCCGCGACGTCTCGGGTGAGGGCGTGCAGCAGGCCCTGCTCAAGTTGATCGAGGGT
>JAURKV010000265.1 GCA_030831585.1 Ramlibacter sp. | reverse complement strand
GGTGGCGATCTCGTACAGGTGGCGGCTGTAGGAGGCGGTTTTCTCGGCCAGCGGCTGGAAGAGAGTGGCTTGAAGTGCCAGCAGCTCCTGAGCGTCCTTCACGGACAGGACGGCTTTGGAGCTGTCTGCGGCTTCGATCAGTGCGGCCTTGGAGGCGGTCATGTTCAGGTCGACCAGCTTCTCTACACCTTCGAAGGCCTTGGAGGTCAGGCCGAACAGGGTTTCGAGGTTGGCTTTCTGGGAGGCGAGGACTTGTTCAGGGGTCAGCATGTTTGAAAATTTCCTAATGGGTTGTAGGGGGTGGAGTCACTGCTTTTCACAACTTGCTGCCCGCCCTCGGGGTGCTTTGGTGCGGTGCAGCATGGAATGAAGTATAGGGGTCTTCCCGCGCTTTTCAAGTAAATTTTGGTGCGATGCAACAAAAATTTTTCAAGGCAGTTGAGTTGACCAGAAAATAGTCAATAAGATTTATATCTCGTGGGTGCAATGCCCCCCTGGTCAGACACGCCGGCCTCGCAACGCAACAATCCGGCAATGCAGGTGTTCTATGCCGCGCAGTTTGTACTGCCGCTTCCGCCGGGGCATCGGTTCCCGATGGCCAAGTACGCCATGTTGCGCGATCGTCTCGTCGCGGAGTTGGACGACTTGGTGCTCTGCCAGGCCGAGCCCGCCAGCGATGGCGAACTGGCGCTGGTGCATGTCCCGACTTACATACAGGGGATCGCCGACGGCTCGGTGGATCCCCGCATCCTGCGCGAGATCGGGTTTCCCTGGAGCGTTGCCATGGCCGACCGTGCCCGTCGCTCTGTCGGTGCCACCTTGGCTGCTTGTCGGGCTGCCTTTCGTGAAGGCGTGGCAGCCAATGTTGCTGGGGGTACCCACCACGCCTACGCGGACCGGGGGGGCGGCTTTTGCGTGTTCAATGACGCTGCGGTGGCTGCGCGACTGATGCAGGTCGAGTGGGCGCGTCAGGCTCGGTGGCCGGTTGGCGGCGCAGTCCTGGCATCGAGATTGGGCCCGGGTCGTGATGGCCCGGGCGCCGTTCTCCGGGTAGCGGTCATTGATCTCGACGTACACCAGGGCAACGGTACAGCGCGCATTTTCCAGGGGGATGACAGCGTGTTCACCCTGTCGCTGCATGGGGCGAAGAACTTTCCCTTCCGAAAGGAGGCCGGGGATCTTGATGTGCCTCTGCCAGACGGCTGTGGGGACGCCGACTATCTGGAGGCATTGGAGGGTGCGCTCGACGAGTTGGATCGGCGCTTTTCCCCGGGACTCGTGATCTATCTGGCGGGCGCTGACCCGCACGAGGGCGACCGGCTGGGCCGCCTCAAGCTGACCTGGGACGGCCTCGAGGCCCGGGACCGCCGGGTCTTCGACTGGGCGTGGCAGCGGCGCCTGCCCCTGGCCATGGCGATGGCGGGTGGCTACGGCCACCGCGTTGAGGACACCGTCCAGGCCCATGTGAACACCTTCCAGGTCGCCAGGCAGTACTGGCGTCGCTGGCAGAATGTAGGGCGATGAGTGAGAACAAGGACAGCCGACCCCAGCCGGAGCCCCGCAGTGCCTACCGCGCTTTCCGCACGATCGGAACCCGCTGGGCCGACAACGATGTCTACGGTCACGTCAACAACGTCGTCTATTACAGCTGGTTCGACACAGCGGTGAACGCCCACCTGATCGAACAGGGCGCGCTCGACATTCACGCCGGTTCGACCATCGGTCTCGTGATTGAGACCCAGTGCAATTACTTCGAGCCCCTGGCCTTCCCGGAAAATGTGGAGGCTGGCATTCGCGTGTCGCGGCTTGGCGCCAGCAGCGTTCGTTACGAGGTGGGCCTGTTTGCAGAAGGCGCGGCCCTGACGGCCGCCCGCGGTCACTTCATTCATGTCTACGTGGACCGCGAAACGCGCCGCCCCGCCCCCCTGCCCGAAAAACTGAGAACCCTACTGGAGACCCTTCAATGAGCATTTCCCAAGTTGCCACCCGGATCGAGGATCCGGCCAGCGTTGACGCCGCCATCGCCAGCCGCTTCTCGACCCGCGCCTTCCTGCCCAAACCGGTGTCGCGCGAGACCATTGCCGACATCCTGCGTGTGGCCAGCCGCGCGCCCTCCGGTGTGAATACCCAGCCCTGGAAAGTGCATGTTTTGCAGGGTGCCAGCCGTGACAGTCTGGTCGCCAAGGCATGTGCCGCACACGACGCCATGCGCGCCGATCCCTCGCTCGCCGCCCAGCACCCGGAGGCCTATGACTATTACCCCAGCCAATGGTTTTCACCCTATGTGGACCGTCGCCGTGAAAACGGCTGGAGTCTCTATGGGCTGCTCGGCATCGGCAAGGCCGACAAGGACAAGATGCACGCCCAGCATCAGCGCAACTTCCGCTTCTTCGACGCCCCAGTCGGACTGATTTTCACCATCGACAAGCGACTCGGCCGCGGCTCCCTGCTGGACTACGGCATGTTCATCCAAAGTGTGATGCTGGCTGCGCGCGCCCGCGGTCTGCACACCTGCCCCCAGGCCGCCTGGAACGGCTTTGCAGACATCATCCTGCCGCATATCGGTGCGGACGAAGGTGACATGGTGGTCTGCGGAATGTCCCTTGGTTACGCCGATGAGGCAGCGCTGGTGAATACCTTCCACACCCCGCGCGAGACCGTGGACCAGTTCACCCGCTGGTTCGACTGAGGGGCGGGCGATGAGGCTGGCTGGAACCACGGGTCCGCGTCCACTACGCGGCGGCGGGCCTCACTGCGCACGCCGCTTGCTGGCCGCACTTCGCTGCCTGCCTTTGCTGTTGCCCGGTTTGGCCACTGCAGCCAACCTAGACGGTAGCCAGCTTTCGGTGGTGTGGGGCGTGCCATTTGCCGGTCTTCTGCTGTCTATCGCGCTGATGCCACTGCTGGTCCCGCACCTGTGGCACCACCATTTTGGAAAGATCACCGCGGCCTGGGCGTTTGCCTTCTTGCTGCCTTTTGCCGCACTGTTTGGCGCAGGTCTTGCCGGTAGCACGGTGCTGCATGCGCTGGTGGCGGAGTACATCCCCTTCGTGATCCTGCTCACCGCCTTGTTCACCGTGTCCGGTGGCATCCACATTCACGGCAACTTGCATGGGAGTCCGGGTTTGAACACCGCGATTCTGGCTATTGGTGCGGTGCTGGCGAGCTTCATGGGGACCACGGGTGCTTCCATGCTCTTGATCCGGCCTCTGATCCGGGCCAACGACAACCGCCGTCATCGCGCCCATGTGGTGGTTTTTTTCATCTTCATTGTCTCCAACGCCGGTGGTTCGCTCACACCTTTGGGAGATCCGCCCCTGTTTCTCGGCTTCATCAAGGGCGTGGACTTTTTCTGGACGTTGTCCCACATCTTTCCCGAGACCCTTTTCCTGGTGGGTAGCCTTCTCCTTGGCTTTTATTTTCTGGATCGGTGGTACTACCACCACCGCGAGGAGGTGGCAGCCCAGGACCCAACGCCTGACTCGCCGGCGCTGCGCTTTGACGGCGCGCGCAACTTCTGGCTACTGGGGGCGATCATGGGCTTGGTCCTGATGAGCGGTCTGTGGAAGTCGCCGGTCCAGTTTGACCTGTTTGGCACGGTGGTGGGTTTGCCCGGCCTGGTGCGCGACTTGGGCCTGGTTCTGGTCACCCTGCTCTCCCTGCGCATCACCCCTGCCTCGGTGCACGAGGACAACGAGTTTTCCTGGGCGCCGATGCAGGAGGTCGCCAAGCTGTTCGCCGGCATCTTTCTCACCATCGTGCCCGTGATCGCCATGCTGCAAGCGGGTAGCGCGGGACCCTTTGGTGCAGTCATTGCTGCAGTGACCCGACCGGACGGCCAGCCCGATCCCGCCGCCTATTTCTGGGCCACTGGCTTCCTCAGTTCATTTCTCGACAACGCCCCAACCTACCTCGTTTTCTTCAATACCGCGGGTGGCGATCCCCAGGTGCTGATGACGACGATGGCGCCCACGCTGGCCGCTATCTCTGCGGGTGCCGTTTTCATGGGCGCGAACACCTACATCGGCAACGCGCCCAACCTGATGGTCAAAGCGATCGCCGAGCAACGTGGCGTGCCCATGCCCAGCTTCTTTGGCTACATGGCCTGGTCCGGCTGCGTGCTTCTTCCCCTTTTCCTTGTCATGACATGGCTGTGGTTCCTATGAGCAAACTTTCCATCCTGGTGGCGCGCGCCATCTTTCCCGAAACGATTGCCCGCCTGGCGCAGTGCTTCGAGGTCACGGCCAACCAGTCCGACGATCTGTGGGATCGCGCCACGCTGATCGAAAAGCTGCGCGGTAAGGCCGGGGTCTTCACCACCGGCGGCGAGCGCATCGACGCCGAACTGCTGGCCGCCTGCCCTGACCTGCGCATTTGCGCCAATATGGCGGTGGGCTACAACAACTTCGACCTGGCGGCGATGACGGCCGCGGGCGTCCTGGGCACCAACACCCCCGACGTGCTGACCGAGACGACCGCCGACTTCGGCTTTGCCCTCCTGCTGGCCACCGCGAGGCGCCTGACCGAGTCCGAACACTTCCTGCGAGCGGGCCAATGGAACAAGTGGGCCTTCGACATGTTTGCAGGTGCCGAGGTCAATGGCAGCACCTTGGGCATCCTGGGCATGGGCCGTATCGGCCAGGGCATTGCCCGCCGGGGTGCGCACGGCTTTGGCATGAACGTGATCTATCACAACCGCTCGCGCCTCGATGCGGCCACCGAGGCCGCTTGCAAGGCCCGCTATGTGGACAAGGCCACGCTGCTGCGCGAGGCCGATCACCTGGTGCTGGTGCTGCCGTACTCGCCGGCCTCGCACCACGCCATCGGCGCCGCCGAACTGGCGCAGATGAAGCCGACCGCAACTCTGGTGAATGTGGCCCGCGGTGGCATCGTCGATGACGCTGCGTTGGCACAAGCGCTGCGCGAGCGCCGCATTGCCGCCGCCGGGCTTGATGTGTTCGAGGGAGAACCCCGGGTCCATCCGGACCTCCTCACCGTTCCGAACGTGGTTCTCACCCCGCACATCGCTAGCGCCACGGTGCGTACCCGCCGCGCGATGGCCGACCTAGCCGCCGACAACCTCATCAACTTCCTCACCCAGGGACAGCCCAAGACGCCGCTCAACCCCGAGGCCCTGGCCGGAGCGCGTCGCTGATGGAGTGGATGCTCCTCGTCCTCGGGCTGGCCAATGTGGGCCTCCTGGGTTTCTTGCTGGTGCGCAAGACGCCGGTGGACGAGAGCGCCAGTACCGCCCTTCAGGCGGGCATCGAACGCCTTGAGCGGGAGGTTCGGCGCGAAGTCAGCGAATCCTCGCGGGGGCTGCGCCAGGAACTGGGCCAGACCCTCACCCAGTTCCAGGAATCCTTGGTACGCCAGGGCGGCGAGGCCACCCGCACCCAGAGCGATCGCATCGACGCCTTCGGCCAGCAACTGGCGCAGATGCAAAAGCATCTGGCTGATACGCTCGCCATGCAGCTGCAGGGCCTGAGCGAGGCCAATGCGCGCAGGCTTTCAGAGGTGCGTGCCACCCTCGAGGCTCAGCTGGGGCAGCTGCAGCAAAACAATGCAGCCAAACTCGACGAGATGCGTCAGACGGTCGACGAAAAGCTGCAGTCGACCCTGGAGGCTCGCTTCACCGAAAGCTTCAAGCAGGTGGCCGAGCGGCTCGACCAGGTTCATCAGGGTTTGGGCCAGATGCAAAGCCTGGCGCAGGGCGTGGGCGACCTGCAGCGCGTGCTGACCAATGTGAAGACCCGCGGAATATTTGGCGAGGTGCAGCTCGAAGCCCTGCTCGAGCAGGTGTTGACCCCGGAGCAATATGGCAAGCAGGTCGAGACCCGGCCCGGCAGCCGGCAGCGGGTCGACTTCGCGGTTCGCTTTCCCGGCCGCAGCGGCGATGGCCAGCCAGTGTGGCTACCAATCGACGCCAAGTTTCCGCGGGAAGACTACGAGCGTTTGCTCGAAGCGCATGACCGGGCCGACGCCGTCGGCGTGGAGAGCGCTTCGCGCGCACTCGAGGCGCGCATCCGGCAGGAGGCCAAGTCCATTTGCGAGTCC
>JAURKV010000264.1 GCA_030831585.1 Ramlibacter sp. | reverse complement strand
GCCCTCAATGACGACTTTTTCCTGGCGCACCAGAATCTCCGGTGACGCCCCGACCACATGGAAGTCACCAAAGTGGTAGTAATACATGTAGGGGCTGGGATTGAGCGAGCGCAGCGCGCGGTACAGCGACAAAGGTGACTCGGTGTAGCGCTTCTTGATGCGCTGGCCGACCTGTACCTGCATGAAGTCACCGCCGGCAATCAGTTCCTTGGCACGCTCCACAGCGGCGATGTATTGCGCTTTGGGAAACTCGCGCTCGGCCGGATAACCCTGCGAGGGCTTGACCACCGGCGCACTGACCGAGTACTGCAACTGCTCTTTGAGGCCGCGCAGCCGTTTCTTGGCGTTGGCAAAGGCTTCGGGCAGCGCCGGGTCGGCGTAGACGATCAAATACAGCTTGCCAGACAGGTTGTCGATGACGGCCAGCTCCTCGCATTGCAAAAGCAGGATGTCGGGGCAGCCCAGGGTGTCGGGTGGGCAGGACTTTTCCAGCTTTTTCTCGATGTGCCGAACCGTGTCATAGCCAAAGTAGCCGGCGAGGCCACCACAAAAGCGCGGCAGGCCGGGCCGCAAGGCCACCTTGAAGCGCTTTTGATATGACTCGATGAAGTCCAACGGGTTGCCGACAGCAGTCTCGACCACTTGCCCGTCACGCACGACCTCGGTGCGGGCCTCGCTGCCAAAACCGCTGGTACGAAGGAAGGTGCGCGCCGGCAGGCCGATGAAGCTGTAGCGGCCGAAGCGCTCGCCGCCCACCACGGACTCCAGCAGGAAGGACAGGCGACCGTCGCCCTTGGCATGGGCGAGCTTGAGGTAGAGGGAAAGTGGGGTTTCGAGGTCTGCAAAGGCCTCGGCGATGAGGGGAATGCGGTTGTAGCCGGCCTGGGCCAGGCTCTTGAATTCAAGTTCGGTGATCACGGGATGAGCCTCCACTCGCTCACGCCGGCGCGAAGGGCCGGCTGGGGATTCGATCAGGGGCCAGATGGGACGGACATCGAATGTCCACTCGGACATATTTAGCGTTCATCGGGCCCAGGGGTGCACGGGGGCACCCCGTGCGATCAGGCGCGCAACGATGCTGGCCGACGCCAGGGCCAGGCTCCCCGGTCAGATTGACCTGTGATCAAGTTGCGGTGGATAAACATGCGGGCCAGTGTAGCAAAGGACGAGGCCGAACAAGGCCCGCCGACCCGTGCCTGGATCAGATCAGGCCGGGCCGGAGGTCCGAAATGGAGGGCCGGGAGCGCCGCAAGCGCCAGGACCGGCGCAGCGTGCCCGGGGCGCCTGAGGCTCCCCTCAGTGCCGCACGCCGCCGGGGGGTAGGCCGCCGGTTTCCTCCCCGCGCAGCAGACTGGCCTGGGCTTCACCGCCCTTGCGACCGGCTTCACGCGCCTCTTCAGGCGTGAACTCATGCGCGGTGCCCTTGGCATGGGCCGCCTTACCGCCCTTGCGTCCAGCCTCGCGCGCTTCTTCGGGGGTGAACTCGTGCGCAGTGCCTTTCTCGTGGGCGGCCTTGCCCCCCTTGCTGCCAGCCTCGCGCGCCTCCTCCGAGGTGAATTCGTGCGCGTGACCGCTCTCATGGGCGGCCTTGCCACCCTGACTGGCAATCTCGCGCTGTCGCTGCGGGTCCATCGAGGCAAAGCCGCGGAGGGAGCCGCTACCCTCCTTGCCTGCCTGGCCCTGCTCACCCTGCGCTGCCTGCTTTTCCTGGTTGTGACTTGCCATGCTCTAGGCTCCTGCTGCAAATGCCATCAGCGACCGACCCGATGCCGGCCACGGACTGGATTGGGAGCCGGGACCGTCAGGCAGGGCGTCGGCTGACGAAGCTGGCAGGCGTAGGACAGGCGCGGGGGGCGCCGCCCAGAGCCGGACTCAGTCTGGCGCCGTGTCGGCCTTGGGGCGGCCCCAATGCCGGTGACGGGCAATCGCTTGGATGAAGGCCTGAACCATCGGTAGGCGGTCAGCCGGATCATTCCGCCCCCGTACGACGCCAGGCAGGGCTTCGGCCTCCGGCACGGGCAGATGTAGCAAGCGTGCACCTTCCCCGATCAGGCAAAGGGACTTACCGTGCCGGTAGGCCTCCAGCAGGTAGAGCGCCGCATCACCCTGCCGGGAAAGACTGTCGGCACTGGCGGCGCCGGCGGGGACCATGACCGCGTCGAACAGCGCTGAGGGCGCGCCGCAGAAGGTCTGGTCGACCAGCAGCTGCTGGCCCGAGGAAGTCGCGACGACCCCCAGATGGCTGGCCAGCACCCGAGTCTGGGCGCCGTGTTCATGCAGCGCCTGCTGCAGCACCTTCATCGCTCCGACCTCCACCCCTGGGGCGACCAAAATGGCCACCCGCCGGCTGGCGATACTCGCCGGCGGCGCCTCCAGCGAGAGCTCGGCGCAGCGGTCCAGCGTGGCGCTGATAGGCTCGCCCGGGGGATGACGAAAGCCCGCTCGGCCCGCTGCGGCGCGCGGATCCGGCGGCGGCAGCCCCAGCGGGTCAGCCACCTTGCGCGCCAGGCGGGCGTCCACAAGCGCCAGGTTGTCAACCGCGCGCTGGCGGATGGCGGCAGATTCGACCCGCGCCAGCGACTGCACGAATGCCGACACCAGATGATCCCGCTCCGCGCTCGATTGGCTATTCCAGAACAGGGTGGCCTGGCTGAAGTGGTCGTCAAAGGCCGGCGTGCGCTTTCGCAGCTTGGGTGGGGCCACCGGCCCCGGTAGCGACTGGAAGCCCTGCTCCCCGCCATCGGCACGGAACTCGCCACCCTGTGCCAGGGAGTTGGGCTCGTAGCTGACCGGCCCCCGGGCAATGCCCAGGCAATGCGCGCCATCGCGCTGGAAGTGATGCACCGGGCAAACGGGGCGGTTGATGGGCAACTGATGGTGATTAGGCCCGCCCAGACGGGCGGCCTGGGCGCTGCTGTAGCCCGCCAGCCGACCTTGCAGCAGCGGGTCGTGGCTGAAGTCGATGCCGGGGACCAGATGCCCGGGGTTAAAGGCCACCTGCTCGGTCTCTGCGAAGAAGTTTTCCGGGTTGCGATGGAGCACCAGCTTGCCCACCCACTGTATCGGTACCAGCGCCTCGGGCAGCAGCTTGGTCGGGTCCAGCAGGTCTACGCCGAGTTCGTCGGCACGTCCCTCGTCGACCAACTGCAGGCCCAGCTCCCACTCCGGGTGCTGGCCGCGGGCGATCGCCTCCCACAGGTCGCGGCGCAGGAAGTCCGGGTCGAAGCCGGCGATGCGCTGGGCTTCTTCGGCCACCAGGGCATGGCGGCCCAGGCGGGGGCGCCAGTGGAACTTGGCGAAGTGGGCGCCACCCTGCGCGTTGACCAGGCGAAAACTGTGCACGCCGTAGCCACCCATCATGCGCAGGCTGCGCGGCAGGGCGTGGTCGGACATCAGCCACATGAGCGCGTGGGTGCTCTCGGGCACGAGTGAGGCGAAGTCCCAGAAGGTGTCGTGTGCGGCGCTGGCCTGGGGCATGCCGTGGTGCGGCTCGGGCTTGAGCGCGTGCACAAAGTCGGGGAACTTCATGGCGTCCTGGACGAAAGACACCGGGAAGTTCGCGCCCACCAGGTCGAGGTTGCCCTCTCGCGTATAGAAGCGGACCGCGAAGCCGCGCAGGTCGCGCACGGTATCGGCCGATCCGCGCTCGCCGGTGAGGTTGGAGAACCGCACGAAGACGGGCGTGCGCCCCCCCGCCTCTTGCAGGAAGTCGGCACGGGTAAAGGCCGATAGAGAGCGATGGCACTCAAACCAGCCATGGGCGGCGGCGCCACGGGCGTGGATCACACGTTCGGCAATGCGCTCCTGGCCGAAGTGCTCCAGCTTTTCCCGCAGGATGAAGTCTTCCAGCAGGGTGGGGCCGCGCAGGCCGGCGCGCAGGCTGTTGTGGTTATCGGAGAAGACCACGCCCTGCTGGGTGGTCAACGGCCCGTCGGCGGGCGAGTGAAAGGCCTCCAGCTGTCGCTGATGCGCGGCGACGGGATCGCTCGGCTTGGATTTGCGGGGGGGCTCTGTGCGCGTGAGGACCATGGTGGGCGTGTCGGGTGCGGTTGGGGACAGAAAGGGGGAGTCCCGGGAAGGACCTGAGGAGAGACAGAAACGTGCGCAGCAGGCCTTGGGCGGCCTAGGACTGGCCCGTCTCGATTGCGGACTCAATGACATAAGCCACCGCCGCCACACCAAACGCCGCTGCCGCGCCGACCGCGCACCACACCAGCCACTCGGGCCACTCCACGATCCACGCCATGCCCATACCCCTTGGTGTTTGCCATACCCGGCGATGCAACTGGCATCACGGGAAGGGCTAGAGCTTAGAAAAGCGCAAGGGGCGTGACCGTAGCCAGCGGTCGTTGGAGCCTGTCGTCCACCCCGACGGTTGCCGGTAGGAGCCCGCCGACCGCAGCCGTTGGGTCTGCGATCGTTCGGCCTGGTGGGGCCGCGTGTGGCTGCCGGGCTGCTTTTGGCTGCACTGGGCCGCCTCTTGGGCCGCCTTGGACCTCCAGTGCCGGTGTGCAGCGCTGTGTACCGCCGAATCAGCCCGCTGGGCCGGCCAGCGCGGACCGCATGCCGTCGATGACGGCGCGGTAATCGGGCTTGCCAAAGATGGCGCTGCCAGCCACGAAGGTGTCGGCGCCGGCGGCCGCCACCCGGGCGATGTTGTCGACCTTGATGCCGCCGTCGACCTCCAGCCGAATGTCGCGGCCGCTGGCGTCGATGCGCTTGCGCGCCTGCTCGATCTTGCGCAGCGCCGAGTCGATGAAACTCTGGCCGCCAAAGCCGGGGTTGACCGACATGATCAGGATCAGGTCGATGTCGTCGATCGTCCAATCGAGGACGTCCAGCGAGGCCGCTGGGTTGAACACCAGACCGGCCTTGCAGCCGCGCGCCTTGATCGCCTGCACGCTGCGGTGCACATGGCCGGAGGCATCGGGATGGAAGCTGATGTAGTCGGCCCCGGCATCGGCAAAGAGCTGGGCCAGGGCATCGACCGGCTGCACCATCAGGTGCACGTCGACCGGCACCGGGGTGCCGTCGGCACGCTTGGCATGGGGTTTCAGCGCCTGGCAGACCATCGGGCCGAAGGTGAGGTTGGGGACGTAGTGGTTGTCCATCACGTCGAAGTGGATCCAGTCGGCGCCGGCGGCGATGACATCACGCACCTCCTCGCCCAGGCGGGCGAAGTCGGCCGAGAGGATGGACGGGGCGATGCGGAAGGTGGAGCTCATGCCGCGATTGTCGCAAACGTCGCGGCCCCGCCGCCCGGCTTTGCGGGCCAGCTGCCGCCCGCGCAGAGCCCCCGCGCAATTGCAATCGGAATGGGCCGTCCGCCGGCAGGTAACATCCGCCGCATGGCCAAGTATCAGTTACGTGTAGAAGTCCGGCCCGAATACCTGCCGGACCAATCCGCGCCCGAAGAGGGCGTCTACAGCTTCGCTTACACCATCACCATCATCAATGCAGGGGAAGTGCCTGCGCAGCTCATCTCCCGCCACTGGCACATCACCGACGCGCAGGGCCAGATCGAAGAGGTCAAAGGGCTGGGCGTGGTGGGCCACCAGCCGCTGCTGCGGCCCGGTGAATCTTTCCAGTACACCAGCGGCTGCCGGTTGCGCACGCCCTCGGGCACCATGCATGGCAGTTACTTTTCGGTGGCCGAGGACGGCGAGCGCTTCGAGACCGAGATCCCGATGTTCGTGCTCGACGACGGTACCCGGCGGGTCTTGCACTGAGGCGGGTGCCTCGCGGGCAGAACGCCATGGGCGAATTCGACCTGATAGCGCGCTACTTCAAGCGGCCAGTACGCCGCAGCCCCCTGGGCGTGGGTGACGACTGCGCCCTGCTGGCACCCGCGCCGGGCATGCAACTGGCCGTCTCCACCGACCTCCTCATCGAAGGCCGGCATTTCCTCTCCACGGTCGACCCGCGCCGCCTGGGCCACAAGTGCCTCGCGGTCAACCTGAGTGACCTGGCCGCCTGCGGTGCGAAGCCCCTGGCCTTTACCCTCGGCCTGGCCCTGCCCCAGGCGGACGAGGCCTGGCTCGCGCCCTTTGCGCAGGGCCTGCTGGCGCTGGCCGACGCGCATGGCTGCGAGCTGGTGGGTGGCGACACCACCCGCGGGCCGCTGGCCATTTCGATCACCATCTTCGGCGAGGTGCCCACCGGCCAGGCCCTGCTGCGCTCGGGCGCGCGACCTGGCGACGAGGTCTGGGTCAGCGGCACCTTGGGCGACGCCCGGCTGGCGTTGGAGGTCTTTCGGGGCACGCGGCAGGCACCCCAAGCCGTGTTCGAGGCGGCGCGCGAAAGGCTGGAGTGCCCGATTCCCCGCGTTTCGCTGGGGCTGGCGCTGCGCGGCGTGGCCAGCGCCGCGATCGATGTGAGTGACGGCCTGGTCGGTGACCTCGGCCATGTCCTGGCCGCATCCGGCGTGGGCGCCACGCTGTGGGCCGAGCTGGTGGCCGCCCTGTCCGTCCAGGCTCAGGCCCTGTCCGTGCAAGACCGGCTGGACTTCGCCCTCGCCGGGGGCGACGACTACGAGCTGGCCTTCACCGCCCCGGCCGCAGCCCGCGACGCGGTACTGGCCGCCGGCCGGGCCAGCGGCACTGCCGTGCACTGCATCGGTGTGATTGAAGCGGCGCCCGGCCTGCGGCTGGTCGACGCCGCTGGCCAGGCGGTGGTGCGACCGGTAGCGGCGTTCGACCACTTCGCCTGAGGCGGATCAGAAACCGCAGGCGCCTCAGCAGCCTCGGACCCCCATGAATCCTGTGCGGCCCGTACCGCCTGTGGGCGCCCCGACGGTACGCCGTCACGATGGCAGAGCCCGCCACCCGCCTGCGCACACGCCGATTACCATCCCGCCATGACTCCCACCGACTCCGCGGCCGCGCCTCGCCGGCCCGATGTCCGCTTTTTGCTCTCGCACCCGGCTCATGCAATCGCGCTAGGCCTGGGCTCGGGCCTGTCACCGGTGGCGCCCGGCACGGTGGGTACGCTGTGGGCCTGGGCCAGCTTCCTGGTGATGCAGCTGTGGCTGTCGCAAGCGGCGATCGGCTGGATCATCCTCGCCAGCCTGCCGCTGGGGTGGTGGGCCTGCGCCCGCACCGCCGAGCGTCTGGCGCTGCTCGATCCTGGGTGCATCGTGTGGGACGAGATCGTCGCCTTCTGGGCAGTGCTGTGGCTGCTGGCGCCGGCGGGCTGGCTCACGCAGGTGGCCGCCTTCGCGCTGTTTCGCTTCTTCGACGCGGTCAAGCCCGGCCCGGTGGGCTGGGCCGACCGGCTGTTCCACGGATTTGGCTGGCGCGGTGGCCTGGGCATCCTGCTGGACGACCTGGTGGCCGCCTTCTGCACCCTGTTCCTGTTCGCTGTCGCGAGGGCCTTATGACGCAGACTGCTCCTGATTCCGAAGACACAAGAAACACCCCGGCGCTAGTGGCTGCGCTGGCCGATCAGCTGCGCGCGCGTGGTTGGATGATGGCCACCGCCGAAAGCTGCACCGGCGGCGGCATCGCAGCCGCCTGCACCGACCTGGCGGGCTCCAGCGAATGGTTCGAGCGCGGGTTCGTGACTTACTCCAACGAAGCCAAGACCGAGCTACTCGGGGTTGACGCCCATCAGATCGCAGAACACGGTGCGGTCAGCGAGCTGGTGGCGCGGGCCATGGCCCATGGCGCGGTGCGGCACTCGCGGGCGCGGGCGGCGGTGGCGGTGACGGGCGTCGCCGGACCTGCTGGCGGCAGCGCCGCCAAGCCGGTGGGCACGGTGTGGTTTGGCTTCATGGTCGACGGCCGGCTGTCCTCCGAGACGCGCCGCTTTGCAGGCGACCGCGCCGCAGTGCGCGCGGCGACTGTGCGCCATGCGCTGGCGCGACTGATCGACAAGATCGAGGCGAACGAAGACTGAGGTCGCTGGGCTCAGGCACCCGCGGAACGCAGAGCCCGCAGCCACCCCAGCCCACGCGAGGTGCCGCCGGGTCCGCTGTCGGCGGGCAGGTACTCGCAGCCAACCCAACCCTCCCAGCGGTTCATGGCGCCGGGCGCGGAAAGCTTTTCGATCAGCGCGAACAGCGGCGGCCAGTCGATCTCGCCGCTGCCTGGCTCGTGACGGTCGGGGGCCTCGGCGATCTGGATGTGCCCCACCCGGCCGCTGGGCAGCGCCTGCGCCAACTGGCCGGCCAGGTTGCCCTCGACCCGCTGGCAGTGAAACAGGTCCAGCTGCACCTTCAGGTGCGGGGAGCCCACCGCCTGCACCAGGGTGTGGGCATGGTTCTGCCGATTCAAGTGGAAGCCCGGTACATTGATCGGATTGATCGGCTCAATGAGCAGCGTGCAGCCGGCGCGTTGCGCCAGGCCCGCGGCCCAGCGCAGGTTCGACAGCAGCACCGCGTCGGCCTGCTCGGCGCTGCAATCCGGGGCGCGCAGGCCCACCATGGCGTGGATGCGCGGGCAGTCCAGCGCCTCGGCGTAGCGCAACGCCGCCTCGATGCCAGCGCGAAACTCTGCCTCCCGGCCCGGCACGCAGGCGGTGCCGCGCGAGCCAGACTGCCAGGCGTCCTCGCAGAGCGAGGCCTCGAGGCCACCTGGCGGTGTGTTGAACAGGACTTGCCGCAGGCCGAAGGCCTGGAGCCGTGCCTTGATGTCGGCGGCGGGGTAGGCATAGGGAAAGAGATATTCCACTGCCTCGAAGCCATCGGCGGCGGCGGCCGCGAAGCGATCGAGGAAAGGCCTGTCCGGGTACAGCATCGACAGATTGGCGGCGAAGCGAATCGTGGTCATAGTGACATCTCAAGTCAACCGGGCAAATGGGCAGATGGGCCTGACGGATTACCAGACGGCCGAGAAGGACTGGCGCAATTCCTCGATCGCCTCCGGCGTCAAGGGCGGCGTGTCTGGCACCAGAAGCTGTAGCCGCGCGGTCTCTTCCAGTTCTTCCAGGATGGCCATCGCGGCCTCCGGATGGTCGTGCCACACATTGGGCCCCAGGCGGGGGAGCATCACCGCGCGCAGCGGCGTGCCCTGCTTGCCGTAGCGGTGAATCGCCTCGACCACATCCGCAGCAGCGATGGGGCTACCGGGACGCCGATAGGGCAGCAGAGGCACGTGGCCGACCTTCATCACGAAATACGGGGTGATCGGCTCCAGAAGCTCAGCGCCCTGGACACGCAGGCTCTGCGCCACGCAATGCGTGCTGTGCGTGTGAATGATGCAGCGGGTGGCGGCCTGGTAGCCGCAGGCCGCGGCGTAGATCTGCCGATGTAACAGGAGTGTCTTGCTCGGGCGGGTCGTCCCCTGCACCTGACCGGCAAGGTCCACCCGCGCCAGATCGCCCGGGTCGAGCCGGCCCAGGCAAGCGTCGGTGGGGGTGATCAGAAAGCCATCGTCCAGGCGGACACTGATGTTGCCCGCCGTGGCGTGGACATAGCCCCGCTCGAAAAGGCTTTGTCCGATGCGGCAGATGGATTCACGCGCCTGGGATTCGGTCATGGTCAGGATGAAATGGCCAGAGACTTGGCAAAAAAATCCACGCTACCGAAGTTGCCCGACTTGAGCGCCAGCCACAGGGGCCTGCCCTCCACCTGGGTCCAGGGCACGCCAGGGTCGATGGTGCCACCGATGCGTAGTTGGCCAACCCCCAGGGCCTGGGTCACCGCGCCAGAGGTCTCGCCGCCGGCGACGACGAGGCGGCCCACGCCGCCCTCGACCAGCGCCACCGCGATACGGGCCAGGCAATGCTCGATTTGCGCACCGGCATCAGCGCCCAGCAGGGCCTGGCTGGCGCGGACCGCCTCGGGGTCTGCGGTGGCATGAAAGAGGGTAGGCGACGCGCCCTGCGCCGCGGCCCAACGCAGCGCCTCGGCCACCAGATCGCCGCCCGCCGCCAGCGCTGCAGGGTCCAGGCGCCAGGCTGGCAAGCCAGCATCGCGCCAATGCGCCACCTGAACCTGGGTCGCCTGCGAGCAGGATCCTGCGACGATGGCAGCACGGCCCTGCGCGGGTGGCAAAGGCGCAGCGTCCGAGCGGGGCTGGTACCAGCCCCGCTGGGCGTAAACCGCGGGCAGGGCCAGGGCCAGGCCGGAGCCAGCCGTCACCAGCGCATGGTCCACACAAGCGCCGGCCAGGCTCTCGAGGGCGGCGCCGTCCACCGCATCGACCACCACCAGTCGATGGCCTTGCGTCGCCAGTTGCGCCAGGTGCGCGGCCAGCGCGGCCGGGCCCTGGCGAACGACCGAATGGGTCGCCAGCCCGACCCGGCCCCGCGACTGGGCCTGCAGCACACGGACCAGATTAGCGTCTGTCATAGGCGTCAGCGGGTGGTGACGCATGCCCGACTCATGGAGCAGCTGCTCGCCGACGAAGAGATGCCCCTGGAAGACGGTGCGGCCGTTCTCGGGCAGTGCGGGGCAAGCGATGGCCAGTGGCGCGCCCAGGGCGTCGAGCAGGGCCTCGGCCACCGGGCCGATATTACCGTGGGCTGTCGAGTCGAAGGTGGAGCAGTACTTGAAGTAGATCTGGCGCGGCGCGCCCTGACGCAGCCAGGCCAGCGCCGCCAGGCTGTCGGCCACCGCCTGCTGCACTGGCGCGGTACGGCTTTTGAGCGCCACGACCACGGCATCCGCCTCGCCTGGCAGCGGGTCGTGCAAGTCGGTGCAGACCACCGCGCGCAGGCCCTGACGCACCAGCATGCTGGCCACATCGGTGGCGCCGGTGAAATCGTCCGCGATCACGCCCAGGATCATGGCGAGCCTGCCCAGGTTAGTAGCGCAATGCGCCGCCACGCCCAGCGGCCTGCTCGAAGGCGCGCATCACCAGGCTGCTGGCCACATTGGCAAAGTAACGGGCGCCCCAGCCTGCGTAGCGCTGGCGGGCCTCATCGTCCAGCGTGAGAACACCGGCGCACTTACCGGCGTCGGCCACCGCACGCACCGCGCGCTCGATGGCACGCTGCACCGGCGCTTCCTGCCAGCGATTTTCATGGCCCATGGTGTGCGAAAGGTCATTGGGGCCGATGAAGACCGCGTCCACCCCCTCGACGGCAGCGATCTCATGCGCGCACTCGACCGCTTCGGGCGTTTCGATCATGACAATGAGCGCGAGCGACTCGTTGCTGCGGTCGGTGTGCGCCGGGCCGCCAAAGGCGCCGTAACCGGCGGCACGCGTGCTGAAGGCACTGCCCCGCCAGCCGCGAGAACCCATCTGGCCGGCCGGGCGCGGGTAGCGCATGCGCTCGGCCAGGCGCTGGGCGTGCTCGGGCGTGTTCACCATCGGCACCTTCACACCGCTGGCGCCCGCATCGAGGGTTCGTGCGATGTCGGCCTCGAAGCAGCGGACGATGGGAACAATACCTGTGGCGCGGGCGGCACGCAGCAGGTGCTCGGTGGTCTCGATGCCAGCAGTGCCATGCTCGTTGTCGATCACCACGAAGTCGAAGCCGGCGAATGCGGCCATTTCCACCAGTGCGGGCGAAGGCAGGCCGCAGAACAGGCCGTGGAGGCTGCCAGTGCCGCGCAGCGCCGGACGCAACCGGGTGTCCAACGGCAGGCCCGGTGCCGGGGCGGGACCCAAAGGAGAAGAAGTGGCTTGCATTCGCAGGTTCCTTTCAGCGCTGTGAGCGGTCAACAAAATGCTTGGGTGCCATGCAGCTGTTGGCGTCCATGGACCAGCCCGCAGCGGCCGCAGCCGCCACGGTGTCGGACTCCCACTGCACCGGCTTCTTCTCGTCTCCGGCCGTCATCAGCAGCAGGTAGGCCTCCTCGGCGCCGGCATTGTGAAAAGCGCGCCAGGCGTCGGCGGGCACCGAGTAGGCGTCCCAATGCGTGGGCGTGCCGCGCAGAACCTGCCTGAACAAGCCGTCATCGGCGCGCACCCGAAGCTCGACCTCGCCCCGCTTGGCCAGCACCACCTGCTTGCGGCCCAGGGCATGCCAACCCACCTGGCCACCGGCCGGAATCCGCAGCCATTCGATAGAAAAACCATGGGCGTTGGCCACCGGCGGGATGACCGAGCGGCTTTGGCTGATGCCCAGGCCCACCACCGGCGCGATGGAGGCGCCATGCCCCGGCAGCACGCTGTCGAGGAGCGAATCGCTCGCCCAGCGCAGGTCGGCAAAACGCACCACGCGCCGGCTCATGGCCTCGGGCGACCAGTCCTCCAGCGCGGCGATCTCCTCGGGTGTCATCGGCTGCAGCAAGCGTGTACCGGGAGGCACCACCTCGCCGCGGCGGGTGTCGATCATGCGGTAGTCCTCAGTGAGGAACACGCCCGCCTTCTGGGCTGCGGCCAGGGTGGTGGGGCCCCAGAGAATGCCGCCGGTGTCGTCACGCCCCAGCCCAGTGAACAGGAAGCCGTCGTCCACGCCGACGTTGCGAAAGGCCCGGTAGATCCAGGTCGGCACCGAGGCAATATCGCCCTCGCCGAGGAGGGCATGCTTCTCGTCTGGGTTGAAGCCCCACATCAGTCGCCAGTCACCGCGAAAGCACATGAAAATCTCGCAGGTGAAATGCATGTGAGGCGGATTGATCTTGCCATGCGGGATCGATACGCCGCCGACCTGGAAACCGTGCGGCTCGCGCAGGCTCACTGGCTGATTGGGATTTTGCGAGACGCCGGGACCGATCAGCGCGTAGTTGTACTTGGGCGAGCACTCCTCGATCGCGTAGTCGATGAAGGCCTCGGTGGTGTAGCGCAGGCTATCGAAGGGGATGAAGCGCGCGCGCAGTTGTTCCAGGTTCATGGTGTCGGCAAATTCAGGGCGTGTCGGTTCGGAAGAACTGGGTCAAGGCAGCGGCTACCTCCGAGGGTCGCTCGAGGGGGAGGTAATGGCCAGCACCGGGCAGACAGACATAGCGAGCGTCCGGCCGGCGTGCCAGGGTCAAGTTCTGGATGTCGGGGCCGCACCAAGGGTCGCGCTCACCGCAAAGCAACAGGAGCGGACCACCCCAGCGCTCCAGCGTCGCAAAACCGTCGGGGCGGGTGGTATTCAGACGCGCTTGGGCTAGAAAGGCGGCCTCGGGTGTCGCCTCGGCCATGGCCTCGAGGCATTGCGTCAATTCTGGGGTGCGCCCCCCTGAGGGCACGGCTTGCTCGGCCATCTGCCGAGCCACAGCCGCAGGACCCTTGGCACGCCACTGGGCGATTTGCGCAGCCACCCGGGACTCGTTCGCAGGCGTCGCCCCCTGGGCGCTGGCGGCTACCAGGGCCAGGCGCCGGACCCGCTGCGGTGCCAGGCGCAGCAAGGTGAGCGCGAGCACACCACCCAGGGAAAATCCCACAAGGTCCATCTGGTCGGGCAGGTGGGGCAGCTGGCGTTGCCACCAGGCCTCGGCCTCGTCCAGCTCGAACAAGTCAAGTGCGTGCGCGCCATCATTTGGCATACCGCCAGCGAGCCACTCTTTCAGCATGGAAGCGAGCAGCCGGGTGTCGCACAGAGTGCCAGGCAGCAGCAGCTGCAAGGGCTGAGCAACGCGAACGCTCATGTTCACATCAGCTCCGGACACGGTGACCGGTCAGCGCATTGAACCAATACAGCCGGTCCAGGGGAAGGCGTAACGCCACCCGAGCGCCGCGGCCCAGGCGAAGGTCTTTGGGCGCTTTGACGGACACCACCTGTTCGTCAAGCTTCAGATTGATCATGGTGCAGTCACCCAGCAGCTCAAAAGTGAAGACCTCAGCAGAGAAGCTGCCCGGACCGCCATCGCCCAGCTGCATGTCCTCGGCGCGAACCCCGAGTGTCCAGGCGCCCTCGCCCGGCGCCTGTAGTTCGATGGCGGGACCACCCGCCCAGCGGATGGCGCCACCTTGCGCAGTCACGGGCAACAGGTTCATCGCAGGCGAGCCAATGAAGCCGGCGACGAAGGCATTGGCCGGATCGCTGTAAATGTCCTCGGGACGCCCTAGTTGCTGGATGATGCCGTCGTGCATCACCGCCACCCGATGGGCAAGGGTCATCGCCTCCACCTGGTCGTGGGTGACATAAACGGTGGTCACACCGAGCTCCTCGCTCAGGTGCTTGATCTCGGCGCGCGCCGTCACTCGCAGCTTGGCGTCTAGGTTGGACAGGGGCTCGTCCATCAGGAACACGCGCGGGTTGCGCACCACGGCCCTGGCGAGCGCCACCCGCTGACGCTGGCCACCCGAAAGTTCACGCGGCATCCGGTGCAAGAAGGGTTTAAGATGAACCCGGTCTGCGGCGCGCTCGACCAGCACGCGACGCTCCTCACGCGGGATACCTCGCAGCTTGAGCGGATAGCCGATGTTGTCGAAGACAGACATGTGCGGGTACAGGCCGTAGTTCTGGAACACCATCGCCACATCCCGACCCCGGGTCGGCAGGTCGTTAACCCGCTGCTTGTCGAAGAGGATGTCGCCACCGGAGGGCTCCTCCAGCCCGGCGATCATCCGCATGGTGGTCGTCTTGCCGCAGCCCGAGGGACCCAGCAACACCAGAAACTCGCGGTCGGCGATGTGCAGATTGAGGTCCCGGACCACGGGCGTGTTGCCAAAGCGCTTGTCCAGATGCTGCAGGTCGATAACGGTCATGAAGGGTGTGGAGTTCGGGAAAGGGGCGACTTCAGCGCACTGAGCCGGCAGTGAGGCTGCCGACGAAGTGCTTTTGCACCATCAGAGAAATGAGGAACATGGGCAGCGTGATCAGCAGGCCGCCAGCCGCCATCAGCTCCCACAAGTCGCCACGCTCGGTGCGAAAGCCAATCAGCCCGATGGGTAGGGTAAGCGCGTGCTGCTTGCCCAGAATGAGCGCAAAGAGGAACTCGTTCCAGGTCAGGGTGAAGCTGAAGACGGCCGCGGTAACGATGCCAGGCCAGGCAGCGGGCACCACGATCTCGGCCAGCACACGCCAGCGCGGCGCGCCATCCACCATGGCCGACTCCTCAATCTCCAGCGGAACTGCGTCGAGGAAACCCTTGATCATCCACACCGCGTAGGGAAGAACGATAGACAGGTTGACCAGAACCAGGGCGATGCGCGTATCGAGCAGCCCGTAGGCCTTGAACATGAGAAAGTAAGGCAGCACCACCACCGCCGCCGGAATGAACTGCGAAGCGATCACCAGCAGAAAGAGGAATTTCTTGAGCGGGAATTCAAAGCGTGAGAAGGCGTAGGCCGCCGTCGTGGCCATGGGAATGGCCAGCAACACCGTGCCGCCCGCGACCAACAGGCTGTTGATGATCTTGCCGCCCAAGTTCCAGGGATGGGCGAAGACAGTGACCAGGTTCTCCAGCGTCGGCTGGAAAAAGAGCGCGGCGTCCAGCGAGTACACGTCGCGCGGCAGCTTGAAGGCGGTGAGCAGGATCCACAGGATGGGCAGGACGATCACGCCCACCAGCAGCATCACGGCTGCGCCGTGCAGCAGATCGAAACTCCATCGGCGCACGAAGGCCAAGCCCGGACCGGGAACACGCAAGACGGCATCGCTCATTTTTTGAGGACCAGTCGCAGGTAGAACATGGCAATACACAGCAGCGTCGCCGTCAGCAGGTAGGCCGCTGCAGCGGCATAGCCCATGTCGTAGTAGCCAAATGCGCTGTTGTAGACGTAGTAAGCCAGGGTCTGAGTGGACGTTCCCGGACCGCCGTTGGTCAGCGTGAAGATGCTGTCAAAGGCCTTCAGCGCGAACACCGACTTCAAAATCACCACGATCCCCAGCACAGGCATCAGCTGTGGCAGGGTCACGTCCCAGAAGACGCGAATCGGGCCGGCACCATCGACTTCGGCAGCCTCCTGCGTCTCCGGCGGCACCGAGGCCAGGCCACCGAGAATCACCAGCGTCATGTAGGGCGCCCAGTGCCACACGTCGGCTGCGACCACTGCCGCCATGGCGAGTTGGCTGTCGGAGAGCCAGACGCGCCCCTGCAGCGCCGGTATGAGCAAGCCAAACAGGTACTGAGCGATGCCGTATTCCGCGTTGAAGAAAAAGCGGAAGGAAATGCCGATGACCGCCGGACTCATTACAAATGGCAGCACAAGCAAAACCCGCCCGAGCGACGTCAGGCGCCCTTGGCGTTTAAGCAGCAAAGCCGCCCCCAGCGCAAGGAATAAGGTGACCGCGACATCCCAGCCCACGAAGATCAACGTCACCCCCACCGACTCCAGAAATTCTGGGTCGTCGGTGAGCAAGGTGATGTAGTTTTCGAGCCCGACCCAATCACCTGGCGTGTCGCTGCGGGCCAGCTTCCAGTCCCGCAAGCTCAGGACGAAGGAGTAGCCCAGAGGAAACACCGCCATGGCCAGGACGAAGGCCAGGGCTGGCGTGAGGAGCCAGACCCAGGCCGGGATGTGCAGTCGCTGCATGGACAGATCAGGCGCGCATGATGCGTCGGGCGCGCTGTGCAGCGCCGTCAAGCGCCGACTTCACGTCGCCCTTACCCGACGCCAGTTCGTTGACGGTTGCCTCGAGCAGGTCCGACATCTGCGGCCACTGCGCGAACAGCGGGACGCCACGAGCGGCCTTGAGCGACTGCGCAGCCGACACATGCATGCCACCAAAGCGGACGTTGACATCGCCGTTGATCAAGTTGGGAACCTGTACCGCGACCACCTCGTTCTTGGTCCTGTCCAGGAGCAGGTCACGCTCGATCTCGGGTTGGGTGAGCCAGGCGAGGAATTCCATCGCTGCATCCTTGCGCGCGCTGTTGCGGTTGACACCATAGAACCACGTGTTGGTGTAGGTGGTACCCGCCTTACCGGCCACGGAGGGCAGTGGCGCGAAGCCTACCTGCTCTGGCTTGAGGGTGGAGGTCTTGGCGTCGGTCAGGTTGGCATAGCGCCACCACCACACGGGGACCATCGCGCTCTTGCCCTGCGCCACTGAATTCACCGCATCTGTCTCGTTGAAGGAGGCACTGGCCGCTGGCGCTACCTTGTGCTTTAGAAGCACGTCCAGGTATTGCTGCGTGGCGAGCACCGCCTGTGGCGAGTTGAAGGCGACTTGGCCCTTGGCGTCGACCAGGTCGCCGCCATTGCCCCACAGGTAATTCATCCAGATCATCAGGTTCTGGCCACCACCCTTGCCGTAGTACATCGCCACACCGGCCATGTCGGTCTTGGATTGGATGGCCTTGCTGGCCTCGACCATGTCGGCCCAGGTCTCGGGCGCTTTCAGACCCAGACGGGCGAAGATGTCCTTGCGGTAGAACATCAGTTGCACGTGGCCGCGGATCGGGAAGCCAATGTAGTTCGGGCCGTTGCCTAGCCCGT
>JAURKV010000263.1 GCA_030831585.1 Ramlibacter sp. | reverse complement strand
TGACCGGCTCCTTGGATGAAACCGGTTCTGTTTATGGTTTGCTGGCTCAGGATGTCCGCGTGGCTTCAGATGGCTTGAGTGCCACTTTCAAATTGCGCTCAGAGGCCCGGTTTCATGATGGTGCGCCCGTATTGGCTGCTGATGTGAAGCACAGTTATGACACCCTGGTGGGGCCGCATACCTCGCCGGCCTACAAAAGCATGCTGGAAGATGTTGCCGGCCTCGATGTGCTGGACGAGCGCACGGTGCGTTACCGCTTCAAGAAGCCCAATCGGGAGCTGCCGCTGACGGTGGGCGGCCTGCTGTCCCTGCCGAAAACGGTGTTCCCTGGCGGCGCCCTGGTCGGCTGCGACGCTGGCTACCTGAACGCGTCGCGCATCAAGGGCAGCCATGCAGCCATCAAGACCGGCATGCTGGCGGCCGAGGCGGCGTTTGACGCCATCGTGGCTGACCGCCGCCATGACGAACTCACGGCCTACCCGGAAGCTTTCAAGAAGTCTTGGCTGCACACCGAGTTGAACAAGGCGCGCAACTTCAAGCAGTGGTTCAAGAAGGGCCTGCCCCTGGCCACGGTGATGACTGGCGTCGAGCAGTTCCTCTTGCGCGGGCATATCCCGTGGACGATTCACCGCCAGAAGGCCGACCACCTCAACCTCAAGCCTGCGGCCGACTGCCCGCGTATCGACTACCCCAAGCCCGACGGCAAGCTCACCTTCGACCGCCTCTCGTCGGTGTTCATCTCGAACACCAACCACGCAGAGGACCAACCGGCCCACCTCACGCTGAAAGACGCCTCGGTGCCGGTGAACCTGAACCTGGCCAAGTTTGCCGGTCCCGAGTCGCGCTACTGCCCCGCCGGCGTGTACGAGTACGTGCCAGCCGACGGGGGCGGCGAGCGCCTGCAGATCAACGCGCAGAACTGCGTGCACTGCAAAACCTGCGACATCAAGGACCCGAGCCAGAACATCGTCTGGGTGGTGCCTGAGGGCGGCGGTGGACCCAACTACGCCAATATGTAAAAAAGGCGCCGAGAGGCGCCTTTTTTTTGTCTGTCAAATGCAGGGCTCAACCTTGTAGGGATCTGGCGCGCTTTGGATGCGTTCTCCGGGCGGCTACAATTTGCGCGTTGTCAGGAGAGAGCGGCCGGCATCCGGAAACGGATCAACAGCCCACCGCCGCCGAAGGCGCAGGCCACCGGGAGTCCGGAGGGCCGAACGCTCAGGCACCCAGGACTGACGACGCGCTCCGGCAACGGGGCGTTCCCCTGCTGGAGAGAGGCTTGCCGCCCTAGCCCGTGACCCACGGCGCGAGGCGCAGCAAACCCACCGAAGGAGCAAACCCCACCGGGGTGAATCTCTCAGGTAAAGCGGACAGCGGGGCTCAGCCAAGGCCTATCCGATCGGACGGGCCCTGGATCGATGCCCTGCCACCGGAGATCCGCTTGTCTTCTTCGCCTGCTCCCGCTACCGCCTTGCTCAAGACGCCGCTGCATGCCCTGCACCTCGAGCTCGGCGCGCGCATGGTCCCCTTCGCCGGCTACGAGATGCCGGTGCAATACCCCGCTGGCCTGATGGCCGAACACCGCCACACCCGCGCAGCCGCCGGCCTTTTTGACGTTTCGCACATGGGCCAGTTCCGGCTGGTGGGCCCGGACGCAGGCGCGGCCTTCGAATCGCTGATGCCGGTCGACGTGGTCGACCTGCCAGTGGGCAAGCAGCGCTATGGCCTGTTGCTCACCGACGAGGGCGGCATCATCGACGACCTGATGTTCACCCGGCGCGAGGGCGACCTCTTCGTCATCGTCAACGGCGCCTGCAAGGCGGGCGACATCGCGCACATCCAAGCCCGCATCGGCGCCCGCTGCCAGGTCCTGCCCCTGACCGGTCACGGGCTGCTGGCGCTGCAGGGCCCGCAGGCGGCAACTGCCCTGACCCGCCTGCTACACGTCGTGGACAAGCTGGTCTTCATGACCGGCGCGTCTTTCACCTGGGAGGGCGCGGCGCTGTTCATCACCCGCAGCGGCTACACCGGCGAGGACGGGTTCGAGATCTCCGTCCCCGGCGACCGGGCCGAGGCCTTGGCCCGCGCCCTGCTGGCACAACCCGAGGTAGCGCCCATCGGCCTGGGCGCGCGCAACTCCCTGCGACTGGAAGCGGGTCTGTGCCTGTACGGCAATGACATCGACACCACCACCACCCCGGTCGAGGCGGCCTTGAACTGGGCCATCCAGAAGGTGCGCCGCACAGGTGGCGCACGCGCCGGCGGCTTTCCCGGTGCGGCCAAGGTACTCGGACAGCTCGATGGCAGCGTGCCCGTCGCTCGCAAGCGCGTGGGTCTGAAGGCCCTGGAGCGGGTGCCGGTGCGCGAGCACACCGAGCTGCAGAACGCAGCCGGCCAGCGTGTGGGCGAGGTGAGCAGCGGCCTGCTGGGCCCGAGCATCGACCTGCCGGTAGCCCTGGCCTATGTGGACAGTGCCCTGGCATCGCCGGGCACGCGGGTCAACGCCTTGGTACGCGGCAAGGCCGTGCCGATGGAAGTCAGCGCCCTGCCCTTCGTCCCCAACCGGTACTACCGGGGCTGAGCCTGGCCACCAAGCCTCCAATGCGCGACACCACACCCAACCGCGATCCCGGCAGGGCGACAATCCCAACCGGCATCCGTCAAACGCCAACCCAAAAACAAGCAAACAAAACCGCAACCAGGAGAAACCGATGAGCGTCAAGTACACCCAGGACCACGAGTGGATCCAGACCGAGGGCGATGCGCCCTCGGTGGTGGGCATCACTGTCCATGCCCAGGACGCGCTGGGCGACGTGGTCTTCGTCGACCTGCCCGAAGTGGGCCGTAGCTACAACGCAGGCGAAGTGGCTGGCGTGGTCGAGTCGGTCAAGGCCGCCGCTGACGTCTACATGCCGGTCACCGGTGAGGTGGTCGAGGTCAACGAAGCCCTGCGCGGCGATCCCTCGCTGGCCAACACCGACCCGCTGGGCGCCGGCTGGTTCTTCAAGGTGCGCCTCGCCGACCCGGGCCAGCTCGAAGCCATGATGGACGCGACCGCCTACGACGCGTTCACCCAGAACGCCTGAGGCACGGGCGGGCCCCGCGCCCGCCCTGCCCGCCGCCTGCGCCGGTCTACGCACACCCGATATCGACAGCCCTGACGGAGCCCTATTTATGTTGATGCAATCCGCCCGCCCCTTGAGCGATCTTGAGAACCCCGGCGAGTTCATTCCGCGCCATATCGGCATCTCGGAGGCCGACGAGCGGCACATGCTCTCGGTCATTGGCGAGGCCTCGCGCCGCGCCCTGATTGAAAGCATCGTTCCCCGCAGCATTGCGCGCCGCCAGGCCATGCAGCTGCCGCCTGCGGTGGGTGAGGCACAGGCGCTGGCTGAACTCAAAGCCATCGCCGGAAAAAACCGCCTGCTTCGCAGCTTCATTGGGCAGGGCTACCACGGCACCCACACCCCGGGCGTCATCCTGCGCAACATTCTCGAAAACCCCGCCTGGTACACCGCCTACACGCCCTACCAGGCCGAGATTTCACAGGGCCGCATGGAGGCCCTGGTCAACTTCCAGACCATGGTCTGCGATTTGACCGGCATGCCGATCGCCAACGCCTCCATGCTGGATGAGGCCACCGCCGCCGCCGAGGCCATGACGCTGGCCAAGCGCAGCGTCAGATCGAAAAGCAATCGTTTCATCGTCGCGGGTGACTGCCACCCGCAAACCATTGCGGTGGTGAAGACCCGAGCCAAGCCCTTGGGGCTGGAGGTGGTCGTGACCGCCTCCCAGGCCGAGTGGATACAGGCACTCGCCGGTGAGCACTTCGGCGCGCTGGCCCAGTACCCCGCCACCAACGGGCGTCTGCCCGAGCTGGCCGAATTGCAGGCGGGCACTGCCGCCTCGCACGCGCAGCAGGCTGCCTTCATCGTGGCAGCCGACCTGCTGGCCCTCACCCTGCTCACCCCGCCGGGGGAATGGGGCGCCGACATCGTGGTGGGCAGCACCCAGCGCTTTGGCATGCCCATGGGCGCGGGCGGACCGCACGCCGCCTACATGGCCTGCCTGGACGCGCACAAACGCTCCATGCCCGGGCGCCTGGTGGGCGTGAGCGTGGACAGCCACGGCAACCCCGCCTATCGCCTGGCCCTGCAAACCCGCGAACAGCACATCCGCCGGGAGAAGGCTACCTCCAACATCTGTACCGCCCAGGTCCTGCCAGCCGTGGTGGCCAGCATGTACGCGGTCTACCACGGCCCCGAGGGCTTGAGGCGCATTGCCTCGCGCGTAGCGGCCTACACCGCCATCCTGGCCCAGGGCCTGCAGCAACTGGGCTGGTTGACCGGGCCTGCCGGTGCGCTTGCGGCTGCCTTCGATACCCTGTGCGTGCAAACCGGCGCCGACACCGCCCGCATCGCCTCTGCCGCCGTAGCGCGTGGTGCCAACCTGCGCCTGCTGGACACCTCGCACCTGTGCATCGCCCTGGACGAGACCATCACGCGCGACGACATCTCGCTTTTGTGGTCGGTGTTTGCCCGCGACGACCAGGCGCTTCCGAGCTTTACCACCTTTGAAAAAGGCATTGAGCCGCTGATCCCCGAATCGCTGCGGCGCACCAGCGCCTTCCTCACGCACCCGGTGTTCAACCGCTACCACTCCGAGACGGGCATGCTGCGCTACATCCGCCAGCTGTCCG
>JAURKV010000262.1 GCA_030831585.1 Ramlibacter sp. | reverse complement strand
TACCCAGTAGGTAAGGTCTTCTCTCACACCTATCTATACCTTTTTCTGTTAGGTCTGTTAGGTAAGGGAGAGAACCCAGTGGTGGCAAGGGGTTTCGGCCTAACAGAGCCTGTTAGGAATGCGTTAGGTCTGTTAGGTCTGTTGCAGGATGGATCACGGCGCAGTAGGGTTGCACTGGCCACACGGCTGCACCATGGACACCATTGACATTCCCGCCAAGCAATCGCCGGTGATCAACCGGTTGCACGACACGCTGGTACTGGCACGCGCCTATGTCGACGCGATCCGCGACAACGCGCAGGATGATGCCCGCCCCATCCCACTGGAGCTGGTGGCATCGTTCCAAGCCGACTGCGACCACATCATCAAAGCCCTATCCGAAGCTGCTGCTCAATGAAGATCACCTGCACCCAATCCGACCTCAGCCGTGCGCTGCGCGCTGTGGCGCGTGCCGTCGGCAATGGCAAGACCCATCCGATCCTCTCTGGTGTCCTGCTCCGCGCTGATGGCGGGAAGCTGCAGCTCACCGCCTATGACCTCAGCATCGGCATTCAGACCAGCATCGATGCCATGGTTGACACTGCTGGCGCCACCGTCGTGCCGCATCGCCTGCTGGCGGACATCACAGGCCGTCTGGACGGCGCCAGCGTGGTCTCCTTGACCGTTGACGGCGATCGCGTCGCACTGGCCACCGCAGGCGGCTCCTACAGCCTCTCAGCGGCGCCTGCGGATGATTTCCCCGGCCTGCCAACTGTGGCGGCTGCTGATGGCGATCCGATCGACTTGGCGGCGCCTCTGGCTGCTGTGCTGGTGGCAGCGAGCACTGATGAATCAAAGCAGGTGCTCACGGGCATCCACCTGGTTAGCGATGGCAAGGAGCTGCGCATTGAAGCCACCGATGGCCATCGCCTCGCGCTGCGCACCATCCCGGCCAATGCGCCTGAGATGGATGTGATCATCCCCGCTCGTGCCATGTCGCAGGTGCGTAACCCTGCTTCCTTTGCTGTGGACGGCGGCCACGTCGCAATCCAGCTCGATACGGCCACGCGCATGATCACGCGCATGGCCGTGAGGACGGCCACCATGGCCTCGCGGGTCACCACGACCATAACGATCACCAAGAACTTCCCGAGGGTCACGCCGATCAACAGGGTTCGTTTACGCACCCGCATCACCACGCCCATACCGCCCAGGCGCAGTTCCTGCCTTGCCCTTCGGGCTTGAGCCGCGAGGGCCTGCTCCGCTGGGCCGAGGGCCACCGACACCCGGGCCTTCAGCGTCTCAAGGGTGTGCTGCAAAGCGCCGATGGCCACCTGTTTATGGCCCAGTGGGCCTTGGGCGATGAGGCGCTGGCAATGGTGGGTTTCGAGGGGCCGGTGCCGCGGCTCGGTTTGACATGCATCGCCTGAGGGCCGCGACCTGCGCCCGCCGCTTGCTGCGCCAACCACGAACAAAGGAGTGCCAAACACCATGGGCCTGAATGTTCCCGACAACCTTGCCCGAGAACTGGCGCTGGCCAACCGCATTCTTTATGACCAGCAGATCGTCGACGGCCTGGGCCATGTGAGCCTGCGCCACCCCGACGATCCGTCCCTCTTCCTCCTGTCCTGCAGCCGTGCGCCGGCCTTGGTGAGGCCGGAAGACATCGTCTGCTACCGCGCCGACGGTAGCGCGCTCGACACCGAGGCGCCGCGGCCCTACCTCGAGCGCTTCATCCACGCAGAGATCTACCGCGCCCGTCCCGACGTGCAGTCGGTGGTGCATTCGCATTCGCTCTGCGTGATCCCCTTTGCCTGCGTGCAGCAGCCGCTGCGTCCCATCTTCCACATGGCTGGCTTTCTGGGAGAGGGCTCGGCGCACTTCGAGATCCGCGACGCTGCCGGTGATACCGACATGTTGATCAGCAACGCCTACCTCGGCGAGGCGCTGGCCCGTTCCCTTGGCAGCCGCAGCTGCGTGCTGATGCGGGGTCACGGTTCGACGGTGGTCGGCACCAGCCTGCGCCAGGGGGTCTACCGGGCTATCTATGCGGAGACCAATGCCAGGCTGCAACTGAGCGCCCAGTCGCTTGGGGATCCGGTCTACCTGAACCCGCGCGAGGCGCAACTGGCCTCAGATGCGAACGATGGGCAGATTGACCGCTCCTGGAACCTTTGGCTGCAGCGCCTGGGCCCGCTGGACTTTCGGGCCTGAGTCGCGGTCCGACAGCCGGTCATGCGGTGTCTGGCGATGGCGGGTGCTTCCGCCGGGGGGATCCTTGCATGCCTTACGGCGCACGTACGTTGCCTAGACGTTGCCAGTACGCTCCCCCAGTGTCACCTCAGTGTCACTCTCTCGGGTTAACCCCGTTCGCTTCCTCTCCATGCGTACGTACTGTGGTTCTTGTTCTAAACCCATCTTCAAGAACACATGAAATACACCCCCATCGCCCTGGCCCTTGTGGCCACCGCTTTCCTGCAGGCCTGCGCAGGAATTGACAACTACGGCGCTCCCCCGGCGGCGCGCGCCGCCAACCCCGAGGCGGCCTGCCAGGCCCTGGCCGGAATGAGTATCGACAAGGGGGCCATCGGGTTGCCGACCGCCGGCGCCAGCGTGACCTCCGCGGACCTCGTCAAGGCCACGGATGCGGGCAATGCCGCGGGCGAGTATTGCCTTATCCTCGGCGAGATCAAGTCGGTAGATCCCAAGGCTCAGGGCATCGGCTTTCGCGTCAACCTGCCCTCCAACTGGAACGGCAAGGCCTTGCAGTTTGGCGGTGGCGGCTACGACGGTGTGCTGCCCAACACAGTCGGCCCGGCGCCCCTGGGCCACTACGCCAAGCCCGGCCCGCTTGCTTTGGGCTACATGACCTTGGGCAGCGACTCGGGCCACCAGCATCCGGACTCCAACGACGCCTCCTTCGGCATGAACGACGAGCAACTGCTCAACTTCGCGCACATGCATATCAAAAAGGTGCGTGATGTGGCATTCAGACTTGCCAAGGCACGCTACGGCTCAGACATTCGCCGCATGTACTTCGCTGGCGGGTCCTCGGGCGGGCGCGCCGCTTCGATGGCTGCACTCAAGTACCCAGAGTCTTTCGACGGCGTGCTGGTGAACTACCCGGTTTCCAATTTCACCGAGGTGCGCTCCTGGGGCGCGTCCTTGCGCGCGGCCATCTATGACGACAATTCGGCCGGCTGGATTCCGCCCGCGCTGGTGTCCAAGATCGCTGCGGATACCCGCGCCGCCTGCGATGAACTCGACGGCGCCAAGGACGGCTTGGTGAGCAATATGGCGGCCTGCCGCGCGAAGTCAGCCGCTTACCTGGCGTCGATCACCTGCAAGAACGGCGAAACCGGCAGCCCGGCGCACTGCCTCACGCCGACCCAGATCGCGCGCACCATCAAGGTCTACCACGAGGGTTATTCCGTACCCTACGCTTTCGCGAACGGGGTGAAGACCTACCGGGGCTACAACATCCTCGAGGGCAGCTCGATGGCCATCGGCTCGCAGCCGCAGTACCAGGAGCCGCCCACCAGCGGCCCCAACGCCCACCATGTTGCCCGCGCCGACGGCTTCTTCAAGTACATCATCGCCCGCGACCCGAAGTTCAGCATGACCACCTACGACGTGCAAAACCCCGGCCCGCACCTGAACCGGCTGCTGGCGGTGTCGGAGATGCTCGACGCCACTCATACCGACTGGACACCCTTCTTCCGCAAGGGCGGCAAGGTGCTGCTGGTGCACGGCTTGGACGATGTGAGCCTGAGCCCTTACCAGACGGTCGACCACTACCGCGCGATGGTCGCCAAGATGGGGCAGGACACAGTCGACAAGTCCCTGCGCTTCTACCTGGTGCCCGGGCTTGGGCACGGCATTGGCGACTTCCTTCTGAGCTGGGACAACCTGAGCGTGCTCGACGACTGGGTCGACAAGGGCATCGCGCCGCCGGCTGCCCCCATCGCCTACGACAGCAGCAAGGCCAACCTGGGTCGCTCGCGCCCGCTGTGTCCCTTCCCGACCTGGCCGCAGTACTCGGGCAGCGGTTCGCTCAATGAGGCCGCGAGCTTCCGCTGCGTGAACTGAGGCGCCTGCCCGAAGCCTGGATCGGCGCTAGTGCAGGCTTGGGGTGATGACGCCCTGGATAGAGCCCAGGCTGAACCCCAAAGTTAAGCGGCTGAACCCAGGTAGTGCAGCAGCCGCACGCAGGCGCTGTCGATGTGGGCGTGCAAGAGGGTGTGGGCCCGCGCCGCGTCACCCTTGGCCAGGGCTTCGAGCAAGCGCACATGGTCCTCGAAGGGCGTCAGGCCTCGTGTGTCGTGGTAGCCCTCGACCCGGCGCTTGAGGATGATGCGGTCGAAGATGCCCTCGAGCGTGCGCACCAGGTGCGAGTTGCCGCTCAGGGACGCCAGCCGCAGGTGAAACTCTTTGTCCACCAGCACGCGTTCGTGGCTCAGGCTTTCCTTGCACAGGGCGGCGTAGCGGGTGTTGACCGCCTGCACCGGTTTGAGGTCGCGCGCCGACAGCCCGCGCTGCAAGGTCAGGCCCAGGGCAAATGACTCCAGGGCCTCGCGGGTCTGGTAAAGCTCCCGCACCTCTTGCTCATTGATCTCGGCAACAAAGTAGCCGCGATTGAGGATGCGGGTGACATAGCCCTCTTGGTAGAGGCGTTCGAGGGACTCGCGCACCGGTGTGCGCGACACGCCCAGACTTTCGGCCAGCATGCGGTGGGTGAGCTTGGTTCCCGGCCGCAGGCGGTTGCCCAGGATGTCGCGCTTGATCGCCTCGTAGGTGACATCGACCAGAACCTCCAGCGCCCGGGGGTCTGCATCAGCTACGTTGACGGCGCGGGTGGACTGGGCAGTGGGCATGGTGTCAGTCGACGGTGGCACCCGAGGCCTTGACGACCGGGCCCCAGCGCACCGTGTCTTTTTGCAGCATGGTCTTCATCGTGTCGGGGCTGCCACCCAAGGCCACCATGCCGTTGGTCGTGAGGACGTCCAGGACTTCCTTGTCGCGCAGTGCCTTGTTCATTTCCGCACTGACCCGCTGAACCACCGCAGCCGGTGTGCCGGCCGGTGCGAACAGGCCAAACCACACGCTCGACTCGAACCCGGGCAGGGTCTCGGCCACAGTCGGCACGGCCAGGCCGTCGACGCGCTTCTCGGAGGTGACCGCCAGCATGCGCAGCTTGCCGGTGTTGTGATGTTGCTGCAGGGTCGAGGCCGGGTTGAACATCAGTTGAATCTGGCCGCCAAGCAAGGCAGACAGCGCCTCACCGCCGCCCTTGAACGGAATGTGTGTGATCTGCAGGCCAGCCATGGTCTTGAGCATTTCCATGGCCATGTGGTTGGTGGCGCCGTTGCCGGAGGAACCGTAATTGAGCTTGCCCGGGTTGGCGCGGGCGTAGTCGATCAGTTCCTTGACCGATCGGACCGGCAGCGAGGCATCGACCGCCAGCACATTGGGCGCGGTGATGAGGGGAACGACGGGCGCCAGGTCCTTGATCGGGTCGAAGGTCATGGTGCGATAAAGCGCCGGATTGATCGCCAAGCTGCTGGTGCCCATGAGGAGGGTGTAGCCGTCGGGCGTCGATTTGGCCACGTGGTCGCTGCCGATGTTGCTGGCCGCGCCAGGCCGGTTTTCCACGACCATGGAAATGCCTGTCTGGTCTTGGAACTTCTTTGCCAGGATGCGGGCGACCACGCCGGTGGAGCCCCCAGGTGCGTAGGGGCTGACCAGCCGTACCGGCTTGGCCGGGTACTCTTGTGCGAAGGCGGTTCCGCCGCTTGCCAGCACCAAGCTGCACGCGGCGATCGCCAGGAGGAGGCGCTTGCGGATCGTGGAGGGGGTCATGTTGTCTCCGTGGGGTGGGTAAGAGTGTGCAGGAGGGAAAGAATTTTCGCCACCGGGGCGGGGCTGTCCAGCGTGCGAAGCGCGTCAAAGGCCTGGCCGCAGCCCTGTGGCCCCAGCACCGCTTCGGCGCAGTCACGAAATTTTTGCTGCATGCGCTGGGTACTGAACCAGCGGGCGGGTTTGCCCATGGCCAGAGGCACAAAGCGCTCAAGGCGGCGCCCGGACGCGGTGACGACCGTGACCCGTGTCGCGAACTCGCCGTCATGCCGAATGTCGTCGTCCACTTCCATGGCGATGCGCGGGATCAGCGAGCGAATGCGCGTATCGGCGATTTTGTCTGGGGTGAAACTGGCCAGGCCGACTGCGCCCTCGAGCAGGGCCACCGCCAGGCAGTAGTGCAGGCTGAACTTGCCCTCCAGGGGCGCGTGGGGCATGACATGGATCAGGGGCGCGAAGGCCATCTCGCAAACCCCCGCCCGAACGGACTCGATCGGCTCCCCGTCGATCTCCGTATGCAGTAGCAACGCCGCTTCAATGCCCGGGTGGGTGGCGCCGCAGGCCGGGAAGGGTTTGAGCGCGAGGCCGTGCTCGGTGAGGATCTCCAGTCCCTGGCCCATGGCCAGCAGCGGCGCCGGGTCATGGCCGATGCCGGCGTTGAACACCGAGAGGTAGCCGTAGCCATGCTCCATCACCACCGCGCTCGCATCGTGCCCGGCCTGGGCCAGCAGGGCCGCTTGCAGGCCAGCGCGCGCAGCTAGGCCCGCATGCAGGGGCTTGACCATGCTGCCGAAGTTGGCGCGCAGCCCGCTGGCCGAGGAGGCGGCGATGCCCAGCGCGGTGACCATCTGCGTGGTGCTCAGGCCCAGCATCCGGCCGCAGGCCACCGCAGCGGCCAGTGCTCCAAAGGTGCCGGTGGCATGCCAGCCCCGCTTGTAGTGCTGGGTGTTGAGTGCCCGACCGAGCTTGCCGAAGACCTCAAAGCCGGCGATGTAGGCGTCGACCATCTGCGCGCCGGTGGCCTGGCAGCGCGGCGCAATCGCCAGGAGCGCTGGCACGATCACCGCGCTGGGGTGGGCATAGGCCGGGTGGTTGGTGTCGTCGTAGTCCAGCGCATGCGCGATGGCGCCGTTGTACAGGGCGGCGTCGCCCTCGGGGCCGTAGCGGCGCGTGCCGACCAGAAGGGCAGGTGCTTGTGACAGGGGCGCTTCGAATGACGCCAGCGTCGCCAGCAGCGGGCGCGCCAGCGCCTCCCGGCTGCCGGCCAGCATGCAGCCCACCACGTCGAGGATGGCGTCGGCAGCGCGCGACCGCGCCAGCGCGGGGAAGCTGTGGGGGCCGATGGCGAAGTCCGCCATGGCGCGGGTGACGCTGACCGCAGCCGCCTTTTTCTCTGGCGTGTCTGGCGATGACTTCAGGGGCGCGTTCATGGTCACTTTCCTCGCACTCAGAACATGAACTCGCCGCCATTGACATGCAGTACCTGGCCGGTGACATAGCTCCCGGCTGGCGAGCACAGGTAGCTGCAGGCACCGGCGATCTCCTCGACTGAGCCCAGGCGGCGCAGCGGCAAGGCCTGACGGCGTGCCGCGAAGCCGTCCGCCGCGTCCGGGTAATGGACCGGGTCACGGCTCGTCTCGACGATGCCAGGCGCCACCGCATTGGCGGTGATTCCGAACTCGCCAAATTCCACCGCAATGGCCTTGGCCAGGGCGAACACCCCGGCCTTGCAGGTCACGTTGTGGGCCCGGTTGGTCTTGGGCGCAAAGCCATCACGCCCCGAGATGTGGATCACCCGGCCCCAGCCCCGCGCCTTCATGTGCGGCAGGCTGGCGCGCGCCAAGAAGAAGGCGGCGCTCAGATTGGTTTGCAGCACCCGATCCCAATCCTCTACGCTGATCTCAAGCAGCGGCTGGTGCAGGCGCACCGAGACGTTGGACACGCAGATGTCCAAACCGCCGAAGCGCTGCACCGCCTGGTCGACCATGGCCTGCACGGCTTTTGCGTCGCCGACGTCGGCCAGCACGGTCAGCGCCTGCCCACCCAGGGCCCGCACCTCCTCGGCCACCCCGTCGAGTGCGGCCTGGTTGCGGTGTCCATTGAGGACGACATTGGCCCCCTGGCGGGCGAAGTCGAGCGCGATGGCGCGACCGATGTTCTGGCCAGAGCCGGTGACGATGGCCGTTCGGCCGGCGAGTGGGGCGTTGTTCATGTTTTCACCAGGGCATCGACCGCCACCACACGCTTGGATCCGTGCGGGTGGACGAACAGCGGGTTGATTTCCAGCTCCCGCGCGCCTTGCAGGCCCAGGAAGCGATCGCCCAGCGCGCAGGCTGCGGCCAGCAGGGTATCCACGTCGGCAGGCGGTTGGCCGCGCCATCCGCGCAGGCGCACCGCCAGCTTCAGGCGCCCGATCGCTTGACGCACGCGGGCAGGGCTTGTCGGCAGCGCCACATAGGCCACATCAGCGTCGAGTTCGGCGGCAATGCCGCCGCTGCCAATCGCTAGCACCGGCCCGAAGTCCTCGTTGTGCAGGGCCGACAGCAGCACCTCAACACCACCCTTGTCCATTTCCTGCACCAGCACCCGGGCCCCGGGTTGCCCCAGCCGGCTGCGGATGCCAGCCACTGTGGCGACCAGATCCTGCGCGCCGATGTTGAGCCGCACCAAGTCCAGCTCGGTCTTGTGGTCCACATCCTCCGGCAGCGCCTTGACCGCCACCGGAAAGTGCAGCTCGCGGCAGGCCGCTTGCGCGTCTTCACCTTCGGCGACGATGCGCCAGGCTGGGATGGCAATACCGCAGTCGGCCAGCAGCGTGGCCGCTTGCGACCAGCCACGGGGTGGCGGTGTGGTGGGCTGGGGTACCGCGACGGACCGAGCCGGCAGGGCCTGTGCAACCGCGCGTGCCCGCCACAACCAGCCCAGGTAGCGCGCGGCTTCCACCGGGTCACGGGCGCACACCACGCCCTGAGCGCGCAGGCGCAGGCGCTCGCTGGTCGGCAAGCTGTCGCCCAAAAAGCTGGTGATCACCGGCACGGCGGTGCGGGCCGCGACGCGGCCCAGTAACTCGACCCGCTCGCTCACATCCCGCGGTCCGCGGTTGGCCACCTGCACGATCAAGGCTTCGGTGTGGGGGTCGTCTGCAATCAGGTCCAGACAGCGGTCAAACAGACCCGGATGCGAAAGCACCTGGCCGGTGAGGTCCGTCGGGTTTTCGGTGCCACCAAACTCGGGCAGCGCCTCACCCAGCGCCTTGACGGTGTGGCGCGCAAAGGTGGCCAGCGGCACGGCATGGTCCTCCAGCGCGTCGGCGGTCATTGCGCGTGTGCCGCCCGGGATCGAGAACACCGACACCCCGCCCTGTTCGCCGCGCACCGGGGGCGTGGGCAGCAGGGACAGCACCTGGGCGGCGTCGATCAGGTCGGTCAGGCTGTCCACCTGGATGGCGCCCGCCGCATGCAGCAGGTCGCGGTAGACCGCATAAGGGGAGGCCATCTTGCCGGTGTGGGAGGCCGCTGCCTCCTGGCCCTTGGCGGAATTGCCCGCCTTGAGTGTCACTACCCGGATGCCTTTGGCCGTGGCTTCTTCCACCAGGCGCAGCAGGCGCGCGCCATCGCGCAGGCCCTCGATGAACAGCGCAACCACCCGCACATCGCCCTGGCCAATGCACCACTGCAGGTAGTCCGCCACGGTGAGCACCGTCTCGTTACCCACGCTCACCACATAGGCGCAGCCCACACCACTGTCTTGCAGATGGCGGGCCATCGCCCCGGCCATGGCGCCGCTCTGGCTCAAGATGGCAATGGGGGCCTGGTGCAGCACCTCGCGTTTGGCGGCGGTGCCGAAGGTGAGGATCACCCGGTCGGGTACCGACCACACGCCCTCGCAATTGGGCCCCACCACGGCGATGCCGGTCTCGCGCGCCACCTGCGCCAGTTCGGCCGCATGGGCGTGGCCCTCCTCGGTCTCTTCGAAGCCCGAGCTGAGCACCACCACCGCGCCAATGCCCTTGCGGGCGCAGTCCCGCACGGCTTGTGGCACCCGGGCGGCGGCCAGCATTACCAGTGCCGCATCCGGCGCCTCGGGCAGCGCGTCGATGCTGGGCCAGCAGGGCATGCCGCCGACTTCGGTGTAGCGCGGGTTCACCGGGAAGATGCGGCCACCAAAGCCGGTCTGGCGCAGGATGCCCAGCGGCGCGCCCGTCATCTTGCCCATGTCGGCCGACAGGCCCACCAGGGCGACCGAGCGGGCATGAAAAAGGCGGTCGAGTCCTTGCATCAAATGACCTGGGCCTCTCGCAGCTGCGCGATCTGCGTGGGGCTGCGCCCCAGCAGGTCGGCGAGCACCTGCTCGGTGTGCTCGCCCAGCATCGGCGGCGGACGCCGCAGGTCACCGGCGCAGTTGCTGAACTGGAAGGGAACACCCAGCTGCGACAGCGAGCCCACGCCGGGGTGGTCGATGCGCTGGGTCATGCCGGGCGAGGTGGCCTCTAGTTCGCCGAACGCGGTTTGCAGGTCATTGACCGGGGCACAGGGAACGTCGGCTTTTTCCAGCAGGGTGATCCACTGGGCCGTTGTCTTCTGGCAGAACACCGCTGACAGACGCTCGACCAGGGCCTGACGGTTTCGCACCCGGGTCTGGTTGGTGGCGAACAAGGGCTCGTCGGCCAGAGCGGGGTCGCCGATGGCCACGCAAAACTCACGGTAGGTTTTGTTTGTGCCGGTGGCCACCACCACATGGCCGTCCGCGGTGGGCAGCGCCTGGTAGGGCGCGAGCTGGGGGTGGCCTGAGCCCAGGGGCTTGACGTCGGCCTGGCCGTCCATCACCGCCACCGAGTAGTTGATCAACAAGCTCATGGTGGCATCGAGCAGGGACACGCTCACCTCCTGGCCTTCGCCGGTGCGCTCGCGGTCATAAAGCGCCGCCAGGAGGGCGGTGGTCAGGTAGATACCGCCGCCAAAGTCTGACAGCGAGGAGCCGGGTCGCACCGGCTCGCTCGAGCCGTGGGCGCCGGTGATGCGCAGCAGGCCGGCGCGCGCTTGCACCGCGATGTCCATGCCGGCCTTGTCGGACATATTGCCCTCGGTGCCGTAGGCGGAGATATTGCCGTAGATGAGGCGTGGGTTGATTTTGCGCAGGCTCTCGTAGTCCAGACCCAGGCGCTGGGTCACGCCCGGCCGGAAGTTCTGCACCACAATGTCGGCCCACTGGGCGAGCTCTTCGCAGATCTTGCGGCCCTCGGGGGATTTGAGCTCCAGCGTGATCGCGCGCTTGTTGCGGTTGATGGCCAGGAAATAGTCGCCTCCCACGCGGGGAATGTCCGTGTGGAACCGTTCGCTCACGTTCATGTAGCGGGTAGCGTCGCCCCGGCCCGGCTTTTCGATCTTGACGATGTCGCAGCCCAGATCGCCCAGCACCATCGTGCAATAGGGGCCGGCGACGCCGTGGGTCAGGTCCAGAACCTTCAGGCCCTCCAGCGGCCGGCGCGTCTTGCGTGCAGGTGAATTCATGGTTTTTCTTCTCGTGATTCAGTTGCGCAGTGAGATGTCGCGCGAGGGCAGTCGCACCACTGCCGTTCCGTCGCAGTTTTTCTCGCCGCGCTGGTTCTCGCCCCACCAGCGGATGTCGATCAAGGCCTCGCCGCCCTCTTTGCGCTTGCCGGTCACTTCGCCTTGCATCCGGGTCAGGTCGCCCACCAGGTTGGGACGAGTGACGCGGCCATGGAGTCGTCGGGTAAAGCCCTGGTCGCCCTGCCAGTTGGTCAGGAGATGGCCGGCCCAGTTGAGGCGCTGCCATCCCTGGTCGTAGGCGCCAGGCATACCGATTTCACGCGCAATTTCGGCGTCGTAGTGGCCGGCCGCGGGGTGCATCGGGATGTTGCGGGTCGGGGAGTAGAAGACGTTACGCGGATGCCGGTCTCGCTCTTGGAAGGCGAGCTTCATCACGCTGTAGACGGTGCGTCGCCCGGCGTAGAAGCCCACGATGTCGACCAGGGTCAGCGGGCCTTTTTGGACCACCGGCAGGTCGTCACCCGGCTGCACGTCCTCCCAGTACAGGGTGGCGGCGCCGCGGCGGTATTCGTCGCGGTAGCCCTGGGCGATCGCCTCGATCTCTTCGTCGGTGTAGCGGTAAGGCTGGGGCGCTTCGGCGGCGCTGTTCACCGCGAACTTGAAGCCCTCGCCGCTGCGTTTGCGGGGGATGCGAAAAATGTCGCCCTCATAGCGGGTGACCAGGTCGCCATGCTGGTTGTAGTAAAGCACCTCGCCCACTTGGTTGACGTAGCGGGCCACCTTGCTGCCTTCCTTGATCTGCACGTCGATCAGGCGGGCACGGGCGGTGATCGTGTCGCCCTCTTGCACTGGCTTGAAATGCTCGAACCGGGAGCCCGCAAAAATCCACTGGATACCGGGCAGTCCGGGAGCCACGATGCCGGAGTCGATGGTGTAGAGGAAGGTGGGCGGCGCGATGATCCGGCCCCACCGCGTCCGCTTGGCGTAGTCGACGTCGCTAAACAGCGGGTTGTCGTCCCCTACGCTGTACTGGGCCCAGCGACGGATGTCGTGCACCGACAGCGGCTCATAGATGGCCGGGGTGTGCACATCGCGGCGCAGCCACACGCCGATCAGTTTGCGGGCGTCATCGATCTGCGCGTCCGACAAGGCGGGGGATTCTTCACCGCTTCGCACCATGCGAGGGGCTTCTTCCAGCTTCTTCTGGGTCATCGGGCCAGGTCCTTTGATTCAGCTCGTGTCATTACGCATCCGCCCTGGCGCTGAAGTGGGGCTTCCCGCCGGTGCTCACCATCAGCCAAACAAGGCCGGAGCGCAGTTTCGCGTGCAATTATGGATCCAAAAATGGATGTGATCAAAGAAGGGTGAGGGTGCCAAAGCCATCCAGGGCTTGCGCCGCGTCTTAGGCGATCGAGGGCGCCGCTCACTGCAGCGACCCTGCGGCTGGCCGCTTGTCCCTCGCCTCTAGGGTTTGGAAGCCTCTGCGAACCAAGCGGCCCTCAAGGCCTTCGCTCGCCGGTGCAGTTCATCCAGCGCCACACCACTTTTGTAAAGCGCCGAGCCGATTCCCGCACCGGCAATGCCGTCCGCACGAAACTGCCCCAGGTTGTCCGCGTCGATGCCACCCACCGCGAACATGGCAGTGCCGGCGGGCAGCACCGCAGCCCAGCCCTTGACCGTGGACACCCCGAGCGCATCCGCCGGGAACAGCTTGAGATGCGTGGCGCCGGCATCGATGGCGGCAAAGGCCTCGGTGGCAGTGGCCACGCCCGGCATGGGCAGCAGCCCCCGCGTGAGCGCCTCTTGCACCACTGCGGGATGGAAGTTGGGCGCGAGCACCACCCGCGCACCGGCGTCGGCAACCTGGCGCACCGCGTCGGCGCTCAGCACCGTGCCTGCGCCGATGACCGCCTCGTGCCCGTGTCGCGCCGCGAGCCGGGCGATGCTCTCCAGCGGTTGCGGCGAGTTGAGCGGCACCTCGATCGCGCGGATACCTGCGTCCAGCAGCACGGCGGCCACGTCCAGTACTTCCGCCGGGGTGACGCCGCGCAAAATGGCCACCAGCGGGTGGCCGTCGAGGAGGCGGCCTGCTGGCGAGGGGGTGCCAGGGGCTTGTATCGGCGCGCTCATGCCGCCCCCACCAATCCGGCCGCCCGCGCCAGCAGCCACTGGCCCTGGGTCGTGGCCTCGGCCGGAGCGCGTGCGCTGGCGATGCCCGCGAGATTCAGCGCCGTCTCGTAACGGCTGCACAGGCCGTCGTCGCCGATCAGGGTGACACCGCCGGCCAGTGCGGCCTGGCCACCGGCTTCGCTGGCGGCGGCGATTTCGATTCCCAGCAACATGCCAGACAGGTAATCGGGCAGGCCCTCGGGCTCGACTTGCCCCATCAGGCCCGCGGTGCGGGCGGCGAACAGGAGGTGGGTGGCCTGGTGGTGGCCGGCCAGGCCGCGCCGAACGCCGGCTTCGAAGGCCGCGGGCCGGGCCTGGCCATGGACCATCAGCCGCCCGAGGATGCCGTGCTGGGTGAGAAGGCCATACAACTCGCCGGTGAGGTAGGTGCGAAAGCGCGCCACCTGGCCCTGGGCGCCGGTCCAGGCCCATTTGCTGTGGGTGCCAGGCAGCACGCAACAGCGGCCGCCGGGAATGCCAGCGCCCCAGATTTGGGTCTCCTCGCCCCGCATCACGTCGTAGGCGCCATCGTCATGCAGGCAGCGCAGGCCTGCCGCGATGTGCACCGTGCGGTTCGCACCGCTGGCGGTTTGAAGTGCGACCTGGATGCACTGGCGCGCCGCCAAAGCGAGGTCGGCCGGGCAGTCGAGGTAGGGCGCCTCCTGCCAGCCCTGGCGGCTGCCGACCATGCCGCTGGCGATCACCGGCAGCGCGTCGGCCTCGAGCCAGTCCCCGCACAGGCGCAGCAGGGCGCCAGCAAAGTCCCGATCGGGCACGGCCATCACGCCGCCGGGAGCGCTGCGCGCCTTCAGGGTGTGACCTTTCGCATCGAGCAAATTGGCGCGCAGGTTGGAGGTGCCCCAGTCGAGGGCGATCAAGACAGGCTGAGACATGAAACTTCCTTGATGCGCCTGTGTTCAGCCAAGCTGCTTGGGCCGCAGGTATTGCCAGACTGAGTCGTCTGGCTCGATGCCCAGACCCGGTCCCTCAGGCAACTCGAAGTGCCCGTCGGCGCAGCGCATACGGGTGCGTACGAAGCGCAGGTTGCGGTCAAACACCGAGTGCTGGTATTCGTGCATCGGGCAATTGGGCAGGGCGGCTGCCGCATGCAGGCTGGCCGCCTGGAAGATGCCCAGACCAATGCTGGCATGCGGCATGACCCGCATGTGGAAGGCCTGCGCCATGCGGCCGATCTGGATGAATTGGCTGAGGCCCGTGTGCCCCATCTCGGGCTGCACGATGGACATGCCACGGCGCTCCATCCGTGACCGGTATTCGTACAGGGTGTGCCACTCTTCGCCGAGTGCCAGCGGCACCCGCACCCGTGCGCCCACCTGGGCCTGGCCTTCGGCGTCTTCTGGTGCGCAGGGTGCTTCCACGAAGCAGGGGCGCCAAGGCATGAGCCGGTCGATCAACTGAATGGCTTCCTGAGCGCTGAACTTCCAGTGCAGGTCGACCATCAACTCCACATCGGGCCCCAGGCCCTCGCGCAGGGCCCGCATCTCCTCGACGATGCCGTCGAAGGACACCGCCGCCGCATATTTGAAGGCCTTGAAGCCGCGGGCCTGAAAGCTGCGCGCTAGCGCCAGCCGCTCGTCAAGCGTCTTGCCGGGCAGGCCGGAGATGTAGGCGGGGATGCGGGTGCTGCGCTGGCCCCCCAGCAGCTTGACCACCGGGAGGTTCACGCACTTGCCGTACAGGTCCCAGACCGCAATGTCCACGCCGGCGATCGCGTCGCCGTAATAGCCGCCAGAAAAACCACGCACCCGCATCAGGTCGTAGAGGTCTTCCTGAATCACCATCGGGTCGGACGGGTCGCGCCCCAGGATCACGGGCCCGAGCACGTCGTCGATGATGCTGGTGACGGCCTGTGGTGCGACGATGCCGTAGGTCTCGCCCCAGCCCACGGTGCCGTCTTCGGCGGTTATTTTGACCAGCACCGACATGTCGGTGTTCGGGTAGATGGTGCGGTTGCCCTGGCGGACCAGGTAGCCGCGCGCGTTGACCTGCTCGCCGGGCCCGAGCGGGCCGAGGTAAGGCGTGTCGCGCGGGATCGAAATGATGAAGGATTCGACCTTCTGGATTCGCGGCAGTTTCGAGGCTGTCAACAGGCGCTCCTGGTTCAGCCCGGATTGTTCCTCAACTCGCTCAGGACCCCGAGCGGGAGCAAAAGGTCCCCGAGGTCGGCGAGGAAGGCGTCGAGGTCTGCACGGTCCATCGCGTCGAGGCGGGGGCCGTCGATGCGCTGGCCGCCGTGGTCAATCAGCCCTCGTTGCAGCAGCACCTGCTTGGTCAGCGCCCAGCGAAACACCGCCTGCGTGTTGAGCACCGGCAGCATACGGGTAAAGAGTTCGCGCACCCGCCGCGCGTCACCCTGGCGATGGGCGACGAAGAGCGCCACATGCACCTCGGCCAGTTCAATCGCCGGCATGGTGCCGCAGGCGCCCCGGCGTAATTCGTCGGTGATGTAGCGGCCGCCCGCGCCGCCGAGCACGCCGAGCAGGCTGGCCGGCGCATCGGCAAGCACCACGCTCAGGCGCTGACCACTGGGCAGGGCTTCTTCCTTGATGTAGCGAATGGCGGGGACCGCCCGCACCACCTCCAGCAGCACCTTGGGCGCGAGGCCCGCGCCTACTGGCGGCGGCACGTTCTGCAGCATGATGGCCAGCCCGGGCACGGCTTGCGCCAGACGCTCGAAATAGGCGATTTGCGGGCCAGCCTCGTTCCACTGGGGCGGCGCGGCCACCATCAGGGCCTGGGCGCCGTGGTCCCGGGCGTGGCGCGCCAGCCGCAGCGTCATTTCGGCATCGGCACTGGTGACGCCTGCCACCACTGGCACTCGCCCACCGGTCTCGGCCAGCACCGCCTCGAGCAGTTGCCGTCGCTCGTCTTCGCTGAGTTGCGCAAACTCGCTGGCTACCCCCGGGAAGGTGATGCCGTCCACACCGCAGCGCAAGAGGTAGCGCACTAGGCGCCGCAAAGAGCCGACATCCGGCTGACCCTTCGGATCGAAGGGAGTGGGCAGAACCGGGAATACGCCGCTGATCGGCACCGCGGGGGAGTGTTGTGTCACGTCGCTCAAACTTTCTTGTGGGGTGTGCAGACCGCGCTCACTCGAGCTTGATACCGCGGCTGCTCACCACGTCGGCCCAGCGCCGGGTTTCACCCTGGACAAATGCGTTGAGTTGGGTCGGGGTGGCGACCTCGGGTGCCACGCCGAAGGCCGCGAATTTTTCTCTCACCGCCCCTTGGGCCAGTGCCTGCCGCAGCAGCACGCCCACGCGTTCGACCTCGGCCGCCGGCACATTGCGCGCGGCAAAAAGCGCCGCCCAGCCAGTGATCACGAACTCTTCGCCCAGCGTCCGCAACACCGGCACGCCCGGCAGGCTGGCGACGGGTTGCTGCGAGGTGACTGCCAGCGCGCGCAGCCGCCCGGCTTGAATCAAGGGAAGCGCCACTGGCAGGTTGACCATGCCGATCGAGATGGTGCCGGACGCGACGTCGGGCAGCAGCACGCTGTCTCCCTTGTAGGGGACGGCGGTGATGCGGGTCTGCAGCTTGTGGTTGATCAGCTCGGTAGCGAGGTGCGACAGCGTACCTACGCCACTGTTGCCCGCCGAAAGGTTGCCGGCGCGTCCCTGGGTGACCAGGTCGTCCAGGGTTCGCAGCGGCGAGTTGGCTGCGACTGCGAGCACCATGGGCTGAGACGAGATCATCCCGACCGGCTTGAGATCACGCTGCGTGTCGTAAGGCAAGTCCTTGCGCAACGCCGGCAGGATCGTCATTGAGGTGCTGCCCATCAGAAACAGGTGATCGTCGTTGCTGCCAGTCACTGTGGCCGTGCCGGTGATGCCGCCGGCGCCAGGCCGGTTGTCCACCAAGATCGTCTGGTTCAATTGCGGGCCGATGATCTCCGACAGGATGCGCAGCGAGCCATTGCCGGCACCTCCGGGCGCAAAGGGGACGACCATGGTCAGAGGCTTGGAGGGCCAGGCCGTTTGTGCTGCACTGAGGCCGGGCAGGAGTGCCAGGCCCGCCAGCGCGCAGGCGGCCGCGATGTGACGGCGTGTGATGCGGGTCATGCAGGCTTTCGAGGGTAGAGGTGGGTGTGTACGGCGGTGGCAGACCTGGTCAGTCCGCCTTGATGCCAGCGTCCTGAATGACCTTGCGGTAGGTCTCGAATTCGCTGGCCATGAAGGCCTGGAATTCGGCCGGGGTGTTGCCTGCCGGGATGATGCCGCGGTCCTGCAGCTTGGCCCGGGCGGCCGGGGTGCGAAGGAAGGCGTTCACTTCCTGCGAGACCTTGGTCAGGATGGCTGCGGGGGTGCCGGCGGGCGCCATCATCCCGTGCCAGGGGCGCATCTCGAAGCCTGGCACCAGATCGCGCATCAGGGGCAGGTCAGGGGCGAAGAAGGCGCGCTCCGAGGCGGTGACCGCCAGGGCCCGCAGCTTGCCGCTTTGCACATGCGGCATGCTGGTCGCCGCTGCGTCGATGGCCGCCACCACTTGGCCCGCGAGCAGGTCGGTGGTCATCGGCGCCGAGCCCTTGTAGGGCACGTGCAGCATCTTGGTACCGGTCTTTTGCAGGAACAACTCCATCGCCAGGTGCAAAGAGGAGCCCACACCCGAGGAGCCGTAGGCCAGATTGGGGTTGGCTTTGAGGAAGGTGACCAGTTCGGCCACGCTGCGCGCGGGCACTTTGTCCGCATTGACCACCAGCACCAGCGGCGTCACGCCGACCACGCTGATGGCGGCGAAGTCGCGCACCGGTTGGTAGGGGAACTGGGCCGGCTGCAGGGCCGGGTTGATCGCGTTGGCCGCGATGTTGCCCAGGCCCAGGGTGTAGCCGTCGGCCGGTGCCTTGGCCACCAGCGACATGCCGACGGACGAGCCGGCCCCGGGCTTGTTGTCCACCACCACCGGCTGGCCCCACTTGGCCTGCAGGTGCTCGGCCACCATACGGGCCATGCCGTCGGCGGCACCGCCTGGCGGCACGGGCACCACCAGGCGGATGGGCTTGTTAGGGTAGGTGTCCTGGGCCGTGGCCGGGAGCGGGCTCCAGACGGCCAGCGCGAGGCTGGCGAGGGCGCAAAAACGTGTCATGAAGCGCATGTTTGTCTCCTGAGTTCTGTTGAATGGAACTATTTGTGGCCTATTCTCGTCCGGTTGAGTAGCCCAGCCATTCGCGTAAACCCTTGAGAAATCAACCGGGCGTGCAGCCTCAAGGCGTGTTCGGGCAGAATCAAAGCTCTAAGACGCTCTGCGCCCAAGTCCCAACTAATGGAACCCGTCGAACTCCACTCCGAAGTGTCCGCCCCGGCCGAGCCAGGCCCTGGGCTGGGCGTGCTGGAGAAGGCCATGGGCCTGCTGAACATTGTTTCCCAGGCCCGGGTCCCGATGACTTTCACCGAGCTGCTGCGGGCCAGTCGGCTGCCCAAGGCCACCCTCCACCGCATCCTGGCGACCCTCATGCGCGAGGGCCTGCTGCGCCATGACGCCTACACCCGGACGTACCGGTTGGGCTTTCGCCTGCTCGAGTTGGCGCACGAGGTCTGGAGCGATTTCGACCTGAGGCTTGCCGCGCAGGACGAGATGGTCCGGCTGCGCGACACCTTCCGCGAGTCGGTGCTGCTCGGGGTGCTCGATGGCGACTCGGTGGTGCTCATTGCCTGCGAGTCCCCTGGACGCGAGGAGCCGGAGCCGCTGCCCATCGGCCTGCGCCTGCCGCTACACGCCAGCGCGCTGGGCAAGATGATCCTGGCCTGCCGCGACCCGGCCTGGCAGTCGAGGTTGCTGGCCAGTGGCCCGCAAAAGCGCTACACGCCCCAGACCCTGACCGAGCCCACCGCGCTGCGCAGCGAGCTCGACCTCACACGCGCCCGCGGCTATGCGCTCGAGGTGGACGAGTGGCATGAAGGGGCAGTGGCGCTTGCAGCGCCCATCTTCGACATCGAAGGCCAGCCGGTGGGTGCCCTCTGTGTTCGCTCGCGGGCGGAGCGCATGGACCTGCCCCAGGCGCACAGCCTCGCCCCGGCCCTCATCGGCGCCGCCCGGCGGATTTCGCACAACGCCGGCGGCCAGTTCACCTCGATTGAACCGAACGACGCGCCGCCCGAAGCCACCGCCGCGGAGGTTCGCTGCGTCGTCGAGTCGCGCAGCTTGCTGGGCGAGGGGCCGGTGTGGTCACCCCGGGACAGCGCCCTGTACTGGGTCGACATCCTCACGCCGGCCATTCACCGCCTTGACGGGCCCAGCGGACACGATGCCGAATTCAAGCTCGGTTCCATGGTGAGCGTCACCATCCCCAAGGCCTCCGGTGGGCTGCTGGCCGCCACCCCCAGCGGGCTGATGGCCTTCGACACCGACAGCCGCCGCCTGACCCTGCTTTGCCACCCCGAGGCCGACCGGCCCGGCAACCGCTACAACGACGGCAAGTGCGACCGCCTCGGCCGCTTCTGGGTCGGCACGCTGGACATGGCCACCGCCGCCAACCGCGGCAACCTGTTTCGGGTCGAGGCCGACGGTGCCTGGAAAAAAATGGACAGCGGCTTCACCGTCGCCAACGGACTGGGCTGGAGCCCCGACAACCGGGCCATGTATTTCGCAGACTCGCACCGGCGAACGGTCTACCGCTACGACTTCGACCTGCGCGCTGGAGAGATCAGCAACCGCCAGCCCCTCATCGTGCTCGATGCCACCGACGGCAGGCCCGACGGCCTCACGGTCGACGAAGAGGGCTGCCTGTGGGTGGCCGTCTGGGACGCGTGGCGCGTGTCGCGTTACTCGCCGGAGGGCCGTGAGCTGATGCGGATCAAGCTGCCTGTGCCCCGACCCACCAGCTGCTGTTTCGGCGGCCCCAATCTGGACACGCTCTACATCACCAGTGCATCAGTGCGCCTGAGCGGCGCCGCTCTCGAGGCCGCGCCCCTGTCGGGCTCTCTTTTGGCCGTTCAGGTGCCCGGCGTACGGGGTTTGCCGGAGACCATGTTCGGGGGCTGAACGGGGCAGGCCCGCGAGGCAAGGCCTCTAAGCCTGTCCCTACACGAGAACTGATTCGAGGACGGCACCGGCACCGGCACCTGCACCTGCACCTGCCAAGCGTGAAGAGCCGCCGGCGTTCTAAAGGCGATGCTCCGGCCGCTCAGAGGCCCAGCCTGGCTCCCGCACCCAGAAGCGTCGCCACGCCCAGCCCGGCAAAAATGGCGGCGGCGATGCCGTGCACCAGCCGCATCGGGATGCGGCCCGCGAGCTTGTCGCCGATGAAGACCGCCGGCACATCGGCGATCAGCATGCCCAGCGTGGTCCCGGCGACCACCATCAGGGCCTGCGAGTAGTGCGCCGCCATGGCCACCGTCGCGATCTGTGTCTTGTCGCCCATTTCCGCCAAGAAGAAGGTGACCAGGGTGGCTCCGAACACGCCCAGACGCTGGGCAACTTGGGTCTCTTCTTCCTCAATCTTGTCGGGGATCAGGGTCCAGACCGCCATGCCAATGAAGGACAGACCCAGCACCCAGCGCAGCACCTGAGGGCTGATGGCAGACGTGATCCAGGCCCCGAGGGCGCCAGCCAGACCGTGGTTGATCAGCGTGGCCACCAGAATGCCCAAAATGATGGGCAGCGGCCTCTTGAAGCGGGCCGCGAGAATGAAGGCCAGCAACTGTGTTTTGTCGCCGATTTCGGCCAGGGCGACAACGCCGGTGGAGACGAGCAGGGATTCCATGAGTCGGGTGGAGTGTAGTGTCCGGGCCCGTCCCGCTCATTGATGAGATTGACCCGCGCCGCCTCCTTGCTTCGGTCAGCCGAGCCCTCCATGGATACCCTCGAATGGAGGAACGCTTTATTGATAAATATTGAGCACTTTGGGACTCATTGCGTTACTATTGAAGTTCATTTCAGGAAGGAATGTCATGGCGACCAAGAAAGAACAGTCGAATTTGTACTTTAAATTTCTTAACCTGGTGGCGGCGAGCCGGGAGCTCCCGGGCCTGCCCGAAATCGACGCGGTTGAAGACCGCATCCTGGCCTTCTTGGCCAGGTCCTGGTACCTGAACCAGCGCATCACGGTGGTCGAAGCCATGCACGGCATGGCCGAAATTTCCCCCTCCACCGTGCAACGCCGCCTCAAAGCGCTTCGCACCAAGGGCATGCTCAAGGTCGAGAGCGACGAGGCAGACAACCGCTTCAAGTACGTGCAACCCACTGAGCTCTCGCTGAAGTACTTCGCCGCGCTGGGCCAGTGCATTCAGAAGGCCCAGCCCCGCTAAACCAGCACATGCTTGTCGGGCGCGGGCTCAGTGCCAGCGAGGCCTTGGCCGGCGCCTTCGTGACGGCGCTGGCCTATGTCTTCTTTTTTGAGCTCAACGATTGGCTTTTCAGCCGGGTCAAGGTCACTGACAACATCAGCTGGATCTTCCTGCCGGCCGCCATTCGCATGGTGTCGGTGTTGCTCTTTGGCTGGGCCGGGGTTTTGGGGCTTTTCGCGGGGTCCTTGGTGATCCTCTTCAACCAGGTGGCGATCCAACCCGGCCATGTGCTGGCGCTAGCCACGCTGTCGTCCATGCCCTCCTTGTTGGCTGCACGCCTGGTTCAGCGGGCGTTGCAGATCGGTCATGACCTTGCCGGCATGACCGGGCGGCAACTGCTGGTGTTCGGCCTCGCCGGCGGTGTGGCCAACAGCTTGGTTCACACGCTTTACTTCGTGGGCCGGGAGGGCAGCCTCGCGTCTTTCCATGGCTTTGTTCCCATGTTCGTCGGTGACAGTGTGGGCACCTTGCTCATGCTCTACGCGGGCGCAATCGGCCTGCGCCGGATCCGGCAAGCACCGAGCGCCGACTGAGCAACGGCTGGGCGCCAGCCTGGGGCTGGCAGGGCGCCGGCAGCGTGGCGCCTCCTCAGCGCGATGCGCAGCGCATCCTCGCGGCTCAGTCCCGCGTGACCCGCACCAACTCTTCGCGGGAGGTGAGCCCCTCTTGAACCAGGCGTTCGCCGTCGTCCCGCATCAGTCGCATGCCGCCTGCCAGGGCTGCCTCGCGAATGCTGGCTTCGGATGCCTGGCTGTGGATCAGTCCGCGCAAGCGGTCGTCTGCCACCATCAATTCGAAGATCCCGGTTCGCCCCTGGTAGCCGCTCTGGCCACAGGCTTCGCAGCCCCGGCCCGCACACGGGGGGCAGCGCTTGCGCACCAAACGCTGGGCGAGCACACCCAGCAGCGAGGAGCTCAGGAGAAAGGGCTCCACCCCCATGTCGGTCAGACGGGTGACCGCGCTGGCCGCGTCGTTGGTGTGCAAGGTGGCCAGCACCAGGTGGCCGGTGAGCGAGGCCTGGATGGCAATTTGCGCCGTCTCTTGGTCGCGGATTTCGCCGATCATGATCACGTCCGGGTCCTGACGCAGGATGGCGCGCAACGCTTTGGCGAAGTCGAGCTCGATACGCGGGTTGACCTGGGTCTGGCCAATGCCGGGTAACTCATACTCGATCGGGTCTTCCACCGTCATGATGTTGGTGGTCTGCGCGTCCAATCGCGACAGGGTCGCATACAGCGTGGTGGTCTTGCCCGAGCCGGTCGGCCCAGTGACCAAAATGATCCCGTGGGGCTGACCCATCAGCCGCTGAAAGCGCTCGAGCGTGTCGCCGGTCATGCCTACCGACTCCAGGCTGAGCTTGCTTTCGCTCTTATCCAAAAGCCGCAGGACCGCCCGTTCACCATGGGCGCTGGGCAGGGTGGAGACGCGTACGTCCACCGCGCGTGTGCCGATGCGCAGGCTGATGCGTCCGTCTTGCGGCAGGCGCTTCTCGGCGATGTCCAGGTCAGCCATGATCTTCAGCCGCGAAATCAGGGCTGCGTGCAGTGCGCGGTTGGGCTGGACCACTTCACGCAGCGTGCCGTCGACCCGGAAGCGCACCGAGGAGTGGCGCTCGTAGGGCTCGATGTGGATGTCGCTGGCGCCGTCGCGCGCGGCTTGCGTCAGCAGCGCGTTGAGCATGCGGATGATGGGGGCGTCGTCACTTGTCTCCAGCAGGTCCAGCGTGGCGGGCAGCTCCTGCATGATGCGCGACAAGTCGGCATCGTTTTGCACCTCGCTCACCACCGAGGCCGCGCTGGATTCCCCCTGGGCATAGGCCGCGCTGATGCGCTGCGCCAGTGCGGCGGCGTCCAGCCTTTGCAGGTGGCTCACCCGGAACTTGCGCATCACCTCGCCCCAGGCGGCCCCGGGCGGTGCTCCTGCATACCACAGTGTGGTGGAGTGGCCATCGTCCTCCAGCAGCAGTTGGCTGCCGCGGGCGAAGGCATAGGGCAGGGGGTAGCGGGCCATGGGGTGACGCTTTTTCGGTACGAAGGCGCGCTTACTGGCGGTCACCCGCGGGCGGCAGCGGGCGGCCCGTCGGCAGGGGCGCCGCCTGCGCGGGCTGCGTCTGGGCGCGGGGCATGGCGGCTGATGGCGAAGAGGGCGAAGCGGACGAAGAGGCTGGCTGGGCCTGCGGCGTCAGGGGCGGCATGACGGCCGACGCATTGATCGGCAGGACGCTGCTCGGGGTTGGCTGCGCGTTGACCTGCTGTACCCGCATCAGGTCATAGCGGTCGAGCGCCAGGCTTTCGCTGCTGGCGTTGTCTCGCACCACCACCGGGCGCAGAAAGACCATCAGGTTGGTCTTCTTGCGGCTGCGAGTCTCGCTTTTGAACAGGCGCCCGATCAGGGGCAGGTCGCCCAGCCCCGGTAGCTTTTGCTCGTTGCCTGCGTATTCGTCTTGCAGCAGGCCACCGAGCACCACGATGGAACCGTTGTCCACCGCCACGTTCGACTCGATCGAGCGCTTGTTGGTGATGAGACCCGAGGCCGAGTTGATGCTGCCCGCCTGCACGCTCGAGACCTCCTGGAAGATCTGCATCTTCACCGTGCCGTTCTCGCTGATCTGTGGCCGCACCCGCAGGGTCAGGCCCACATCCTTGCGCTCGATGGTCTGGAATGGGTTGACCGAAGCACCGCTGGTGTTGTTGCTGGTGTACTGGCCGGTCACGAAGGGCACGTTCTGGCCGATGACGATCTTGGCCTCCTCGTTGTCCAGCGTCAGCAGGTTCGGTGTGGACAGCACGTTGCCGCCGGCTTGCGTCTCGATGAAGCGGGCCAGGGCCGAGAGCGCGTAGGTGCCATTGAGGTTGCGCACCACACCCAGGTTGCCGCCAGGGGAGGGGAGCGTCTGACCGGTGGCGGCGCCGGCAGCCACGGAGAAGATGTTGGCGCCGCCCACGGTGAAGTTGGTGCCGATCACGCCCAGGGTGCTGTTGCCCGCGCGGCCGATCACCTCTTGCCACTGCACGCCCAGCTCGGCGGCGCGGTCGGTATTGACCTCGACGATCAGGCTCTCGACGAAGACCTGAGCACGGCGGGTGTCGAGCTGGTCGATGACCGCGCGCAACTGGCGGTACAGCGGCTCCGACGCGGTGATGATCAGCGCGTTGGTGGCCGGGTCGGCCTGGATCTGTCCGCCCGTGTTCGGCGGCGCGGCCGGCTGGATCGCTGCCGTGGCCGGGCTGAGGCCGGCCGCATTCACGGCGCTGGCCATGGATGCCCCGCCGCCAGTGACTGCAGGGCCCGGCGCGCCCGCGCCGGTGGCAGCCGTCGCGGCTACCTGACTGGCCAGCGCCGCCCGCAGGCTCACCGCCAGGCGGGTCGCCTCGGCGTTCTTCAGGTAGACCACATGAATATTGCCGCCGGGGCTTTGCGCGCCCGGTTGGTCCAGGCGCTCGATCAGTTGGCGAACGAGGTTCAGCCGTGCAGCATTGGGGGCGCGCACCAGCAAGGCATTGGCCCGCGGCTCGGCCACGACAGCCACCCGGCCGCTCTCGCCACCGCCTGGCGCCGCCGGCCCGATGGTGGGGCCCGTGGCGCTGGCCTCGGCCAGACGCGCAACCAGCGGCGCGAGGTCGGACGCCGTCGCATGGCGCAGCGGGATCGCCTCCACATCGGTAGCGTTGGCCGTGTCGAGCGCGGCGATGATCCGGGCCAGACGGGTCAGGTTGTCTGCGTAGTCGGTGATCACCAGCGCGTTGCTGCCGGGACTGATGTTGATGGTGTTGTTGGGGCTGATCAGCGGCCGCAGGATCGGCACCAGATTGTTCGCCGACTCGTAGTTGAGCCGGAAGATCTGGGTGACCATCTGGTTCCCGCTCGGGGCCCGGTCCACCGACACCGGGCCGGCCTGAAGCTTGGCGTCGGCCTCGGGCACCACCTTCAGCAGGCCGCCGGCATCCACCACGGTGAAGCCGGACAGGCGAAGCATCGCCAGGAACTGCGCGTACGCCGCCTGGGGCGAGATCGGTCGCTCGGTGACCAGGTTCATCGTGCCGCGCACCCGTGGGTCGACCACGATGCTGCGGCCGATGAGCGTGGCCATGGTGCGGGCCACAGCCTCGATTTCGGCATTGGCGAAATTGAGGGTGATGGGCTCGTTGCGGCCGGGCCGCGCGGGAAGTGCCAATGCGGGTGACCGCCCACCGGCTGTCGCGGCTGTCCCGGGCGTTCCGGGTCTAGCGGCCTGTCGGGGTGCGCTGACCGGCGGCGCGGCCATCGGCGAGGCCAAGGCGGATGCGCCTGGCCCCGCCGCTGCGGACGCGCTGGCCGGGTTGGCCGCGCCCGACGCCGTCCTCGTCGGGGCGTCCACGGTCTGTGTCAATGCCGCAGGCGGCACCAGCAGCGCGATGGCAAGCACCAAAGGATGTAAGGCTGAAGGCATTGCGGCGGTCAGCGGTGCGCGAGCTTGAATAGTGGCCATACGTGTCTCAGCCCAGTGTGATGAGGGCGCGCGGTCCGGCGCGGCGCCCGATGATGTTCAGGAGGTTGTCCAGCGTGGCCTCGCGCCCCGGCGCTGCCTGTGCGTCGCCGGTGAAGCGCAGACGAGCGCCGACCCACTGGCCTTGGCCCTGGATGAGCAGATCGCCGTCGAGCGTCTCGAGTCGCAGCGCCGGCATGTCGCCCCCTTGCAGTTGCAGCCGGTAGCTGCCCAGGGGCCGCAAGGTCGCCAGCCGAGAGGATGCGTTCACCAGGGCGAGGTCGGCCTGGCCCTGCACCTGCAGACGGCCTGCGGCCCAGCCCAGGCGCAGCCCCTGGGTGTGCAGGCGCAGTTGGCCCTCGAGGTCCAGCGTGTTCCAGGGCGTGCCCAGGCCGGCCAGCAGACCCGCCGGCCACTGCGAGGCGGGCGTGTCCGCCAGGTGCAGCGCCACCTGGCCCGGGCGCCAGGCCATGGCCAGCGCCAGTGGCGTCGGCGTACAGCAATCAGATTGCAGTTGCAGCGAGAGGCCTGGCAGGCCACCGTCCGGGCCAGTGGCCTGTGGGCGCAGCCGCCATGCCACGCGCGTGGGCAGCGCCTGGGTGTCTTGGCTGCCTGCGCCGCCGGTGAGCACCAGCCGGGCCGAGCCCGTCCAGACGCTTCCCCGTGTGTCGAGCAATTGGATGCGGCCCTCGGTCGCGGTGTGGAGTGCAGCGGCCGCCCAGCGCGCCGGCGCAAAGGCCATCGTGGTGGCCAGCAGCCCGACGAGCGCACCGGCCAGCGCCCAGCCCCAGGGCGCGTGACCGGCGAGGGCGAAGCCGTGCGAGTGCGCAGCAGCCGTGCGTCCGACCCGCAGGCGTGAGAGGCCTGGGCGTCTGGCTTGGCGTGCGGCGGCGGGCTTCATGGTGCGGAGCTTGGGTGGCCTGGGCGTTCAGCGGGCAGGCAGGGCCAGCGTGAGCGTGCCCTCCCACAGGCCGGCGGGGTTGCGTGTCAGTTGGGCTGACACTGGTCTTGTGCGGGCGTCGATGCGTGCCTGCGCCAGCCACTGGGCCAGCGCCTCGCCGCGTGCGCCGGTGAGCGTGAGCGTGGCCGAGTCACCCGAGAGCTGCAGGCGGCCCGACGCGCCCAGCTGCTGTTGCACGCTCGCTTCCAGTGCGCGCCGCGCATCATCGCGTCCGGCCTGCGGAAGCTGGCGCAACATGCGCGCTTGGCTCTCGAGGGCCTGCATGGTCTGCATCTCGAGGTCGAGCGCCCGTTCCTTCTGCGGCGCTTCGCGCCACAGGCTGAGGGCCGGCGCGAGTGCGATTCGCCAGATCAGCGCGCCTGCAACCAGGGCGATGGCCAGGGCCACCAGCAGCTGCTGGCGTCTTGGCTGCGCCTGCCAGCGCAAGGCCAGCTGCTCTCGCCAGGCCGTGGGCATGGCGGCGTCGCGTCTGCCTGCGTTGCGCCCGGGTGCGCTCATGGCGTGCCCTCCGCGCGCAGCACCAGCGTCTCGCCATCGAGCGTGGCCCGGATGCCCTGGCTTTGCAGCGCCGGTGTCGCCGCTTGCAGCTGTGTGGCGGTCCAGCCGAGTCCGCGTAGCCGCAGGCTTTGGTTGTCGTAGCGGATCTCGCGGGCGGGTTGGTCGCCAGCCAACGGCGCCAGCGCGCCCAGCAAGGCCTCGAGGTCGCCCGGGGCGGGTGCGCCAGTGGCCTGGCGCAGCGCGGCGACCTCGCGCGCCATTTGAAGAGGCGCGTCGATCACCACCTTGACCTGCGGGAAGTTGCGGGTGAGGGTGTCTTGGATGGCGCCCCGGCGCGCCTCCAACGCCCGCCGCTCGGCCCAGGCCCAGGCGTTGAGCCCGACCAAATGGGCCAGCAGTACGCCCACTGCCGCCCAGCGCGCCGGCCGCCAGGCGGGCGATCGCAGCAGGGTGAAGGCCGAGGCCACGGCCTTCAACAGCCGGGTACGCCCAGAGCGAAGAAGGTCGAACTGCGCCAGGTCCCAGCGGGACTGGGACGCCTGCAGCCAGCGTTGGCCGGCGGGCTGAAGGACCGCGTGGCGCTGAAGTAGCGCCTCCGCCTGGGCGCTGACCGCAGGCTCGGCAAGCAGCAAGGTGTCTTCGTCGAGCTGCGGCAGGAGCTCGAGCGCAGGGGCCTCCAGTGGGAGGCGTACCAGCCCGCTCGTACCCCGGGCAATCAGCCAGGGGCGGGTATCTGCGCCCCCCGGCTCGGGCCCCTGAACCGCCAGTAGCAAGGGTGGCGACCCGGGCGCCACCTCGGGGACCAACCGGTGCGGCGCCCGGCCGGCGGCCTCTAGGATGTGCAGGACTGACTTGATCCAGGCCCTGTCGCACACGGCCACCCAGGCCGGCGCGCCCGGGCGGGCGCCGGGTTCTACCGCGAAATGCAGCGCATCAGGGTCGTCGAGCAGTTGCTCCTCGAGCAAGCCCTCGAGCGCCGCCCGCAGGCGTGGCGTGCCGGCGGCGACACCGCGCGGCCAGTCGATCCGGTGCCAGGACAGAGCCTCGGCTGGCACCACGCCGACCACCTCGCCGCCCGGACCGCCCACCTGCGGCAGCAGCGTCGCGGGGCCGCGTCCCGATGTGGCCAAGCTGCGGCCGTCAGGCGAGACGATGTAGGTGAATTCCAGCGCCCCCGAAACCGGGCCGGTGGGCAGCAGGACGAGGAGTGTGCTCATGAGTCAAAGTCATTGTAGGGATTGCACACGGTTTGGTTCCCTGGCTGGAGCATATGCCAAGGCCGATCCCCGGCGGCGCACTTGCGGCGCCTTTTCTATGGTGGCGCAAGTGCGCGCTGGGCCGACCTCAGGACCCCGGTGCCGCCACCGCGCTCACCCGTTCGCGCCGCAAGGTCTGCAACCGCTGGCCGTCGCGCTGGACCAGGCTGCGCTCCTCCAACACCT
>JAURKV010000261.1 GCA_030831585.1 Ramlibacter sp. | reverse complement strand
TGTCGATGATCGGCTCGAGCCGCAGGCCCGGTGGCAGCTCGCTGGCCATGGTGGTCAGCATGGCGTTGAGGCCGTCGACCACCTGGATGGTGTTCTCGTCCTGCGACTTCTGCACCGTCAGCAGCAGGGTGCGCTGTCCGTTGTAGAGAGCCAGGTTCTCCACCTCCTGGGCGCCGTCGGCCACCCGCGCCACCTGGTCAAGCCGAATAGGCGTGCCATTGCGCCGGGCCACGATCAGGCGGCCGAAGTCCTCCGGCCTCTCGACCCGGGCGTCGATCTGCACCACCCGCTCGCGGTCCAGGGCGCGCACCGCGCCCACCGGCAACTCCTGGTTCTCGCTGCGCACCGCAGCCGCTATCTGGTCGGCGCTGATGCCCAGCGACTCCATCGCCTGCGGGTTGAGGTAGAGGTTGATCTCGCGCCGGGTGCCGCCCACCACCGTCACAGAGCCCACGCCGCGCACGTTCTCCAGGCGTTTTTTGAGTACCCGGTCAGTCCAGTTGGTCAATTCGACCGCGGACAGCGACTTGGCGCCGGGGGTGCTGGCATCGCCTGTGGGCAGCACAGCCACCGACCACACCGCTTTGCTGGTGGGGTCGTAGCGCAGCACCCGTGGTTCCTTGACCTCGGCGCGCAGCCCGGAGCGGATCGAGGCGATCCTTTCGCGCACGTCCTCGGCCGCTTTGCGGCCGTCGATGTGTAACTGGAACTCGACCACCACCACCGACTGCCCCTCGTAACTGCGGGAGGTCAGGCCGTTGATGCCGGAGATGGAGTTGACCGCCTCCTCGATCTTCCTGCTCACCTCGGTCTCGACGATCTCGGGTGCAGCGCCCGGGTATTCGGTGGAAACCACCACCACCGGGAAGTCGATGCTCGGGAACTGGTCAACCTTGAGGCGCTGGAGCGAATACAGTCCCAGCACGACCAGGGCGGCCATCAGCATGACGGCGAAGACCGGGTTGCGCAGACTGACGCGGGTGAACCACATGGGGCGAGTCTCGGGTCAGGGGGCGCCGCGAGCGGCGGATGCGGTGCTGGCGGATGTCGCGCCAGCAGATGCAGCGCCGGCAGATATTCCGCCTGCGGGTGCGGACCCGGAGGCGGGCGCCGTCCCCGCTGCCATGGACCGCGTCAGTCGCGTGGCCACGCCCTCGCGCAGGGCGCCGACATGACCCAGGAGCACCTGGGCGTCTTCGGCCACGCCGTTGACGGCCACCACCTCCAAGCCTGCCGCCTCACCGCGTGCGCCCAGGGTGACCAGCCTGTGAGCAACTCGCCCGGCCTCGAGCACCTGCACATAGGGCTGAGGCTTGTCGGTGCGCACCGCCCCCAGAGGCACGGCCACCGCGCGGACCTGGCCGATCTGGAGCTGCCCTTGCGCGAACAGACCCGAGCGCAGGCCGGGCGTAGTTCCCACCGAAAGGTACATCGGCACGCTGCGGGTGCCGGCCTGGGCGGCGGGGTTGATCCGCACCACCCGGGCCGTGAGCGGCGTAGGCAAGCCTTCGACCGACAGGCGTGCCACCTGGCCAACGCGCACCTGCACCGACTCGGCGGCACCCACGCTGGCTTCAAGCTCCAGGCGGCTGGGGTCGACGACCTCCACCACCCGTGCGTCCACGCCCAGGCGCTCGCCGGGCTGAGCCAGGCGCTGGGCCACCACGCCAGCGATGGGCGCCCGCAGCACCGTGTCATCCAGCGTCTTGCGCGCCACATCGACCGTCGCCAGGGCAGCCTTGTAATTGGCCTGGGCGCCTGCCAGTGAGCTTGCCGAGGCCTCGAGCGCAGTGCGCGAGATGAAGCCCTGGTCGACCAGGGCCTTGTTGTTGTCGAACTGGCGTTGGGCGATGTCAATCTGGGTGCGGGCCGCATCGGACTGCTCGCGCGCCTGGGCCAGGCGGGCCTGGTACTCGGCCGGGTCGATGCGGGCCAGCTCCTGCCCCTGGCGCACGCTGTCGCCCTCACGCACCACCAGGCCTTGCAGCTCCCCCGCCACCCTCGCCTTGACCACTGCCGAGTGGACCGCCCGCAGGCTGCCAGTGATGGCGATGCCCTGTGTGAGTTCGAGGCTTCGGGCGCGGACCAGATCGGTCTCTGCGAGCTCGACCACGGCCTCGACCGGTGCCGAGGCCGCTGCTTTTGCTGATGTTGACCCCGGGCCTGCTGTGGCCGCCTTGCGTCCGCCCAGGTAGTGCCAGCCGCCGGCTGCTGCTGCCAGCACCAGCGTCGCCAGAACGGCGAGGGCGAGGGTGCGCCGCGTCATGCCTGCCCCCCGGACAAGGGCTGCCCAGGCCGCTGCAACAGGCCCTTGAGCAGGATCTCGGCCTGGGCGGCGATGTAGCGCCCGGGATCGATGGCGAAGGCTGCCGGTACACAGGCGCCGAACGAGTGCTGGTTCATCTGCAAATGGATCATGGGAGCGATGACGCTAAAGACTGCGTAGTCCAGGTCGGGAATGGCGAACTCGCCGCGGTCGACGCCGCGCTGGAGAATGCGCCGTATGAGCAGTGTCCCCGGCAGGATCACCTGCTCCTGGTAGTAGGCCGCCAGGTCTGGAAAGTTCCGGGCCTCGCTAAACATCAGCTTGGTGATGCCCGAGGCCTGGGTCGCACCGACCCGCTCCCACCAGCTGTTCAGACAATAGCGAAGCATGTCGGCTGTGCTTCCCACGAAGCGATCGAACTCCTCGTTCCACTCGACGAAGCGCCCGGCCAGGGTCTCGTGGACCACCGCCTTGAACAGGTCTTCCTTGCTCGCGTAGTAAAGGAACAGCGTGCCCTTTGAAACGCCGGCCCGCGCCGCCACTTCCTCCACCCGGGTGCCGGCGAAGCCCTTTTCGACGAAGAGCGACAGGGCCGCCTCCAGCAACTCGCCGGGACGGGCCTGCTTGCGGCGCTCGCGCTTGATCGGAGTGTCTTCGCTCATGGGGAGGCCAGGCCGGCCGCATGGGCAGGGATGGCCTGGGGGGGGGGTCTAATGACTGACTGGTTAGTTATGGGCTGGCCCAAGCATAGCCCAGCCAAGCGAAGTTCCGGTAAAGCCCTAGCGCCTGATCCACTGGCGCCATGCCGCGACCTGCAGGGCGAGCCACTCACGCAAGACATAGTGGCTGCGCTCCAGGCCCGACGGAGAGGGAAGTGCCCCCATCCATGGCGCGACAGCGGGCAGCGGCAGGCGGGTCGGCGCTGGCAGCACCTCCAGGCCGGCCGCCCGAAACTCCATCGTCGCCCTGGGCAGGTGCCAGCTGTCAGACACCAGGGCGATCCGGCGCACGCCGTCCCGGGCCAGGAGGGCGGCCATCACGGCGGCGTTTTCGGCGGTGTCGCGCGAGCGGTCGTCTGTCCAGCGCGGCGCCAGCCCCAATTCGTCGCGCGCCACCGTGGCCGCCACCTGCGCCTCGGTGACCTGACCGCGACCGGCCCAGCCCGTCCCGCCGGCAATGCCCAGTGGCAGCTGAGCGGCGCGGGCCAGCCGCACACCGTAACGCAGCCGGCCCAGCGTGGCCCCCGACGGCTGCGGGCTGCCGTACTCGGGCGCCTCGGGCATCACGCCCCCGCCCAGCACGACCACCGCCTGAACGCCGGCTTGGCGCAGGGCCGGCAGGTCGATCGCCGGGGGCAGGGGCAGCAGCGTGCGCGCCAGCCAGATCGACCCCGTCGGTGTGCTCACAAGCCACAGGCTGGCCAGTGCAAGGCCGGCGATCCACCTCGCCGCCCGCGAGCGCCTGGCCAGCAGCAGCAGGGCGAGCGCCAGCAGCACCGGGCCGGAGGGCGGCAGGACCAATACGGTCAGCACGGGCTTGATGAAGCCGAATTCCATGGTGGTGCGATGGTATCGGGCCGGTTGGCCGGGAACGGAGGGATGGGAGGGATGGCGCGCATGACTCCCGGGTTGTCCCGCGCAGCGGCTACAGTCCCGGTATGAATTCCTCTTCTGAAGTCATCGTTCTGGGCGGCGGTTGTTTCTGGTGCACCGAGGCGGTCTACGTCCAAGTGCGTGGCGTGCTGGACGTGGAGTCCGGCTACAGCAACGGGCAGGCTGAGCGCCCCAGCTACGACGCGGTCTGCTCCGGCCTCACCGGATGCTGCGAGGTGGTGCGCCTGACCTACGACCCGGCCCAAGTGAGCCTGCGCCAGTTGCTCGAAATCTTCTTCCTGATCCACGACCCGACCCAGCTCAACCGCCAGGGTCACGACGTGGGCACGCAGTACCGCAGCGGCATCTACTTCAGCACCCCGGCGCAGAAGGCGGTGGCCGACGATCTGATCCGCGAGATGAGTCAGGACAAGGTCTTCGGCGCGCCCATCGTCACCGAGGTGCTGGCGCTGGCGGACTACTGGCCCGCCGAGGACTACCACCAGGACTTTTTCGCGCGCAACCCGACCCAGGGCTACTGCCTGGCGGTGGCCGCGCCCAAGGTCAGCAAGTTCCGCAAGACCTTCGCGTCTCTGGTCAAGGGAGCCGGCGCTTGAGCGGCGGCGCACTGGACTCCCTGCTGCCGGTTGTCTTTCTGATCGCCACCGGGGTGGTGGTGGGCCGACTGCACTGGGTGGGGCCTGCCGCCGTTCGCGACCTGTCCACGCTGGTGTTCAACCTGCTGACTCCGGCGCTTCTGTTTCGCACCATGAGCCGGGTGCATCCGCAGGACCTGGACTTCACACCCGTAGGCGCCTACTTCGTCGGCCTTGGCGTGATCTTCGTTGGCACGCTACTGGTCTGCGGCTTCAACCAGCGCGCCAGTGTGCTGGCGATGGCGGCAACGTTTTCCAACACGATCATGATCGGCATTCCGCTAATTGGCCTGGCCTATGGCGAGCAGGGCCTGATCACTCTTTTCACTTTGTACACGGTGCACACCGTCAGCCTGCTCACTTGCGCCACCCTGGTGATGGAGCTGTCCATCCAGCGCGAGGCACGGCAGGCCCAAGCTGGCGGCAATGGCCAGACGCTCTGGCGCTCGGTGTGGGACGCGCTGCGCAAGTCGGTTTTGCACCCGGTGCCGCTTCCCATCCTGGCTGGCATGGCCTTCGGCCAGACCGGCTGGACCCTGCCCGAAATGGTTGACAAGCCCCTCGCCATGCTGGGCGGGGCGATGGGGCCGATGGCGCTATTGCTGGTGGGTGTGACCCTGGCGGGTGTGCGGATCGGCGAGCACCTGCGCAGCGCACTCACCCTGATTGCGGCCAAGAATTTCGCGCTGCCGCTCCTCGTCGCTGGCGGCGGCTGGGCGCTGGGCCTGTCGGGCCTACCGCTTTGGGTGGTGGTGACAGTCGCCGCCCTGCCAGCGGGCGCCAACTCCTTCCTCTTCTCGCAGCGCTATCGGGTGGCCGAGGACACGGTCACCACCACGGTGGGACTGTCTACGTTGCTGGGGCTGGTCACGGTTCCGGTGGCGATGGTGCTGGTGCGAGGGCTCTGAGCGCCGTCAGCGACAACGGAGGATCCAGGGGCCGCCTCCGGCCCTTTGCCCCATCGGCCATGCGAGCATGCCCTCGCTGCAGCGGATCCGATAGGAAGAGCCTGGCAGAGGTCTCTCTCCAAACTGCCCGGAAGGCTGCCGCCTTTTGCTCAAGGGGGACACCGTGCGGTACGCCAAAACCTGGAAAAGCTACGCCGATCAACTCGACCAGCTCATCGCGCGAGGGATGATCGTGACTGACCGGGACAGAGCGCTAGACCACTTGGAGCGCATCGGCTACTACCGCCTCAGTGGCTACTGGTTTCCGTTCCGGGAGCGCAGTGGGCCGGTGTGCCTGTTGGACGCGCTAGGCCGAAAGCCAGAGAAATTTCGGGAGGAACGGATTGCGCTGGACAGCTTCCGCGACGGAGCGACATTTCAAGACGCGGTGGACCTGTATGTCTTTGACAAGCAGTTGCGCCTGCTGGTGATGGACGCACTGGAGCGTCTCGAGGTCGCAGTGCGCGCGGATGTGTCGCACACGCTCGGCGCTCTGGATCGATTTGCTTACCTTCGGACGGATCTTTTCCATGAGGATTTCAGCGTCAAGCTGGATCAGAAAACCGGTCTCACGCGACACCTTGACTGGCTGGCCAAACATGCCCAGCTGATCGGGCGATCCAGAGAAGAGTTTGTTCGACACAACCGAGCCAAGTACGGCCTGCCCTTAGCAATTTGGGTCTCCTGTGAGGTGTGGGACTTTGGAACGCTCTCGACTCTGTTTGGCGGAATGCGAGAGGCTGAGCAGGATGCGATTGCCAGTCAATACGGTGTTAGTAACGGGCGTGTGTTCGCCACGTGGTTGCGCAGCCTCAACTACCTGCGTAATGTCTGCGCCCACCACGGTCGTTTATGGAACCGCAACATCGTTGATCAGCCCCGGTTGCCACCAGCCGCAGAGGTGCCGTGGGTGACGCCGCTCGAATCCGACCCGCATTCGCGCGCACGGTGTTTCGTGTTGCTGAAGATCGCACGGCACCTGCTGGCTGTCATCAATCCCCGTTCTGGATGGTCCGCGCGGATAAAGTCACATTTGCTGGGTTTCCCGGACTTGTCTCACCTGGGTATCAACCTGTCGGGCTTGGGCGCTTCCCTTGGCTGGGAAAGCGATTGGTGAAAGTGCCCAATAAAAAACCCCTCAGCGGCTTCCCTGCCGAGGCAGGGTCACCGAGAGGGGCCGTGTTGGAGAGGATTCTAGGTGGCTCGGTTCAGACCGTCAACGATTGCCTCAGCCGTGTGATCGCCCCTGGGAGGGGTGGCTGCAATGGCAGAAATTCAAGGCGCCAGCCGGTCGCGCCGCCAGCCCTCAGTGGCACCTGTTTCGCGTGTGTACTGCAGCCGGTCATGTAGCCGGCTCCGGCGGCCCTGCCAGAACTCCCAGCGCTCGGGCATCAGGCGGTAGCCACCCCAGTGTGGTGGACGCGGCGGTTGCAGAAGGAACTGCGCGCCGTACTTGGCGGCGTTGGCCATCAGCACCGAGCGGCCCGAGATCACCTGACTCTGCGGACTGGCCCAGGCGCCGATGCGCGAGTCGAGCGGGCGGCTGTGGAAGTAGGCGTCGCTGTCTTCGTCGCTGATCTTTTCCACCCGGCCCTCGATGCGCACGACGCGCTCGAGCTCGACCCAGTGAAACTGCAAGGCGGCAAAGGGGTTGCCGGCCAGTTGCCGGCCCTTGCGGCTGTCGTAATTGGTGTACCAGACGATGCCGCGCGCGTCGTAGCCCTTGACGAGTACGACGCGGGTGCTCGGCCTGAGGTCGCTGCCCACGGTGGCCAGGGTCATCGCGTTGGGTTCTGGCACCTCGGCGGCGATGGCCTCGGTGAGCCACTGATCGAACTGGCGTAGCGGGTCCGCCTGGCTGGCGTCCTCGCTCAGCTCTGCACGCTCGTAGCTTTTGCGCAGGTCGGCGATTGAAGAGGATGTGGTGCTCATAGCCAAAGATTGTGGCACCGGTGGCGGGCCCGGCGCCGGTCACGGGTTCGTAACCCGTTCGTAACTGCGGCCCGACCCAGTGAGATTCCTAGGGGTACGATGCCCGGATCCTTTCTGAGAAGTCGGCCCCGCTCAGGAGCTGGCCGCAAGCCGATGTCCCTCCATCCTGTGGTTGCTGAAGTCACCGACCGTATTCGCCAGCGAAGCCGCGACTCGCGTGCGGCTTATCTGCAGCAAATTGACCTCTTGGCAGGTCGTCCGCGTGGCGCCGATCGCCTGGGCTGTGCCAACGTGGCCCACGCCTTTGCCGCCTTGCCGTCGAATGACAAGCTCAAGGTGGTGGCCGAGCGCGCGCCCAACATCGGCATCGTGAGCGCCTACAACGACATGCTCTCGGCCCACGCGCCCTACGCGGGCTACCCGGCCATCATCAAGGACGAGGCCCGTCGCCAGGGCGCTACCGCCCAGGTCGCCGGCGGTGTGCCCGCCATGTGTGATGGCGTGACCCAAGGCATGCCGGGGATGGAGCTGTCCCTGTTCTCCCGCGATGTCATCGCCCAGGGCACGGCCATCGGGCTCACCCATGATGTGTTCGACGCGGCGCTCATGCTGGGCATCTGCGACAAGATCGTGCCGGGCCTGTTGATCGGCGCGTTGCACTTCGGCCACCTGCCGGTGGTCTTCGTGCCCGCAGGGCCCATGTCGTCCGGCCTCTCCAACAGCGAAAAAGCCAAGGTGCGCGAGCAGGCCGCGCGCGGTGAGGTGGGGCGCCCGGCTTTGCTCGAGGCCGAGCAGAAGGCCTACCACGGCCAGGGCACCTGCACTTTCTATGGCACCGCCAACAGCAACCAGATGCTGATGGAGGCGATGGGCCTGCATGTGCCAGGCGCCGCCTTCATCCCGCCGGGCGACCTGCTGCGCGAGCAGCTCACGCGCGAGGCCGTGCGCACGGTGCTGGCCAACCTGCATGGGGGGCCGCGCTTCACGCCCATCGGGCGTATGGTGGACGAGCGCAGCATCGTCAACGCCATGCTGGCCTTGCTGGCCACCGGCGGCTCCACCAACCACCTGATTCACTGGGTGGCGGTGGCGCGCTCGGCGGGCTTGGTCATCGACTGGGACGACTTTGCCCGCCTGTCCGCGGTGGCGCCGCTCCTCGCGCGGGTCTACCCCAACGGCCAGGCCGACGTGAACCAGTTCCAGGCCGCTGGCGGCCCGGGCTACGTGATCCGCGAGTTGATGGACGCGGGCCTCATGCATGCCGATGTCGCCACGGTGCACGCCGAAGGCCTGCGCGCCTACACCCGCATTCCGCAAGCGCCCAGCCCGGGCGCCGAAGCCACCCGCCCCCTGCATTGGCAAGACATTGGCGCCAGTGGCGACGCTTCAGTCCTGCGCCCGTCCTCGGCCCCCTTCTCGCCCAGCGGCGGGCTCAAGCTTCTCGTGGGCAACCTGGGGCGCGCGGTCATCAAGGTGTCGGCGGTACCCGATGACAGCCAGGTCATCGAGGCACCCGCCCGGGTGTTCGACAGCCAGGAGGCGCTGCTGGCCGCCTTTGGCAGCGGCGAGCTCGAGCGCGCCTGTCAGGCCAACGCCGCCGCGGTAGCCGGTCACCCCGGCGGCCTGGTCTGCGTGGTGCGCTGGCAGGGCCCGCGCGCCAACGGCATGCCCGAACTGCACAAGCTCACGCCGCCGCTCGCGGTGCTGCAAGGCAAGGGCTACCGGGTGGCGCTGGTGACCGACGGCCGCATGAGCGGCGCCTCCGGCACGGTGCCTGCGGCCATTCATGTCTCGCCTGAGGCCCATGCCGGTGGCCCGCTGGCCCGCTTGCACGATGGCGACCGGGTGCGCGTGGACGGCGTGGCTGGCACCTTGCAGGCGCTCGTGCCCGAGGCCGAGTGGGATGCGCGAGCGCCCGCCACCCTCGCGCCCGCGCAGGAGGCGGCCAACCAACTGGGCCTGGGCCGCAACCTGTTCGCCAGTTTCCGGCGCCACGCCCTCACCGCCGAAGAAGGAGCCTGCACATGGCTTTGAAACCGCTGCCTGTCACGCTCACCGCCCTCGACGTGATGCGCGACGCGCCGGTCATTCCGGTGATCGTGGTGCAAGACGCAGCCCAGGCCGTACCTTTGGCGCGCGCGCTGGTGGCCGGCGGCATCCGCATGCTGGAAGTGACGCTGCGCACCCCGGTGGCGCTGGAGGCCATCCGCGCCATTGCGCAGGAGGTGCCTGAGGCGGTAGTGGGGGCGGGGACGGTGCGCAGCGCCGAAAACGCCAAGGCCGCCGCGCAAGCCGGTGCCCGGTTTGCGGTCAGCCCGGGCTTTACCGTGGCCCTGAGCCGGGCCTGCCGCGACCTCGGGCTGCCACTGCTACCGGGCGTGGCCACTGGCAGCGAGATCATGATGGCGCAGGACGAGGGCCATGATGCCCTGAAGTTTTTCCCCGCACTTCAGGCGGGCGGAACGGCCATGCTCAAGGCCTGGGCGGGCCCGTTTGCCGAGGCGAAGTTCTGCCCCACAGGCGGTGTGTCGCCTGTGAATGCGCAGGAGTTTCTGGCGCTGCCTAACGTCGCCTGCGTGGGTGGCTCCTGGCTCACGCCGGCCGAGGCGGTCACGACCGGCGCCTGGGACCACATCACCGACCTGGCCCGCGCGGCCACGGGCCTGGTGCGCCCCGGGACCTGAAGACCGCCGCGGTTTACTTGACCAGCATCACCGGCACATCGGCCTCGGTCAACACCTTCAGCGCGACGCTGCCCATCAGGGCCCTGCCCAAGACGCCATGACCGTGGGTACCCATGACGATGAGGTGAGCCTTGGCTTTTTTGGCGGTTCGAAGCACGAGCTCGTGGGCCGGGGCTACCGACCACTCGCAGCGGTAATGGATGTCGTGCCGGTCGAGGAACTTACGGATGGGTGCGAGCACCTTCTCCGCCTCGTCCGCCAGATAGTCGCGGACTACCGTCGCGCCGACCGCAGCGCGCACCCGGGGTGGCAGGATCGGCTGGGCGTGGACCACGATCACCTCGTCGTTCGGTCCCGCCAAGCTCTCATGTGTGACGAGAAAGGCCAGCGCCTTCTTGGTGAACTTGCTGCCGTCGGCGGCCAGAATGATCTTCATGGTGAACTCCCTGGAGCAGGAAAAAAAAGACGCTTTCATTCTGTGCCGCAACGACCGGCCTGCGGGCTGATGAATATCAAGTGATGGCAACTCCTTGGCGGTAACCTCGCCATCCATGCCTGACGCCAGCAGCTCTGCGGTCCCCGCCTCCGAGGCCTCCGAGCAGGCCGCGGCGCCGCCCTTAGACATACTCAGGGCAGGGCCGACCGTTGCGGTCCTCGATGACCCGGCGGAGTGGGCAGCCTTCGGGCGCCCGGTGCCAGGCCGGGAAGGGGAGGGGTTGTGGGAGTGTTACCTCGCCATCGAGGGCATGCACTGCGCCGCTTGCACACTGGTGGTAGAGGAGGCCCTGCAAGCGCTGCCCGGCGTGGCCTCGGTGCAGGTCAACGGCGGTGCCGCCACCGCCCGCATCGAGTGGTGGGCGGACGACGCGGCCGCCGCCCGACCATCTGACTGGCTGGCTGCCCTGCGCCGCGCAGGCTACGCTGCGCTGCCGGCTGGCGACCTGCTCGACGCCGAGCCGCGGCGGCGTGCGCAGCGCAAGCTCCTCTGGCGGTGGCTGGTGGCTGGCTTCGGGATGATGCAGGCCATGATGTACGCCTACCCCCTGTACATCGCCGGCCCTGGCGAGATCCCGCCCGACCAAGAGGCCTTGCTGCGGTGGGGCGCCTGGATGATGACCGTGCCGGTCATGCTGTTCTCTTGCGGCCCCTTCTTCAGTCAGGCGTGGCGCGACCTGATGCACCGGCGCGTGGGCATGGACGTGCCAGTGGCGCTGGGCCTGATCATTGCCTTTTTGGCCAGCACCGCCGCCACCTTTGAGCCCACAGGTCCCTGGGGCCGTGAGGTCTGGTACGACTCGGTCACCATGTTCGTCTTCTTCCTGCTCTCGGGGCGACTCCTCGAAGCACGTCTGCGAGACCGTACCGCCGGTGCGTTGGAGGCATTGGCCCGGGCGCTGCCTGCCAGCGTGCTGCGCTGGCAGGCAGCGGGTGCTGCTGTGGCTGACTGTGCACCTAGGTCCGTGCCGGGCTCCGCGCCTGGTGTCACGCCAGGTGATTCATTCGGCCCGGGCAGGCCCGCCGCCGCGCTGGGCGACTGGGTGCGGGTGCCGGTCCGCCGCCTGGCAGTGGGCGACCGGGTGCGGGTGCTGCCCGGCGAGGCCGTGCCAGCCGACGGCCGCATCGAGTGCGGCGAGAGCCGCTTCGACGAGGCCCTGCTCACCGGCGAGTCTGCGCCCCAGCGGCGCGGTCCCGGCGACGCGTTGGTGGCTGGCAGCCACAACCTGGAATCGGCGGTCGACATGCGGGTGGAGCGACTGGGCGCCGACACCCGGCACGCGACCATCGTCGCCCTGATGGAGCGCGCCTCGGTGGACAAGCCCCGTCTGGCCCGCCTGGCCGACCGCATCGCCGCGCCCTTTTTGCTCTGTGTGATGCTCGCAGCGGCAGGCGCCGCTGCCTGGTGGTGGTCGGCCGGGCCGGCCCATGCGCTGTCGGTGGCGGTGGCGGTGCTGGTGGTCACCTGCCCCTGCGCGCTTTCGCTGGCCACGCCGGCGGCCACGCTGGCTGCCGCCGGTGCACTGGCCCGGCGTGGCGTGCTGGTGCGTCAGTTGCAGGCGCTGGAGGCCGGCGCGGCTGTGGACACCTTGGTGTTCGACAAGACCGGCACGCTGACCCAGGACCGCATGACCGTAGCCGCGATCTGCTGCCGCGAGGGCGTGTCGCCCGAGCAGGCGCTGGCCCTGGCCGCGCCCCTGGCCGCGGGCTCGCTGCACCCGGCCTCGCGGGCCCTCGCAGACCGGGCGGCCAGCGAGTGCGGCAATGTCTGGGTCGATCCGAGCACATCACCCGGCGCGCGCGATACCGATCCCACCGCAGATCGCCTTGCAGACCCCCGTGCAGATCGCATCGCAACTTTGATCGCAACCCCCACCGCCGATCACCTCACCGAGTATCCCGGCCAGGGCGTCGAGGGCCAGGTGGCCGGTCGGAAACTTCGCCTGGGTTCCGCAGCCTTCTGCTGGGCGCCGGCCCTGCCCGACGCCGAATCGGACCACCCGCAGGTGCACCTGGCCGACGAGCGCGGTTGGCTGGCCCGCTTTGACCTTGAGGAGACCTTGCGGCCCGACGCGGTGCAGACGCTCGAGCGTTTGCGCGCAACAGGGCTGGATCTGCGTCTGCTATCCGGCGACAGGCCCTCGGCGGTGGCCCGCCTGGCCGAGCGTGCCGGTATCTCCCACTGGCGCGGCGGCTGCACGCCCGAGGACAAGATGGCCGAAGTGCGGGCCCTGCAGCAGCAGGGCCGAAAGGTGGCCATGGTGGGTGACGGCATGAACGATGGCCCGGTGCTGGCCCTGGCCGACCTGTCGGTGGCCATGGGCGAGGGTCTGCCCCTGGCCCAGGCCCATGCCGATGTGGTGGTGCAGGGGGGCCGGCTCATGCCCGTGGCGGACCTGCTGGCACTGGCCCGGCGCACCCAGCAAGTGGTTCGTCGCAACCTGGCCTGGGCCGCCACTTACAACGCCGCCGCGGTGCCCCTGGCGGTGGCGGGTCTCATGCCCGCCTGGCTGGCCGGCCTGGGTATGGCGGCCAGTTCGCTTCTGGTGGTGGCCCATTCGGCGACCTTGGCGCGCCGGGCTCGCGGGCCGGGTCACTGAAAGACGCCTCATGGATATTTTGTACCTGCTGATTCCCCTGTCCGTGGTCCTCGCGCTGGCGATTGTGGCGGGCCTGGCCTGGGCCGTCTGGCGTGGGCAGTTCGAGTCGCTCGACGCCGAGGGCGAGCGCATTCTTCACCACGATTGACATCCATCAAGAGCCCGGATGGGCTCGCGAATGACACTGGCCGTGTTGCTTCACACGGTGCATTCGCATGACAACGGAATCCCTCGCCCCCGCAGTTCGCTATCACGACACGGCTGTCCGCCTGTTTTCACTGATGGCCGTCGTCTGGGGCGTGGTCGGCATGGGGGTCGGCGTGATCATTGCCGCCCAACTGGCCTGGCCGGAGCTGAACTTCGGCATCCCCTGGCTGTCCTATGGGCGCCTGCGGCCGCTGCACACCAACGCGGTGATCTTCGCCTTTGGCGGCTGCACGCTGTTTGCCACCAGCTATTGGGTGGTGCAGCGCACCTCGCAGGTGCCCTTGTTTGCGCCCAGGCTCGCCGCCTTCACCTTCTGGGGCTGGCAGGCGGTCATCCTCGCCGCGGCCATCACCCTGCCTCTGGGGTACACCAGCGGCAAGGAGTACGCCGAGCTCGAGTGGCCGATCGACATCCTGATCACGTTGGTATGGGTCTCCTACGCGGTCGTGTTCTTCGGCACCCTCGGCACCCGCAAGGTGCGCCACATCTACGTGGCCAATTGGTTCTATGGTGCCTTCATCATCGCGGTGGCCCTGCTGCACCTGGTGAACAGCGCGGCCATCCCGGCCGGCTTTCTCAAGTCCTACTCGGCCTACGCCGGTGTGCAAGACGCGATGATCCAGTGGTGGTACGGCCATAACGCGGTGGGCTTTTTCCTCACCGCCGGCTTCCTGGGCATGATGTATTACTTCGTCCCCAAGCAGGCCGAGCGCCCGGTGTACAGCTACCGCCTGTCCATCGTCCACTTCTGGGCGCTGATCTTCACCTACATGTGGGCGGGCCCGCACCACCTGCACTACACCGCGCTGCCCGATTGGGCGCAGTCTTTGGGCATGCTGTTCTCCCTGATCCTGCTGGCGCCCTCCTGGGGCGGCATGATCAATGGCGTGATGACCCTCTCGGGCGCCTGGCACAAGCTGCGAGACGACCCGGTGCTGCGCTTTCTCATCGTGTCCCTGTCGTTCTACGGCATGAGCACCTTCGAGGGCCCGATGATGGCCATCAAGACCGTCAACGCGCTCTCGCACTACACCGACTGGACGGTGGGCCATGTGCACTCCGGCGCCCTGGGCTGGGTCGGCCTGATTTCCATGGGGTCGCTGTACTACCTGATTCCGCGCCTGTATGGCCAGAAGAAGATGCACAGCATTCCCGCGATCGAGCTGCACTTCTGGATTTCTACCGTCGGCATCGTGCTGTACATCGCCGCCATGTGGATCGCCGGGGTGATGCAGGGCCTGATGTGGCGCGCGATCAACGCCGATGGCACCCTGACCTACACCTTTGTCGAGTCGGTGAAGGCAACCTATCCCTTCTACGTGATCCGGGTCACCGGTGGCCTGCTGTATTTGGTCGGCATGCTGGTCATGGCCTGGAACGTCTGGATGACCATGGGCCGTGGCCGCGCGGTGGCAGCGCTGATCCCGGCCCCGATGCCAGTAGCAGGTGCGGCCCCAGATGCACCCCCCGATGCGGCCCACGCCTGAACCCGCAAGGACTCGATATGAGCAATACCCCCTCCAAAGCCGGTTTCTCGCACGAGAAGATCGAAACCAGCAACTTCCTGATGATCGCTCTCATTTTGCTGGTGGTTGCCATCGGCGGTCTGGTGGAGATCGTTCCGCTGTTCTTCCAGAAGTCCACCACCGAGGCGGTACGGGGCATTCAGCCCTACGAGCCGCTGCAACTGGCGGGCCGCGACATCTACCTGCGCGAGGGCTGCTACAACTGCCACTCGCAGATGATCCGCCCCTTGCGCGCCGAGACGCTGCGCTACGGTCACTACTCGGTGGCTGGCGAATTCGTCTACGACCATCCCTTCCAGTGGGGCTCCAAGCGAACCGGCCCAGACCTGCACCGGGTGGGCGGCAAGTACAGCGACGAGTGGCACCGCATCCACCTGATCAACCCGCGTGATGTGGTGCCCGAGTCCAACATGCCGGCCTACGCCTGGCTGGACCAGAGCCCTGCCGATGCCTCGACGATTGAGGCGCGCATGAGGGCGCTGCGCACCGTCGGCGTGCCCTACACCGACGCGCAAATTGCCCGGTCGCCCGAGGCGCTCAAGGACAAGACCGAGATGGACGCCTTGGTGGCCTACCTCCAGGGCTTGGGCCTGGCGTTCAAGTAAGGGGGCCGCTTCATGGACATCACCCTCCTGCGCATTGGGGCCACGCTGGTCTCCCTGATCACGTTCATTGCCATCGTGGCCTGGGCCTGGTCCCGACGCAACCGCGCCGCCTGGGGCGAGGCCGCCGCGATTCCCTTTCAACAAGACTGAGAACGCCACACCATGAGCGACTTCACGAGCAACTTCTGGTCGATCTTCGTGGCCGGCATCACCCTGGTGGGCATCCTTGCCTGCTTGGCGCTGCTGTGGGTGACCGCGCGCAAAAAGGTCGCCGCCGGCAGCGACAACACCACGGGTCATATCTGGGACGAAGACCTGCGTGAGATGAACAACCCGCTGCCGCAGTGGTGGATGTGGTTGTTCGTCCTCACCATCGTCTTCTCTCTTTTGTATCTGGTGGCCTTTCCGGGGCTGGGCGCCTACCCAGGCCAGCTTGGCTGGACTTCTGCCGGTGACTACAAGGAGGAAGTTGCAGACGCCAACCAGGAACTGGCGCCGCTGTACGCCCATTTCAGCGGCAAGCCTGCCCAGGAGCTGGCTGGCAATGCGCAGGCCTATGCCGTCGGCGAACACCTGTTCATGAACAACTGCGCGCAGTGCCACGGCTCCGACGCCCGCGGCTTCAAGGGCTTCCCCAACCTGACCGATGGAGACTGGCTCCATGGCGGCACGCCCCAGAAGATCGTTGAAACCCTCACCCAGGGCCGCAGCGGCAACATGCCGGCCATGGCCGCCGCCGTGGGCAGCCCCGAGGACGTGAAGAACGTGGCGAACTATGTCCTCAGTCTCTCCGGCGCCCCGCACGACTCGTTGCGGGCCCAGTTGGGCAAGTCCAAGTTCGGCGTCTGCGCCGCCTGCCACGGTGTCGGCGGCAAGGGCAACCAGGCCCTGGGCGCCCCCAACCTGAGCGACGACATCTGGCTGCATGGCTTTGGCGAACAGGCCATCATCAATATGGTCAACAACGGCAAGGTCAGCGTGATGCCGGGCCAGGCCGGCAAGCTCAGTGACGCGCAGATCCATGTGCTGGCCGCTTATGTTTGGGGCTTATCCAACAAGGCAGTCGCCAAGCCCTGAGTGGCGCTGGCGGGTGGCGGCTCTGCCATGGTTTGCTTGATTTAGGACAAGCCCCCGGGCGCAGCGGCGGGGCACCATGAGGGGGTGAAAGTCATCCCGATCACTCCGCAGGACCCTCAACCGCAGCCGCAGCCGCTTCCGCAAGTGCCCCAAGGCGGTGACGAGGGCTACCAGTCCCTCTACGAGTCGGCCCAGAAAATCTATCCGCGCGCCGTCTCCGGCCGCTTTGTCCAGTGGCGCTGGGTTTTTGTCTGGCTGACCCAGATCGTGTTCTACGGTTTGCCTTGGCTGCAGTGGGGCGAGCGGCAGGCGGTTCTTTTTGACCTGGGCGCGCGGCGCTTTTACCTGTTCGGCCTCGTTCTCTATCCGCAAGACTTCATCTACCTCACCGGCCTCTTGGTGATCAGCGCGCTGTCGCTGTTTCTTTTCACCGCGGTGGCGGGCCGGCTCTGGTGCGGCTTTGCCTGCCCGCAAACCGTTTACACCGAGATCTTCCTGTGGATCGAGCGCAAGATCGAGGGGGATCGCTCTGCCCGCATGCGGCTTGATGGCTCGCCCTTCTCGCTGGAAAAGCTGGTCAAAAAGTGGTTCAAGCACCTGGTTTGGATTGGCTTTTCGCTCTGGACCGGCTACACCTTTGTCGGCTACTTCACCCCGATCGGTGAGTTGGGCCTGGAGTTCTTCCAGAACCGCATGGGCTCCTGGGAAATCTTCTGGGTGCTGTTCTACGGCTTTGCCACCTACGGCAACGCCGGCTGGATGCGCGAGCAGGTGTGCAAGTACATGTGCCCCTATGCCCGCTTTCAGAGCGCGATGTTCGACAAAGACACCCTGATCGTGAGCTACGACGCAGGCCGGGGCGAGCCGCGCGGCACCCGCGGCCGCAAGGACGACCTGCAGGCCAAGGGCCTGGGCGCCTGCATCGACTGTGACCTGTGTGTTCAGGTCTGCCCCACCGGCATCGACATTCGCAAGGGCTTGCAGTACGAATGCATTGGCTGCGCCGGCTGCATCGATATCTGCGACACCGTGATGGACAAGATGAACTACCCGCGCGGGCTCATCAAGTTCACCACCCAGCATGCCCTCGCACAGGGCTGGGGGTCGCCGCGCATCCTGGGGCATCTTCTGCGTCCGCGGGTGCTGGTCTACGCCGCCATTTTGGGCGCAGTGGTTTTGGCGCTGGGCGTGAGTCTGGCCCTGCGAACCCCCTTCAAGGTCGATGTGATTCGCGACCGGGCCGCCCTGGCGCGCATTGCTGCCGGAGGCCGCATCGAGAACGTCTACCGCCTGCAGGTGATGAATGCCACCGAGCACACCCAGACCTACCGCCTCAGCGCCGAGGGCCTGGAGGGCCTGGTGCTGGCCTCCGAGCCCCTGGTGGCTGTCGAGGCCGCCCAATCGCGTTGGGTGCCGGTCCGCTTGCAGGTGCCCTACGCCTCTGCCACGCCGGGGGCTCACACCATTTACTTCCACGTCGCCACCGAGGACGGCGCGATGGCGGTCACCGAGAAGTCGGCCTTTCTGATGCCGCGCTAGGCACGCTTGCTGATTCGCACCTTGTCATTTCGGCTCACTGCCCCCTCACCCCCAAAGGACCGTCATGCAAACGACCCCTTCGTCTGATTCCAGCCCGGTCAATGCCCCCGTGGTGTGGCCCTGGTGGCGTTACGGCTATGTCTGGCTGGTTGTGGCGGGGCCAGCAGCGGTGGTGGTGGCCAGTGCCGCGACTCTGGTGCTGGCCCTGCGCCTGCCTGACCCGGTGCTGGCCGGTGACGCCTACCGCCAGGGCGCGCAGGTCGGCGCCTCTCGCGGCACGGGGGACGCAGGCGCCCGGGCCTGGATGCCGGCGCTGCAGGGGCGCAACCACGCCGTCTCGCCGGCACCGCCCGGGGAACCCGCCACCCCCGCGGCACGCTCCACTTCCGGGGCGCCGGGCGTGGCCGGTGCGCACGAGGGGCGCTAGCGGTTCATCGCTGCGACAAGCACGAAGCCAACGACGAAGGAGACATGCCCGTGGGAAATATCCTGATGGTGGTGGCCTGGCCGGCCTTTCTGGCCGCGTGCATCCTGGAGGCGCTGGTGTTTGCGCTGATCGACCCGCTGGAGCTCACTTGGGGGCAGGCGCATCTCGGTTGGTCGCGACAGACGGTCTACACCCTGGCTTTCTTCGTGTTCTGGGGCGTCGTGGCGATCGCTGCCTCCGTGGCGGTCATTCTGGCGCGCGCCGAGCCGAGCGCGCCCGAGCCGCAGTAGCCGCTGCCGCCGCTGTAGCGGGTCGCTGGCAGGGCCCCGTTGGCCCACTTGTTCTGTGATCAGGGGCTGGCATGCGATCGCTGCCGTGCATGGGGGCGGACCGGTACCGCCGCTGGGTGAAGCGGTGCCCCTCAAGGTGC
>JAURKV010000260.1 GCA_030831585.1 Ramlibacter sp. | reverse complement strand
TGTCCTATGCACTCATCACATCGGTGGCCGTGCTCATCATCGCCTGTCCCTGTGCGCTCGGGCTGGCCACACCCATGTCCATCATGGTGGGGGTAGGGAAAGGCGCACAGAACGGGGTCCTGATCAGGGACGCCGAGGCTCTAGAGCGCCTGGAAAGGCTCGACACCCTGGTGGTCGACAAGACCGGCACCCTGACCGAAGGACGCCCCCGGGTGGTGGCTATCGAACCGGCGAACGGTTTTCAGGCCGACGCACTGCTGGCGACACTCGCCAGCCTCGAGCGTTTAAGCGAGCACCCGCTGGCCATGGCCGTGGTGGACGCCGCGCGGGAGCAAGGCCTGACACTGAGCGAGGTGCTGGATTTCGATTCGCCGGTCGGCAAGGGCGTGCAAGGTCTCGTGGACGGCGTAACCGTGATTTCGGGCGCCGCCCGGTTTCTTGCGGAAAACGGCGTGGACGTCGCGCCCATGGAGGCCGCGGCGGAAGACCGGCGGGCCGAGGCGGCAACCGTGATTTACGTGGCACTCGATGGACGGTTGGCAGGATTTGTCGCCATTGCCGACCCCATCAAGGCCACCACGCCGGAGGCCATTGATCAGCTCCGCGATGCGGGGCTGCGCATCGTCATGTTGACCGGAGACGGGCTGACCACCGCCAGAGCAGTCGCGAGGCAGTTGGGCATCGATGAGGTGATGGCGGAGGTCTTCCCTGAGGACAAGGCCACGATTGTGCAGCGCCTGCGCGGAGAGGGGCGGGTGGTGGCGATGGCAGGCGACGGGGTGAACGACGCGCCGGCCCTGGCGGCTGCCGAGGTGGGCATCGCCATGGGCACCGGCACGGATGTCGCCATGGAAAGTTCGGGTGTCACCCTGCTCAAGGGCGACCTCATCGGCATCGTGAGGGCGCTGAAATTATCGCGCGCGACCATGCGGAACATCCGACAGAACCTGTTCCTGTCGTTCGCCTACAATGCGGCGGGTATCCCGCTGGCGGCGGGGGTGCTGTATCCGTTCTTCGGGCTGCTGCTTTCACCGGTCGTTGCGGCAGCGGCCATGACCTTGTCGTCAGTCAGCGTCATCACGAACGCCCTGAGGCTGCGGACTGTGGACCTGCGGTGATGGCAACAGGCCCAACCGGCAAGGGTGGGGCCTGAAACAAATGCTGGGCACGGACAAGACACGCGTCCTGAGCGCGACCATCTACCTCGCCGAGGTTTCGGCGCCTGATCGTAAACCCATGAATTAACTCATGGTTTTCGGCCACAGTAGGTGGGGTCCGCGCTGCCGGGCGCGATGCTTCGCGAGCGGCTAAACTGCGCGCCCCCATGCAGATCGACCCCCACCTCTACGTCGACGCCGACGCCTGTCCCGTGAAGCCCGAGGCCGTGAAGGTCGCGGAGCGGCACGGGCTGGCCGTGACGTTCGTCGCCAACGCCTGGCTGCAGTTGCCGCGCGCCCCCGGGGTGCGGATGCAGGTCGTCACGGGGGCGTTCGACGCGGCCGACGACTGGATCGTCGAGCAGGTGATCGCCGCCGACATCGTTATTACGGCCGACATCCCGCTGGCGTCGCGTTGCCTGCAGAAGGGCGCGCGCGTGCTGGGTCCCTCCGGCAGGCCGTTCACCGAGGACAATATCGGCAATGCGATCGCCACGCGCGAACTCATGTCGGACTTGCGTGCCTGCGGCGTGCGCGGCGGGCCGCCTCCGTTCGCCCCCAAGGACCGTTCGCGCTTTCTCGATGCGCTCGAACTCGTTGTGCGCGAAGCCCGGCGCGACCGCGCGAAGCTCGTGCCCAAGCAACCCAGACAACCTCCCACGGCGCCCTGAATGCTTTCCACGACCAACCTCTCGATCCAGTTCGAAGCGAAGCCACTGTTCGAAAACGTCTCCGTCAAGTTCGGCGATGGCAACCGCTACGGACTGATCGGCGCCAACGGCTGCGGCAAGTCCACGTTGATGAAAATCCTCGGTGGCGAACTCGAGCCGAGTTCTGGCGAGGTGGTGCTGCAGAGCGGCATGCGCATAGGCAAGCTGAACCAGAACCAGTTCGCGTACGAAGACGAGCGCGTGCTCGACGTGGTGATGCAGGGACACGCGGAGATGTGGCAGGCGATGCATGAGCGCGACGCCATCTATGCGAACGCGGAGGCAAGCGACGAAGACTACATGCGCGCCGCGGAGCTCGAAGGCAGGGTCGCCGAATACGACGGCTATACGGCCGAAGCCCGTGCCGGCGCGGTCCTGATCGACGCCGGCATCGACCAGGACAAGCACAACCTGCTGATGCGCGAGATCCCGCCCGGGCTCAAGCTGCGCGTGCTGCTGGCGCAGGCCCTGTTCTCGCGCCCCGACGTGCTGCTGCTCGACGAGCCGACGAACAACCTGGACATCCACTCGATCGGCTGGCTCGAGCGCACGATCAACGCGTACGACGCGACCATGATCATCATTAGCCACGACCGCCACTTCCTGAACCAGGTGTGCACCCACGTTGCCGACCTCGATTTCCGCCAGCTCAAGATCTATCCGGGCAACTACGACGACTTCATGCTGGCGTCCGTGCAGGCGCGCCAGCGCGTCGAAGCGTCAAACGCCAAGGCAAAGGCGCAGATCTCGGACCTGCAGGAGTTCGTGCGGCGGTTTTCGGCGAACGCGTCGAAGGCTCGCCAGGCCACCTCGCGCAAGAAGCAGCTCGAGAAGATCAAGATCGAGGAGATCCGGCCGTCCTCGCGCCAGAATCCTTACATCCGCTTCGAGCAGGCCAAGAAGCTGTATCGCTCCGCGGTGACGGTCGAGGGATTGACCTTCCGCTACCCGGGCGCGGATGCCGACGTCTTCACGAACCTCAAGTTCACGATCGAGGCCGAGCAGCGCGTCGCAATCATCGGTCCCAACGGCATCGGCAAGACCACGTTGATGCGTTGCCTCGCCGGGGATCTGACGCCGACGGCCGGCACGATCACGTGGGTGGAAAACGCGCAGGTCGGCTATATGCCGCAGGACCCGAGCGCGGAGTTCGACCAGAAGGTGGACCTGCTGACGTGGATGTCGACCTGGACCGGCAAGGCCGACGACGAGCAGATCACCCGCGCAACGCTGGGGCGCCTGCTGTTCTCCGGTGACGAGACGAAGAAGCAGGTCAAGGTGCTGTCGGGCGGCGAGAAGGGCCGCATGATGTACGGCAAGCTGATGCTGACGCGGCCCAACGTCATGCTGATGGACGAGCCCACCAACCACATGGACATGGAAACGATCGAGTCGCTGCAGATCGGGCTGGAAAAATACCCGGGCACGCTGATTTTCGTATCGCATGACCGGGAGTTCGTGGGTGGACTCGCCAATCGCATGATCGACCTGAAGCCGGACGGCAGCATCATCGACTTCACGGGCACCTACGACGAGTACCTCGAGGCGCAGGGCCTCGAATCCTGAAGCGTGTCGGATGAGCGGGCCGGCTGAGGTATTTGAACGGAAGGTCCGGTAGGGCCTCTGGCTTCGCGCTGGGGCAGTTTGCTCCCTCCGGTAGCCAATGCTGCAATCCAACCGCTTGAGTTGTCCGCGCGTAACCCGTCGAGCCGGACGTCTTCGGAGGCAATGCAATTGCATTTACAAGACAATGCAATTGCATTACTATGCAGGCATCAACCCATATCCGCGGGAGACTGCCATGGCCCCGACCATCGAAGTCGAATCCACGCTCACCGATCGCTACCAGACCACGGTGCCGGAAACCGTGCGTCGTGCCCTCAAGCTGGGCAAGCGCGACAAGATCCACTACACCATTCGCCCCAGCGGCGAGGTGGTGTTGACGCGCGTCGAAGCATCCGACGGTGACGACCCGGTACTCCGCCAGTTCCTCGGCTTCCTGGCTGCCGACATCACTCGCCATCCCGAGCGGCTGCAAGCTGTGGATTCCGGCCTCGTCCAACGCATCCAGTCGCTGGTCGGCGGCGTCGATGTCGATCTCGATGCCGCCCTGTCGGCGGACGATGAATGAGCGCAGGGAAGCCCGAGCCTCTGGTCATTCATGGCTGGACGGTCTTTGCCCATCCACTGTTCCTCGCACAGATTGAAGCGCTGGTGCGGCAGGTCGAGAGCCTGAAGCAAAAGGACCCTGTCGGGTACGTGAAAAAGAACGCCAGCAAACGACTTGCCGCGACCACCGAGCTGGCGTTCGATGTCATCCCGCAAGATCCGACGCGACCGGAGTACCGCCAGGGTGGGACGCTCGGTGACGATCACAAGCACTGGTTCCGGGCCAAGTTCTTCAAGCAGTACCGCCTATTCTTCCGCTACCACGCCCCGAGCAAGGTGATCGTTTACGCCTGGGTGAATGACGAAGACACCAAGCGCGCCTACGAAAGCAGCGACGACGCCTACCGGGTGTTCCGCAAGATGCTGGAAGGCGGGCATCCCCCTGATGACTGGGATCAGCTCCTGGCTGAGGCGCAGAGAGAATCGCAGCGGATGCGGGAATCATTGGCCGGTGGGGTAGCGGCTCAGCGATAACAGCACACGGCAGTCTGCTTGCGGCGAATCCGCTATCCAACCCCCGCAAAACCGCGGTGAATAGTCGGCGTCTCGATATTGCTTGGCTCCCGGGCAGAACAGATGCTTCATTGACTTCTGCCAACTCATTCGAAAGGAGACCAGGATGGGAGTCGCTCACCTCGACCAAAACAAATCGCTGCCCGCTGGAGTATTAGCGAAGCCGCCCTGGAGCGCTGGTGCAGCGCAGGGATCGGCCCCAAATTCCTGAAGCTCTGCGGGCGAGTGCTCTGCCGGCAGGTCGACATCGAGGCCTCGCCCACCTGCTGCCGGACGACCGGGCAGGGGCTACCCGCTGTGCAGGAGCGTGATGCGGGGACGCTGACCGGCGTGTTCCCGCCCGATCTTCGCGACGAGCATGCGGTGGTCGCGGTTTACTTCAAGGCAGCCGCCGTGATCATCGTGCTGGTCTTGCTCGGACAGGTGCTGGAGCTCCGGGCCCGTGAGCGAACCTCCGGGGCCATCCGTGCCCTGCTGGATTTGGCGCCAAAAACTGCCACTCGGGTGTCGGCGGATGGCGAAGACGAAGGGGCCTTCTGCGTACGCCAAAACTTTACTCTTAACACCGTGATCCGTATGCGCCCTCCTTGGTATCTTTGCGTGTCTCTGTATTGTGCGGCAGACTGCGGCAGGGGCTGCTCGGCTGTTAAAGAGTGTGCGTCTAAGTGTGGAAGCCAGCCCGAGCCCTGTTTAGAACCATCCACGACAAGAAATAGGTTAAAAAAATGCACGCCTCAAAAAGAAAATTCTGTTCGTCACGGCGATTACCACTCAATCTGGTCGCAGCATTGTTGGGAATATTCAGCATGGGAATATTCGGCGACGCGGAATTCGCAAATGCAAGCGACCACCATCATGCGAAACAGGCCGGTGATTCGGCCAATCGTCAGACTTTATCCTCAATTAGCGTTCAACGAAGTTTGAAGTTATTCCAGCAGGACGCCATCAAAGCTGCGCAAAGATTGATTGATGAAACCCCACCCGCAGACCGTTCTAGATTGCAGTATGAATTTTTCAGCGAGCAGCGCGTGCGTGGCACGGATCAAACCAACACACCCTCGTTCTGTGCAGTTCTGGCTTGGTGTGAACCTTGGGGCATCAAACAGGGGGAAATGAGCCAGCCACAGTTGGAAGCGATGCATAAATTGTTGTCAACGGTACTTTCTAGTGGGGGCTACCACACTTTTATGACCTTGATGAATCGTCATCAAATGTTAGGTGAGCTGGAAGATGTTGCTACGACATCTTTGATCCGGGAAATCATTGATGCGTGTCCAGACATTCGTGGTGACACACTCGCTGAGCTGTTGGAAAAATGCGATGACGTAAGGTCGACAGACAGGTATACGGGTATCGGTGGCGCATTCAAGCCGGAGCCCGTGACCGGCAGGTACATTATCAGTTGGCCCTGGGATCCACCGGGACTGGTAATTCGTCGCCAGCAGTTTGACAATTTTTCAATCGCTATTTTTGGTGAGCTTGGCGCGGAAGACTGGGGACTGCGTTTTGAAGGTCATCACGTGACCTTTAATGTGCATTTTTACAATGACCCTCAAACCGGCGAAATCCTTGTTTCCAGTACGCCAGCCTTTTACGGCTCGTCACCAATCATCGTCCCAGAAGACCCAGGTTTTGATAACAGTACGAATTGGAATTGGACGAGAGGCCAGACAGTATTGTTCAGGGAAGTGGAGCAAATGCGTGCTTTTTGGTTGGCGTTGCCCGAGCGATTACGGGAGGATGCGTTTATAGGGAGTGAAAACTTTTATCAGGATGGCGTGCTACGGGTCAGGACTTTTCCGCCGTTTTTATTGAGCAGTCTGGATCCTGTTATTGACACTGCAAAAATCGATCAGTTTCCAAATACAACTATCAAGGCGAGCCGACTTCCTGACGAAGCAAAATGGCGCTTGGAAGAGGTTCTAAGGTCGTACTTGGGCAGCATGCCGGCTGCCGTGGCCGCCCAGTATCAGGAGCGCATCAGCAAAACGTTGCGCGGGAATGGAGAAATCACAATGGCATGGGCGGGTGGCGATCTGGATGATATCAATTCCCAACATGCCAGTTACATCAAAGTGGCTGGCATGTTGCTTGAGTTCCAGCAGAGCAATCAGTTTACCGTTCAGGATGGTACTGCTTTCGAAAGCAACCATTTGCACTCTGCTCTACGTGATCTGCAAAACCCCTGGGACTTCGACCCTATCGATCGACACTACCAGCAATATGAGCATTAGTGCGAGGGCAGGGGAAACATTGGCCGTTCCGTGGGGAGGGGTCAATGATTGAAACGAACGTCGTCGATTGTGCAGGTTTCCTGATTGCCCCCAGAGCGGCAGCGGAAAGTCAAAGCTGAAGCACCGGCGGTGCTGATTGTGTCCACTGCACAGCTGGCCCCGGGACCAGTTTCATACTCGCGCACTGTCCGATAGTTGTCGAGAATCACGTGGAAGTCGTCACCCGGGTCCAGTGCCTCCGGGTAGCTGTATATATACGTGACTGACGTCGTCCCAGGTGGAATGGCGATGTGCAACAACGATAAGGAATCCACCCCGCTGGCATGACCGGCCCTTGCAGCGTAGGGGCCAACGCAGGCGGCTTCGGCGTCTGCAGACCATGGGCGGTTGGCGGATCCGGATAGAGTAAAGAGCCCGAGGTCGCCTCTATCAAAGCCAGTGTCGGGGTTATCACCGCCACCGCCACCGCCACCGCCGGTGCCGATGCGCGGTGCATTAAGGTACGCAAGCCCCGCAGGAAATAGGCTCGCGGTACTTTTGACCTCACCCTCGCGGACGCTGCTGCAGTTCATGTCGTATTCGGGCACGGTAAATGACATGCCGGTTTCCCGATTGATAGTTTTCAGCAGGTACGTGTAGTTGTTGTACTGCTGGCACTCTGTGATGCCGCCATCGATGAAAGCGGCATCCGTGTGGAACAATGAGGCCTCGATGTGGGCGCTGGAGATCAGTAGGCTGCCGCCGCGATTCGTTTCAACCGTTTTGAGCGCCCAAAGTGCACCGGCGTCCTGGGGGAAATATAGATCGTTGTTTCCTATTTCATCAGTTGAAAAATGTGCAAGTTCCCTGCCCCACCGCGCGTTGTTGGAGTAGATGTAATTCTCGGTCGCACCGCCCCAGTAAACGGCGCGCAGATATGGCATGGAGCCGTCGTCGGTGGCAAGCAAGTGGGAGTCATAAGGATGATCAGGCGTGCTTTCCGAATTCCATGGACCGGCAATCTCCTCGATTGGGCCCTCCAGGAACACGTTGGCAAGTGGTCCATAAGCAAGCAGGTTTGAATGGTATGAGGTGCCATTCCACTCGTGATTGGTAAAGTTGCTTGTCGCGGGGTTGAAGGAGAAGGTGCCAGCAGTCTGATAAAGACAGAATTGGTTTTCGCAAGTGGCTGTCGGTGCGCCGTCATCGCCCTTCCAGAAGTAACCGTTCGTCGCGTAATACCCGCCCGCGCAGAAACCAACAAAACTGCCGCCTGCATCAAGAAAGCTGGTCATCTTCGATTTACCCTCGGCGGCCAGGTTGGCCTGGATTTCGTAAGCGCTGCCGCCTGGCATCACAAAGAGTTTGAGCGAGGCAAAATCATCTGCACTACACGCATTGAAATCGCTGAGTGTCAGCGTGACGTAATCGACGTCACCGTCACCACTCCAGGTGATGCCCGCAGGCGCATTCAGCTTTTCTACGCCGCCCGGTTGCCGGTTTCCCGTCTTCCAGAAGTCGATCAGAGCCTCGGCCCACAGCCGACTACTAGGGCCGGTCCCGGTGCCCGTGTACACCGCAATGTCGGTCTCAGCGACGACCTTGCAGGCAGGACCACCGCCACTGCCGCCACCGCGGCCCTTCTCACCCTTCGCGCCATAGGAGGCATCGGGTAGGCACAGGCCTATAGCACACACCAACATTCCCGTAAGGACGCCCTGTCCAGTCGATGTCCGGTTATACATGCTGCGCTCCGTCCATGTTTCCCTGGTTCGCGGACCGGATTCAGGCAGAAGCCAAAGAAGCCGCCACTTGAAGTTAATGTGCCACTGTAAGTCATTCGGTTGCCAATATCGCGGCGGAGACCGACAACGTTTTCTTCGAAGTCGACCAAAAACCCCTCGGCAAACACATTTTGCAAATGAGCGGAAGCTTGGACAGAAGGCGAAAAAAAGGATATTCGCCTGAAAAAACAGGCACCTACCATGTTAAATGGTGGAGCGCGAGGAGCTCGAGCACCTCGAGCAGCAGATCGCCGAGCGGGTGGGTCGGGCGCTGGAGCGCATGGGGCTGTTGCGGCGCGATGCGGCAACTCATCGGCAGCTCGGCGACCTACCGCATCGCGGCGGGGCCGCAGGCCCATGGATTTTCCCTGCACGCGGGCGTGAGCTGCGAGTCGCACCAGCGCGATCTGCGCGAGCGGCTGTGCCGCTATGTTGCCCGCCCCGCGGTGGCCGAGAAACGGCTCACGGTGAGTGCGCAGGGGAAGGTGGTGTACCTGCTCAAGACGCCGTACCGGGACGGGACGACGCATGTGGTCCTTGAGCCCTTGGGCTTCATCGCGCGTCTGGCAGCGGTAGTGCCGAGGCCGCGTGTAAACCAGACCAGATACCACGGGGTACTGGTACCGAACCACCGTTGGCGTGCGGCGGTGACGCCGGCCGGAAAATGTGCCTGATGCAGGTTCACACCCGGGCCACGCGCTCGCGGGGGACCACCCGGAAGGACAGGAAATCTATCCCGTGATACTGCTGATGCCTCAGATCCTCGACCATTGCCTCGAGCACCCGCTTGCCAAGCAGGAATTCCTCAGGTTCGGTTGCGGCGAGCAGGGTGGCGCTGGGCAGATCGTTCAGGTTCACACCGAGCGGCAGACTGGCGAGTTCAATTTCCAATGCCCCCAACGCGGTGCGGATCTGCACTCGCAGACGTGATGCGGGCGATGTCCGGCCACCCGCATGCTCCACCAGCAGGGCCAGCGCCTCTTCCAGCGCGAGCTCGACGCGTTGCGTCGAGGCTTCGTCCCAATGCAGCGCCTGCGCGCGCCGACGCGCCAGCGCCTGCAGCGACCCCAGTGACTGCATCGCGAGCCCGGTCTCCAGGCGAGTGGCGAATCCGCCCTTGAACTGCAGCAGGGATGTGAGCAGAACGGCGACGAGTGTGCCTGCAACCATGCCATTACCCAGCCAGCCGGCGGCCCAGTCCGGAATCTGTTCGGGAAAGATTTTTTGGTCCTGGAAACCCATGCCCAGCCACAGGCTGAGGCCGATCACTAGTGCCTTGTCCAGGGTGAAGCCGTCTTCCAGTGCGACCTGCAGGCCATGCATGAAAAGAAGCACGATGAGCACCAGCAGATAGGCGCCCACCACGGGATTTGGCACCATCAACAGCAATGCGGATACTTTGGGCGAGAATGCCAGCAGGCAGAGCAGGAGGCCGCCGTACATGCCAACACGCCGCGCTGCGACGCCGGTCATTTCCACGGTCGAGATGGACGTGGAGTAAGTGGTGTTGGGCAAGGTGCCGCCCAGACCTGAGAGCAGATTACCCAACGCATCCGCATAGAGCGCGCCTTGCACCGCGCGAAAGTCCACCGCGCGCGGCTTGCGCCAGGAGACTTTCTGGATGGCGATACCATCACCATAAGTCTCGATCGCGCCCACCAGGGTGACGATGATGAAGGCCGGCAGCAGCGACCAGAAAGCGGGGCCAAAGGAGAGGTCTAGTCCCGACCATGTCCACGCGGGTAATCCTACCCATGCGGCGTCCGTGAACGGTCTGGTCTCCACCAGACCGGCGGGGATACAGACCATCATTCCGGCCAGAAGCCCCAGCAGGGGCGACCACAGCCTGATCCTGCGTGAGCCGAAGAAGTTGAGGCCAACGATCACGCCAAAGGTGAGCAGTGCAGCCGTGAACGGCGCCCAGGGTGCGTCGGCTCGTGCAGGCTCAGGCACGTCGTCAAGCAAGCTGAAGGCAATGGGGATCACCGCTACCCCGATGAGCATGATGGTGGTGCCACCCACGGTCGGCGTGACCAGTCGCCGCAAGGTCGACAGCCGCCCCGCCATGACGAATTGGATGAGAGAGGAAAACAGGACGAGCGATCCCAGCAGCGCCATGCCACCCGCCTTCAGCGCATCCACGCCCACGGAGATGAAGGCGCCGGAAGTCCCCATGAAGAGAACGTAGCCAGCGCCCAGTCGACCCAGTGGTCTGGCCTGCAAAAACGTGGTGATACCGCTCACGAGCAAGGCCATGAAAATCGACCATGTGATGAGATCCGCTGTTGAGCCTCCGGCACGAAGCACGATGACAGGTGTGAGGACAATGCCCGAGATGATCAGTGCGACTTTCTGCGCGGCGAGTGCAACGGCAAGACCTTGGGGGGGTGACTGGTCGGGTTCGTAACGCATGCGCTATGGTACCGGCGAGGGTGGAACAAGTAACGGGGAGAAACTACACACATGGCCTACGATGCGAATGCCACGCCCACTGCGGTGCTGCGCCGCTACCAGATCGAGATCTGGAACAACAGTGAAGTGGAAAAGCTGGGTGAAATCGTGGCCAACATCGGCGTGCTGAATGACCAGGCCGGCACGAGGAAGTTCGAGAGCGCCGCGAAAGTCCCCCGCGACCACCCAAGGGGTGCGCCGCCGCTGTCATGGCGGCGTTGACGGTGTCGTTCGGAGGGCCAGAGAGGCAACCGGCGAAGTCCGCAGGTTTCCGCAGGAACCCCCAACAAGACGCGGAAACCGGCGCGATCGGGCAAGAAAAAACCCCAACCGCGAACGGTTGGGGTTTTGTTGTTGGTGGAGGCGGCGGGAATTGAACCCGCGTCCGCAAGTCCTACGCTACAGGATCTACGTGCGTATCCACGCCTATTGATCTCGCCTCATGCTACCCGGCGGGCGGGGAAGACAAGAAGCCAGCTAAAGATCGTTTTAGCGGAGCCGGCCCTCAGCACACCGGTACCGCGATCCTGTGAGCGCGTCCCCCGATTTGACCGCACAGGCACGAGTCAGTCGGAGGTTAGGCGGGATTAAGCCGCCAGAGCGTAGTTGTCTTCGTTCGCAACTATATGTTTGCAAGCAGATTAACGAGGTAGCCTGCACCTCGGCACGCACCTGGAGTTTCGCAACCCACGTCGAAACCGGTCGCCCCCAAGTAGCCTTCACTATACCCCTTCATGGAGCCGTCTGCGCGGTTTCCAAGTCCCCGAGGGACTCCAGCGCCAGTTGCACCTCCAGCCAGCGCTCCTCGGCCGCTGCCAGGCGCTCCGCATGGCCCGCCCGAGTCTGGGCAAGTTCGGCCATCGCAGTCGCGCCACCCTGTTGATAAAGCGTGGGATCCGCCAGCCGGATGTCGATCTCCACCAGTGCCTGCCTGGACCGCTCGATTTCCTGCTCCAGACGGCTGCTTTCCCGCAGCAGGGGACGACGCTGGCGCAGCCAGGTCTGGCGGCGCTCCTCGGCCTCCTCGCGCGTCCGTCTCCGACCCTCCCGCGCCGGATCTGGCTGGCTGCCGAGCGTTCGCATGCGGCTCGAGGCCCAGTCCAGGTAGTCGACCAGGTCGCCGTCGAAGGGTTGTGCCTGCCCGTCGGCCACCAGCCAGAATTCCTCGCAGACCGAGTCGAGTAGGGCCCGATCGTGCGAGACCACCACCAGGCTGCCCTCGAAGCCCGCGAGTGCGGTGGCCAGTGCGTGGCGCATTTCCAGGTCCAGGTGGTTGGTAGGCTCGTCCAGCAGCAGCAGGTTGGGGCGCTGGCGCACGATCAGTGCCAACACCAGCCGGGCCCGCTCTCCGCCCGAGAGTCGACTCACCGGGGTCTCGGACAAGGTGCCGTCGAAATCGAAGCGCCCCAGGAAGTCCCTCAGGTCCTGCTCGCGCGTAGCCGGCGCCCGCCGAGACAGGTGCGCAAGCGGGGTAGCCGCAGGTTCCAGCTGCTCGAGCTGGTGCTGGGCGAAATAGCCGATCTCGAGACCGTAGCCCTCAGTACGCCGCCCAGACAGCGGCTTCAGGTCGCCGGCCAACGCGCGCATCAGGGTCGATTTGCCGGCGCCGTTCGGCCCAAGCAAACCAAGTCGCTGCCCGGGT
>JAURKV010000259.1 GCA_030831585.1 Ramlibacter sp. | reverse complement strand
CTGCACCAACGAGTACGTGCACGAGATGTGGAAGCGACACCCGGATCGCATCCTCCAATGCTGGGGGGCGGTGGAGCCCGCCAAGGGCGAGATCGCGATGAAGCAGGTCCGCAAGGCAGTGAGGGAGTTGGGCTTCATCGGCTTTCACTTCCACCCCATCATGCAGCACTTCGGTGTGAGCGACCGCCGCTACTACCCGCTGATGGAGGAGATCGCCAGCCTGGGCGCGGCGGTGATGATCGATGTGGGCACCACCGGCATGGGCGCTGGCATGCCCGGCGGCAACGGCGCGGTGATTCGCCATGCCCACCCCAAGCACATCGACCAGCTCGCAGCCGACTTCCCGAATTTGAAGATCATCATGGCGCACCCGGGCTGGCCTTGGGTCGACGAGACCACCGCGGTGGCCCTGCACAAAGGCAATGTGTACTGGGAGATGTCGGGCTGGGCGCCCAAGCACTTTCCGGGCAACCTCAAGGTCGATATCCGCGGTCGCCTGCAAGATAAAATCATGTTCGGTAGTGACTACCCCAGCCTGCCCTACGAGCGCATCCTGCGCGAGTGGTCCGAGCTGGGCTACAAGGACGAGATCATGGAAAAAATCATGCACGGCAACGCCGAACGGGTGCTGGGCCTGTGATGAACGACAAGGTCAAAACCGTTTTCCTGTGTGACGGCGTACGCACGCCGATCGGCCGCTACGGCGGCTCCCTCTCCTCCATCCGCACCGACGACCTGGGCGCACTACCGATTCAGGCGCTGATGGCGCGTCACCCCTCCCTCGACTGGGGCGCGCTCGAAGAGGTCTATTACGGCTGCGTCAACCAAGCCGGCGAGGACAACCGCAACGTGGCCCGCATGAGCGCCCTGCTCGCCGGCCTGCCAGTGACTGTCGGCGCCGCCACCTTGAACCGCCTGTGCGCCTCCGGCCTCGAGGCCGTAGCCAGCGCCGCCCGCGCCATTGCCTGCGGCCAAGTCGACTTGGCTTTGGCCGGTGGTGTGGAGAGCATGAGCCGCGCGCCCTTCGTCATGCCCAAGGCCACCAGCGCCTTCTCCCGCAACAACGAGGTGCATGACACCACCATCGGCTGGCGCTTCGTCAACCCGCGCATGCACGAGATGCATGGCACAGACGCCATGGGCGAGACCGCCGAGAACGTGGCCGAGGAGCACGGCATCTCGCGCGCCGACCAAGATGCCTTTGCCTTGACCAGCCAACAACGCACCGCCCAGGCCCAAGCCCAGGGCTGGTTCGACGGCGAAATCATTCCGGTGCAGGTGGCGGGCCGCAAGCGCGGCGAGACGGTCACCGTCTCGCGTGACGAACACCCGCGCGCCGACACCACGCTCGAGAGCCTGACCGCGCTCAAGCCCGCCTTCCGCAAGGGCGGCACCGTCACCGCGGGCAATTCCTCCGGCGTGAACGACGGCGCCGCCGCCCTACTGCTGGCGAGCGAGGCCGCCGTGGCCCGCCACGGGCTCACGCCCATCGCGCGCATCACCGGTTATGCCAGCGCCGGCGTGGCGCCTCGGGTCATGGGCATCGGCCCGGTGCCGGCGACGCAGCGCCTGATGGCGCAGTTAGGCCTGTCCATCGGCGACTTTGACGTCGTCGAACTGAACGAGGCCTTCGCCTCCCAAGGCTTGGCGGTGCTGCGCGCCCTGGGTTTACCGGACGACAGCGCGCATGTGAACCCGCATGGCGGCGCCATTGCGCTGGGCCACCCCTTGGGCATGTCGGGTGCGCGCCTGGCGCTCACTGCGGCCCGCCAACTGCAAGCCACGGGTGGTCGGCATGCGCTGGCCACCATGTGCATCGGCGTGGGCCAAGGGGCAGCACTGGCCCTCTCCAAGGCCTGAGGCCACCGCCACTCGGTCTCCCCCACTGCAGCCGCCCTCCGGGGCGGTCGCTTCATTTCTCGAAGGACACCGCCCCATGACCTCAGACTTCCTGCGCGTCGAACGCCACGGCCCGGTAGCCGTCCTCACCCTCAATCGCCCCGACACCCGCAATGCACTGAGCGGCGAGGAATGTTTCGGCGCCTTCGAGCAGGTGTTTGCCGACCTCAATGCCGACACCTCGGTGCGGGCGGCGGTTCTCACCGGCGCAGGCAGCGCCTTTTGCTCCGGCGGGAATGTCGCCGAGATGCGAGACCGCACCGGCATGTTTGGTGGGTCACCCGAGCAGATCGCCCAGAACTACCGCCAGGGCATCCAGCGCATCCCGCGCGCCTTCCAGACCCTCCAAGTGCCCATCATCGCGGCGGTGAACGGCGCCGCCATGGGCGCGGGCAACGACCTGGCCTGCATGTGCGACATCCGCATCGCCTCCACCACGGCCAAGTTTGCCGAGAGCTTTGTCAAGGTGGGCATCGTCCCCGGCGACGGCGGCTGCTGGTTCCTGCCCCGGATCGTGGGCTTTTCGCGCGCGGCCGAAATGGCACTCACTGGCGAGACCCTGGGCGCCGAAGAAGCCCTGCGCATCGGCCTCGTCTCGCGTGTGGTGGAGCCCGCAGCCCTGATGGACGCTGCGCTGGAACTGGCAAACCGAATCGCCGCCAACCCACCGCAGGTTCTGCGCTGGACCAAGCAGCTGCTGCTGCAGGCGCGCACCGGCACGCTCGACGAAGCGCTCGACTACGCGGGCCGCTACCAAGGCCTGGCGCACCATACCGCCGACCACACCGAGGCGGTGACGGCCTTCTTCGAGAAGCGGCCGCCAGTGTTCAAGGGATAAAGCGCGAGCTCATGGCTGCGGGGATTGAGAATGAGGCCCCAAACTGCCTAGCATCGGCCGACCTTTTGGGAGGTCTGAGCATGCAGGATCGATCGTCACAGGCCACCGCGGCGGACCATTTCACCGGACCGCCGACCGGTCCGAGCCATTCGGCCGAAACGCCGCCAAGGGCGGCTCGGCAGCTGAGAAGTCCCTCAAGGCCCCAACGGGCTGGAACCGCCCGGCCAGCGTGGTAATACCGCCAGAGGGACTGCGCCTGCGCGACGCCTGCTCGCTTGTGCCGGGTGGGGAGTTAGCCAGGCGCGCGCTGCACGCGCCGATTGCACGGCATCGGTCGCCACAAGCAAGCCTTGGCAGCCGATTGACACGTTGGCTCTGCGTCGGTCTGGGCTTGGCCGGTATGGCGCGAGCGGCTGCAGCGCCACAAGGGGCTGCCGTGTGCGTGACAACGCACTCGACGGACAACCAGGGGCCGTATTCGGCCACCAAGGATGGCGCTACTCATGCTCGACCGGGGCGGCCCCGTCATGAAAAGCCCCAAGGTCAGCGCAGCCCGCTGGAAGACTTTGCTCGTGGAAGCAGCCCGGCAGCATCTCGATGAGAGCCGAACAACCTCGCAGCCTGTGACCTCGCTCGATAAAGCCATCTCAGCCATGCTTGACCCCGACCTGTTCGCTTCCGGCCAGAGTGACACGGTTGTCACTGGCCGCTCGCGCACAGTGTCCTAAGCGAAACGTCCAAGGAACGCCCGGCAGCCACCCCTGCAGAGCCCCCCAGCCCCCTCTGACCTTCAGCCTTTGCGTACGCCGCCTGCCAAGCGTCAGGCGGCGAGCAGGCGCAATCGGCAACTCTTCCTAGCATCGGGAGGTTTTGACCCAGGAGGAACTGTGCAATTGCTCTCTCAATGGCTGGCCCGCCCCTACCCTCAGCCCCCACAGAACGGACAGAACGCGCAGAACGCACAAAACGCACAAAGCGCAGCGGCGCCCATTGATCCCGCGCAATGGGAAGAGGACCAACCCGGCTTGGCAAAGCCACCCGCCGCGCCAGGGGCACTTCCAGCCGCGGGCCAGCAGGCTGTTGTCCTTCGCCAACGCAGTGCATCACTCCCAGCGCTACGCGGACGCCATTTAGCCCAGCCAGTTGCCGCCAAGGCGATGGCTGCCGCGAGGCCAGCCCCAAGGCCAGACGCGGGTCCACGCACCTGCTTATGCAGCCGAGCGGTCAGGTGTTTGATGCTGGGCGGCGCTGGCTTGCTGGGGTTGAAGCTGCTCACTTCTGCGCCCTATCCTGATTGCCGTCCTGTGGCGCTGTTTACCTGGCCCGAGACTGGGTCGGATGAATCAACGCACCGCAGCGAGACGATCGCCGACAAGTGGCTGATCGATGAAGAGACCCATCCTTCGCTCAGCATGCCTCTGCCTTGCAGCTTGGAGGACACCCCAGCCGCACCCGTGGGAGAACTGAGACACGCCCCCACGCTCGCTGAAGTGATGGACTCAATTTTCACCGAACGCAACCGACTCAAGGGCCTGGCGCTGGTGGCCTCAATGGCCGGCGATCAGGCGACCGGACTCCCGATCGACGCCGTGGAGCGGATGGTGAGCAGCTTCCGAGCCTCCCAGCGCTGGCGAGAGCCAGACGCAACACGCGAATTCATGGAGGCCATGGTTCTGCCCTTCGACAACATCTGCATCAGCAATGCCCATTTGGAGCAACTGCTGAAGGTCTGGGACTGGACCTACGGGGATGTGAGCGGCCCGCTGATCGACAAAAGTTCTGATGTCGGCTGGACACTCACGGATTCGATTGCCCGCCCTCTGGCACGCCACCTGGGAGGGGTAGATATGGCGGATTCGTACAGGGCGATCCTGATTCGGGCCGTGTGCCAAGAACCGATGGGGATCCCCAGGTCAAACGGTGACGACCGGACTTTGATGGCCCACGCCGCACGGGCGGCCGAGGCACTGGCGGAGGTTTTCATCCAGCTCACCACTGTCCGGCACCCCTGGCCAGATCACGTGAGCTGGGTGGAAGCCAACGTGCTGGCCTACCTGCACTATCCCTTGACGCAACCCTACACAGATGCGCGATGGAAGCCTGCGATTTTTAGCGCATTGCAAGACCAGGGAACGAACCCGAGGGTCGCAGCGTTGATCCCGGCGCATCGCTGGAGGGCGACACTCCTCTCTGCAGTCAACAGGTATCTGTCGTTGTCCCGGGACGGCAAGTCATTGCAACTCTATCCATCGATTGGCGAGGCCTTGGCCGCGCTACATGATCAGAGCCTGTTCATCATCCGCAACCCCAGCAAGGATCCCTGGACGCGAGCTAAAAAATCACCTGACTCGACGACCGCCAAAGTCGAGTAGATGCCATTGAGCTACCCAACAAAACAAGAATCGGGCAGACCCAAGCAGATTTCTGAGCGCGAGAGGGTCCGACAAAGCAGCCGTCAGGAGCTGATCAACGGGCTTCGCCCGTGCTGCTTAGCATCGGCCCCGCTCTTCCAGGGATGACCGATGCAACATCTCTACCGACTTTCGGCCCGTCTCTGGGCCCAGGCGCCAGCCGCCCACCCGCACTGGCCGGACCCAGACCAGCCCGGGGCCATGGGCGAACCGGCACAGGAGCCAGCACCAGCGGCCGCGGCCGCCGAAGCGCCCAGCAGGGGGCAGCCACTGCGGGCGCGCCCGCGCAGCAGATCGGTTCCACCGCCTGCGCCTCGAAGCGCGAGGCACGAAGCCGCAGCGGCGCCCCTGCAACTTGGTCGGCCACGCCCAAGTCTTTGTGCCCGGACGGCCAGATGGCTACGGGCCGGCGCAGGGCTGCTCACCTGCGCGCTGCTCTACTCCGCCAGCCGGCAGGTGAGCTCGCGGGACGCGTCAAAAAGCTCGGCGGCCCCAGGGTCTCCTGGCAGGATGAACAGCAATTTGGCGGAGACACAAGCAAATTTGGCATACGAACCGACCCACCCACTGACCCCCTTCAAGGGGACAACCCTTATCGAAGGCGGCGTGCTGGAAGCAGAGCAAAGAACAGCACTGGCCCCTACCCCTGGATCTGCACCTGCACCCGCAGCCACAGCACCCGAGGCAGACACACGCGAGGCGACTGAGGAGATGACGCCGAGGAGTCCAGTCGCGCAACCGGCGAAGCGCCCGCTGGCTGCCAGTGTTGGGGGCACAACGTCAAGCAAGCCCCTTGCACCACAGACACTCTCCGAGGCCATCGAGAAAATCCTGCTCGAGAGCGATCCGCGGAAGAAGCTATCAACGCTCGCCACCCAACTGGCGGAGAGGCACAAAGGCACGTTTCCGCTGGTCGTTGTGGACCGGATGGTCGACGCCTACCGGGCATCGCGCTTGTGGCGCAAGCCCGATGCGATGCACAACTTTTTATTCGCGATGATCGATGCGCTGAGTAAGGGCGGCATGAACATTGAGCAGTTCGAGCACCTCCTGCGCATCTGGAGTTGGCGCTACGGAGAGTTGCACGATCGGGCGGGCAAGGAAATCGCCCACGAAAAATACGTTCATCCCGCATGGATCGTGATGCCTCTGACGATCGGGCTAGGGGGGGCATCCATATCGGATAGAGACCTGCGACTCCTGCTGGCCAGCGTCACCAAGGAGCCCAATAACATCCGCCCTGGGACATTGAAATCGGGGCAACCGGCAGATGTGATTTTGACGGACCATGCCAATCGTGTCGCAGACGCCGTTCTGGAATTGATGGCGCGCATCACCCCTGAGGCGGTGAGCGGAGCATCTGCAGAAAAATTTTCTATAGGTGCGGCACAGGTGGCCCGCTGCGTACGGATGTTCTTAAAGCAGCCCACAGGTGATCGGCGGTGGCACCCCTTGGTTCTAACTCACTTGGAAAGGGAGGTGCCGAGAACCGCCAAAGGAGAAACTATGCCGGCACCTCAATGGAAGCACCTCATCCTTCAAGCAGTCCAGCAGCACCTCGCAGAGACTGCGCCCGATCTTGTGCCGGCACGCTCATTTGGGGAGGCCATCATGGCGTTATTCAATCCAGAAGTGCTTCAATCAGGCCAAAAATTCGACATCAAATTCACCCCGCATTAACTCCAGCGGCAGGGCACCTGATGCACGGTCGCTACCCAGCCCCAGACGTACCTCTCAGCGACCGCGCCGGACCGCGAGCCTGCGCTCCCGGCGGCCGCCCATGCAGCCCAAGTGGGGCATGGAGCCCACTCGGCCTATGTCGCACACGTGGCATGCGCGACTTACTGGCGGCCATGATCCGCACCATCCGCCCAGGGGATATGTCTGACGCCCATCTGGAACGCATGCTGCACGTACGGAGCTGCCTCTTTCCTAGGATCGGCGTCCTCCACCCAAGGAGGGCCGATGTACCTGGTCTCGCAACTGACCCCCCGTCTCTGGCCCGATCCGATCGGACCTGCCGCACGGGCGGCGCCTCCTGCAGAGCGGCCGGACCCCGACCCGCCCCGCGCATGGTGGGCCCGCGGCACTGCAAAGCGCAGGCGTCAGGCCGACGGGGTGCTGGCGCCTGACAACTGCCTAGCATCGCCCTCTTTTCCAAGAGGCAAAAGCCCATGCAGCCATCTCCGCGTTCAGCACAGCACTCACCGAGGAGGCCGTCACGCGCGGCCGAAAACGGTCCCGCATCGGATCCGGCCCCGAGTGCCCCAGCTCCGACGGCGACGGCGCATAGTGAAATCAGCCGTGCATCCCGGCGTATGACTACGATCGTCCCTGCTGCACAGCAAGCCTCGGCGCGAACCACACTTCAGGCGCTAGCCACCCAAAGGCCACCTCGCACCAGCCTGTGCTCGCGGACCAGGCAGTACTTGACCCTGGCTTTGGGTCTGGGTCTCGGCCTGGGTCTGGGTCTGGGTGCCTTGGGAACACGTTTGCTGATGCGCTCGGCTGTACCGGAGCCGTCTCCGCTGAACGAGGGTGCTCAGGGTTCATCGTCGGGCATCGCAGACCAGGCTCGGGCTTGGACTTGGATTGACCCCGTCGCAGAAAGCGCAAGCCACGTATCGATCACGGATGCAGTGCAGGACCTGGGCCGATACGAAGCGCAGGCCACTGGGTACGAGCTGAATCCGCTGGTCGCAGGCTTTCGAAGCTCGCCAGGGTGGCGTGATGTGGGCAAGTTATCCGCATTCATGGAAACCCTCACCCGCGCCATTGCGCGGGACCCCAGCCAAAGCGCGGCGCACCTGGAGCAATTGCTCAAGGTCTGGAGTTGGCGCTTCGGGGAAACATTCCGCGCCAAAGATGGCAGTGACGTCAACGTCGGCGCCTTGATGAGCAGCTCAATCGTTCGGCCGGTGGTGACCCAGCTCGGCGGGCCGCACACACCCAACCCACACCTGCGTCTGCTCGTGGCCACGATCTCCCGGGAGCCAGACGAAATCCCCCCCGGGGAGGACAGCACGAAACGCCTGGCCGACCACGCCATGTGGGTCGCCAGCGCCCTGAGGCAGGTGGTCTTGCACACCGCGACCGACTGGAACCGCGTGACTCTCACCAAAAGACAAGCGTCGGAGGAAGCGCAGCTGAGGCGCTGCCTGCGAATGGTGCTGGAGGCGCCCTCCCAAGACCCCCGCTGGATACCCTTGATCGCCACGATCCTTCCCGACGTCGGCCCCGTTCCAGCGCAGGGGCTTCGCATGACGCCGGCGCGATGGGTATACGCCGTGTTCGATGAGTTCAGTCAGCACACCACGAAGAACTACAAGGGCCAGAGCATCCCGTACTACGAATACGAGACGCTCAAGGGACTGGTCCAGAAGGCAGCACAGTCCCAGCCTGCGGATCCGGCCATTCGCCGCTTGATCTCGGAAGCGCGTGGGACAGACATCCGCACGAATGGACATGACATCCAAGGGGCGTGGACATCGCCAAGCAAGAACAAGACACTGCCTTCGTAGGGGATCGATAGGGCCGCACCGACCGGGCCAAGACGGATACGGACATGACGCGCAGCTGGCCAACGGTCGGCGGTTGTCAGGCCGCACTCAAGCGCATGGCCATGCCCTTCCTAGCATCAGCCCCTTTTGATCAAGGATGACCCATGCAGCGTCTCTCCCATCAAGCAGCCCGTTCAGGGGCACGGGCCGCTTACCAGCCCAAGCCGAAAGCCGACTTCAAAGAGTGGGTGGACCCCGACCAGCCCGGGGCGATGGCGCCTGGCATGCAGGCTCATCAAGCCGCGTTGGCCCACGCCGCGCCCGCTGCGGGCCGGGCCCGGCTCTGCACACGCGTGACTCGGTGGATCTGCGGGGGGGCGGCCCTGCTCGGTCTGGTCGGGGGCGCCGGGTGGGTCTTGAGCGGCAGAGGCATGCGTCTCGGTGCTGAGGTGGCGCCGGGGGACGACGGTGTCCAAGGCCGCGGACCTGTGGTCGACAGGGGTGCGACCGAGCGGCTTTCGGGCGTGCGTCAGGAGTCGATGGATTCCGGCCTACTTGCCCAATCGGCCAGTGATTCGGTCGATGACTCTCCGCTAGACAGCGCACCACGGACACTGAGCCAAGCGCTCGACGAGCTACTCACCCGCGAAGATTACCTCGCCGTGGAGACCCTCACCCTCCGCTTAGGTGGAGGGTGGTCGCGCAAGGGGCTGCCCGTAGCCACGGTGGCAGCGATGGTCGATGCCTACCGGGACTCCCCGCACTGGCGTGACTCCCGCACCCTGCAAACATTCCTGGAAGGGGTGATGCTGGCAATCGGACCTATGCGGGCGACCGATGCGCATGTCTCGCATCTTTTAAGGACGTGGAGCTGGCGTTACGGGGAAGCGCAGCCCGAGAGTGCGCCAGAGCCCCAGTTCTACGAAGCTGCCCTCGTGAGGTCTTACGCCATCCAGCTTGCAAAAGGCCTGGGAGGCGCTCACATACCCGAATCTCAGTTGCGTCTGTTGATCGGCTCCGCGTGCAAGGAGCCCGACGACATCCCCCCTGGAAGCCTCAGCGATGCGATGCTCAGCCGGCATTCGAACTGGGCTGCCAGCGCACTGCTTCAGGTTATGTTCGCGGTCAGCCAGGAGCCGCTGAATAGCAAAGCAGCCGGAATCACGGATCTGGCGCCAGCCCCAGTGAGACGATGCCTCCACATCTTTCTGAGAGGAAAGTCAGAGGATCGCCGCTGGAAACTGTTGGTGCTGGCGGGGTTGACCATGGCGGAGTCACCCATGACCCAGGCGCCGAAGACCGGCGAGAACTCATGGCAAGCCATCATCGTGAACGAGATTCAGGCCTACCTGATGGAAACCGTCCCTGACTTGGGTCCGATCTCCACATTTCAGCGGACCTTCACTGCGCTCTATGACCCGGATCTGCTGCGCACGGGACGCATTGTCGATTTCTGGGCCGCTCCCGCAGGTGCGCGCTGAGGCGGACTCACCTCAGACGCGCTCAGTGGCCACGGGCCTGGATCAGCCGGTCCGCGTAGTCCTTCCACGGCGCGTCTTTGGGCAGTCCCTGGAATACGCCGGCTGCGGCCTGATCGGCCACCCACTGCTGCTTGTCGGCGATGGCTGAGGCCATGAAGGGCTCGAAGCCAGCCTCGCTTACCGTGTTGGCCGATTCGCGCATTTCTTCGGCGCGGCGCTTGCCGTGCTGCACCACACGGCTGAAAAAGTAGGCCCCCTGCTCTGACCAGTCGATGGACGGAAAGGTCTCTTGCAGCGTCGGCAGCACATGGTCTTCCACGCCGTAAGCGCGGGCGTTGGTGTAGGCCTCGATGACCAGCGCCTCCAGGCCTTTGATCATCACGCTGCGGCTCATCTTGATGGCGCTGGCCACGCCGAGCTTTTCGGAGACGGCCTTCGTATCCAGACCCCAGGCGCGAAGGAGAGCTGCCAAGTCAGCTGCCTTTGCTCCGCCCAGGAGCATGGGCACGCGCACGCCATAGGGCGGCACCGAGGTCATGACGCCGGCTTCGACGTAGTAACCGCCAGCGGCATCGATCAGGGCCGCAGCCTGCTGCTTGGTGCCGGGGGACGCCGAGTTGAGGTCCAGGAAGATCGTGCCAGGCTGGAGGTGCGCGGCAGCCTCATGGGCCACGGCCAAGGTGTTGGAGGCAGTCACCGAAGAAATGACCAGGTCACAGGCGGCGCAAAGGGCGGCCATACTGTCTAACGGCTGCACGCTGGCAGCCTGAGCATGGGCCCGCTCGGCCTCACGGGTGGCGGCGCCTGGGGCGAGCTTGAGGTCCCAGGCCGAAGCCTGTTCGACGCCCGCGGCCGATCGAAGGCCCGCGCTGAAGATCTTGCCCACTTCGCCGTAGCCAATGACGCCGATGCGGCGCAGTTGCAATGTCATGTTTTTGTCTCCGGATGGAAAAGGGCCCACGCTTTGCCCAAGCAAGGCCGGGCGCAGGACCAGCCCTGTGGCCCAAAAAAACTCAGCGCGCCACGCCCAGCAGCTTATCGAGCAGGGCCGGGTCCTCGCGCATTTCCTGCGCGGTGCCGCGATGCACCACGGTACCCCGGTCCAGCACCATGGCGCTGTCCGAAATGGCCAGGATCGCCTGCGGATGCTGCTCCACGATGATGGCTGACAGGCCCTCCTCGCGGGTGATGCGGCGAATGGCCTTGAGTAACTCCTCGACGATGATGGGTGCCAGGCCCTCCAGCGGCTCATCGAGCAGCAAGAGGCGCGGGTTGAGCACCAGGGCGCGGGCCACGGCCAGCATCTGCTGCTCGCCACCCGAGAGCTGCGTGCCCAGGTTGCCCTTGCGCTCTGCCAGGCGCGGGAACAGCGCGTAGGCCTCCTTGGGCGTCCAGCGGCCTGGGCGTGCCACCGCAGTGAGGTTTTCGTGCACGGTGAGCGACTTGAAGATGTTGCGCTCTTGTGGCACCCAGCCAATGCCGACGGCGGCACGTTGATGCGAGGGCAGCTTGTGCAGGGCGACGTCGCCCAGGTGGACGGTGCCTGCATGCTGGCGGGTGGCGCCGACCAAGGTGTTGATCAGCGTGGTCTTGCCGGTGCCGTTGCGACCCAGCAGGGCCAGCGTCTTGCCCTCTTCCAGATCAAAAGTAACACCATTGAGGACGACCGCCTCGCCGTATCCGGCGGACAGGCCCGCAACTTGGAGCAGGGGTTCAGCCATGGGAGGCTCCGTTCGCTGCGTTCGTGCCGTTGCCGGCGTCATGGTGGTCATCGCCGTGGCCCAGGTAGACGGCCCTGACCTGCGGATCGTTGGCAATCTGCTCGGGCGAGCCCTCTGTGAGCACGGTGCCGTTGACCAGCACCGTCATCCGGTTAGCAAAGCTGAAGACGAGGTCCATGTCGTGCTCAATGAGCAGCACCGACACGTCGGCTGGCAAGGCGGCCACAGTTTGCAGGAGCTCCTCGCGCTCACCCGCCGGCACGCCCGCCACTGGCTCGTCGAGCAGCAGCACCCTGGGCTCGCAGGCCAGAGCGATGGCGATCTCCAGCAGGCGGCGCTTGCCGTAGGCCAGGTGCTCCGTGCGCTGGTTGCGCACCTCCGACAAGCGGAAGGTCTCGAGCAACTGCTCGGCGCGCTCGGCTACCGCGGCGTCGCCGCCGAGCGGCTTCCACCAGCGGGCGCCTTGCCCCTTTTGCTGGGCGATCACCAGGGCCAGGGTCTCCAGCGGCGTCATGGTCTTGAACAACTGGTTGATCTGGAACGTACGCACCATGCCGCGATGCACACGCTGGTGCGGCGCCAGGCGGGTGATGTCCTCGCCTTCCAGGGTGATGCGGCCCTCGGTCGGGTCGAGCACGCCTGTGAGCAGGTTGATCAGCGTCGTCTTGCCGGCGCCGTTGGGGCCGATCAGTGCGTGCCGTGCACCACGGGTCAGGTCAAGCGAGACATTGCCGGTGGCGGTGATGCCGCCAAAGCGCTTCACCAGATTTTGGGCCGAGAGGACGACCTCGGCGCCGCCTAGGCCCATTTTGCGGGAAGGGGCGTTCATCAGGCACCGCCTTTCTGCCTGCGGGCAAACCAGGTCCAGGGGCGTAGCAGGCGGTCACGCCCGACCTGCACCAGCACGACCAAGAACAGGCCCAGCCAAAAGGTCCAGTACTGCGGGGTGATGCTCGAAAGAATGTCGTACATCACCTTGAACACGATGGCGCCGAACACGCCGCCCCACAGCCAGCCGGTACCACCGATGACCAGCATCAACATCACGTCGGCCGAGCGGTGCAACTCGAATACGTCCAATGAGGCAAAGCCCTGGGTCTGCGCCAGCAAGGCACCTGAGGCACCTGCCATGCCAGCGGCCACGATGTAAACGGCCGACAACTTGGCCCGCACAGGGATACCGATGGACATGGCCCGCAGCGGATTGTCGCGAATCGCCATCAGGGTGGCGCCGAAGGGCGAGTGCACCAGGCGGCGGGCGAGCAGAAAGAACACCAGCAAGGCGGTGATCGAATAAAAGGCGCCCACCTGGCCTGCGAGGTCAAACTCGAAACGCCCCAGGAGTGGCCCCATGACCACGCCCTGCAGTCCGTCGGCGCCGCCGGTGAGCCAGTCGAGCTTGTTACCCAACTCCATCAGGATCAGGGCCACGCCCAGCGTCACCATCAGGCGGGTCAGGTCGGTTCCCCGTTGAATGGTGAGGCTGCCCACCACACCGACCGCAGCCGAGACCACAATGGCAAAAATAAGGCCCACCAGCGGGTCCGGCATCACATGCTTGGCAAACAGGCCGGCGCTGTAGACACCCAGTCCAAAGTAGGCCGCATGCCCCAGCGAGACGATGCCGGCATAACCCAGCACCAGGTCCAGCGACACGGCGAACAAACCGACGATGGCGATCTCATTGGCGATGGCCGCGTACTGCGGTAGCAGAAAAGGGGCAGCAAAAAAGGCCAGCCACAGCACTGGCTCCCACCAGCGCCCGCGGGTGGCGGCTAGCAAGTCGCGCTGTGCCGACCCGGCGACGGAAACAGTCTTGGTGGCGTCAGTCATGACTTGCCTCCCTGGCGCACGAACAGGCCCTGCGGCCTCCAGATCAGGATGGCGATCATGAGGGTGTAGACGATGAAGGCCCCCATCTTGGGGATGTAGTACTTGCCTGCCACGTCGGCTACACCCAGCAGCAGCGCGGCCAGCAGCGGACCAGTGATGGAGGAGGTGCCGCCCACCGCGCAGACGATGAGGAAATAGAACATGAACTTCAGCGGGAAGTTCGGGTCCAGTCCCAGCACCTCGGCGCCCAGCGCTCCGCCCAGGCCGGCCAAGCCGCAGCCGAAAGCGAAGGTCGAGAGGAAAACGATGTTCACGTTGATGCCCAGGCCAGCAGCCACCCGCTGGTCGTCCACCGAGGCGCGCAGGCGGCTGCCAAAACGGGTGCGCGAGAGGATCAACTGGAGCACGACCGCCAGCGCGGCACAAACTGCAATGATGAACAGGCGGTAATGGCCCATGCCCAAAGTCCAGGGGTCGCTGCCCAGTTCGGTGCGGCCCTTGAGCCACTCAGGTAGCTGCATGATCTGCTGGGTGGAGCCGATGAAGTAGTCCACAGAGGCTACTGCCATGAACACCAGGCCGATGGAAAACAGCACCTGATCCAAGTGCTCGCGGTGATAGAGCGGCCGGTACAAAGTGCGCTCGAGAACAGCGCCCAGCAAGGCAGAGCCCAGGAAGGCCGCCGGCAGGCACAGCAGGAAGGGAACGCCCAGGCGCTGCATCAGCAACACAGTGATGTAGCCACCGGCCATCGCAAAGGCGCCATGGGCCAGGTTGATGAAGTTCATCAGGCCCATCGTCACCGCCAGACCCAGGGCCAGGATGAAGAGCAGCATGCCGTAGGCGATGCCGTCGAAAAGGATGGTGAGCATGGGTTGGGGGTGACGAAAAACCGTTGCGCCAAGTGAAGCGGGCCCGAAGGCCCGCCGTCACTACGGGGAAAACCGGAGACGCGCCACCTCGTCGGGGCGCACCCGGGCCCTTACCTAGACTTGCCGGGGTCCTTGACGTCCTTGATGACGTCGAACTCGACGTTATAGAGCTGGCCGTTCTTCTTCTCGACCTTGCGCAGGTAGATGTTCTGCACCACGTCGCGGGTCTGCGCGTCGATGAACATCGGGCCACGCGGGCTCTCGAACAGCTGGCCCTTCATGCCAGCAAGCAGCGCATCGCCGCCACCCTTGCCGTTGGTCTTCTTCAGGGCTTCGTAGATGACGCGCATGCCGTCATAACCGCCGACGGCCATGAAGTTGGGACGCAGGCCCTTATTGGCCTTCTCGAAGGCCTCAACGAACTTCTTGTTGGCGGCCGAGGGGTGGGCGGCCGAGTAGTGGTGCGAGGTGACCACACCCAGGGCGCCGTCACCCATGTCGTTGAGCTGGTCGTCATCGGTCACGTCGCCAGTACCGATCAACTTGATGCCGGCCTTGTCCATGCCGCGCTCGAGGAACTGCTTCATGACCGCAGCGCCCGCGCCGGAGGGCACGAAAACGAACAGTGCGTCGGGCTTGAGGTCACGCACTTTCTGCAGGAAGGGGGCGAAGTCGGGGTTGCGCATCGGCACGCGCAGGGTCTCAGGCACTTTGCCGCCGTTGAACAGGAAGCGGTCCTTGAAGAACTTCTCCGCGTCCAGCCCCGGGCCGTAGTCGGAGACCAGGGTGACCACGGTCTTGATATTGTTCTTCGGTGCCCAGTCAGCCAGGGCCACGGAAGCCTGCGGCAGCGTGAAGCTGGTGCGCACGATGTAAGGCGAGGCCTCGGTGATGCTGGAGGTGGCGGCAGCCATCACCACCAAGGGGGTCTTGGACTGGGTGGCGATGGGACCTACCGACATGGCCGAGGGCGTGATACCCATGCCGGCGAGCACGTCGACTTTGTCGTTGACCACCAGTTCCTGAGCCAAGCGGCGCGTGACATCAGGGAGGCTGGTGTCGTCCTTGAGGATCACCTGCACCTTGCGGCCGGCGACGGTGTCACCGTTTTGCGCGATCCACAGGCGGGTGGCGGCCTCGATCTGGCGGCCGGTGGTGGCCTGCTGGCCGGTCATCGGAAGAATCAGGCCGATCTTGAAGGGCTGCTGCTGGGCGAGGCTCAGGCCGCTGGCCGAGGCCAGGGCGGCCAGGCCCAAAGCCTGGATCAGGGTACGCTTTTTCATTGGAAGTCTCCTAGGTCTATGAATAGGTGGGGGTCAGGCCCGCGGTGGCACGAATGGTAGCGCTTTCCCGGCAGGGCTCAGGCCCGGCGGATGAGTCTTACCCCAGGCATGCGGGCCATGTCCCGACCAGCCAGAACGGTGTGCAAATTGCGCCGGGCCAGCCGCGCGTGTTCGCGCATGATGGATTCTGCCCGGGCTCCTTCGCCAGCGGCGATCGCCTCGAGCACCTGTCGGTGCTGGTCTTGGGCGACCACCAGCATGTCTCGCCCGCCCGGGGAATTGGCCTGTAGCGCGACGAAGCCCGAAGGGGAAGCAAAGGGCAGGCGCACCACCCGGTCGAGCTCGCGCGCCAGGGTGCCCGAGCCGGCCATCTCGGCCAGCAGATGGTGAAAGTGGGCGTTGAGGTCGACATAGCGAGCAAAGGCCGCCTCGTCGAGTACCGGCGGCTGCAGCAATTGGTCGATTGCGTCGAGGCAGTCGCGCGCCTCGCCCAGGACCCCCGCTGCCGCGCCGCGCTCGGCGGCCAGGCGGGCCGCCAGGCCCTCGATGGTGCCGCGCAGTTCGATCGCGTCGGATGCGTCCCGCTCAGACAAAGTGCGCACCGCGTAACCGCCTCCGGGCAGGGACTCAAGCAGCCCCTCCTGCTCCAGCCGGACCAGGGCGCTGCGGATGGGGGTGCGGGAGACGCCCAGACGCGGGGCCAGGGTCAGCTCGGCGATGCGGGAGCCAGCCGGCAGCTCGCCGGCCAGCACCATTTCGCGCAGGCGCACCAGCGCGCGTAAGGCCTGAGACCCGCCAGCATCGGCCTCGGCCGGACGGGCTGCCGACTGATTTTCTGCATTCGCCATGTATTCAATGTATCGCAGAAGGCACTCAAATTTCGACAAATAATCTGCAAAATGCCCAATTAATTCGGGAATACCCTGATTGTATGTATACATACCGTATTCAATATTGATACCATGAGGTGGCGCCGAATGAGACACTGATATCGACGGCGAAGCCTGCCCCCCCACTTCCGACCCGCCCCATGTTTCCGAAGAACACCTGGTACGTCGCCGCCACCCCCGACGAAATCGCAGACAGGCCCCTGGGGCGCCAGATCTGCGGCCACAAATTGGTGATCTACCGCCCGCGCCCGGGCGAGCTGGCAGCCCTGGAGGACTTCTGCCCGCATCGCGGCGCGCCACTCTCGCTTGGCAAGGTCTGCGACGGAGCTCTGGTGTGCGGCTACCACGGCCTGGCCATGGGCTGCGACGGCAAGACGGTTTCGATGCCTGGGCAGCGGGTAGGCGCCTTCCCCGCGATTCGCCGGTATCCCGCGGTGGAGCGCCACGGATTCATCTGGGTCTGGCCCGGTGAAGCGGCACTGGCTGATCCGGCGCTGATCCCCCACCTCGCCTGGGCCGAGAACCCGGACTGGGCCTACGGAGGCGATCTGTACCACGTTCGCTGCGACTACCGGCTGATGATCGACAACCTGATGGACCTCACCCACGAGACCTATGTCCACAGCACCAGCATCGGTCAAAAGGAGATTGACGAAACGCCAGTCAGCACGCGCATCGAGGGCCAGGAGGTGGTCTGCCGCCGCTATATGAATGACGTGATGGCGCCGCCCTTTTGGCGCGCCAACCTGCGCGCCCATGGCCTGCCGGACAACCAGCCGGTCGATCGCTGGCAGGTCTGCCGATTCAGCCCGCCCAGCCAGGTGATGATCGAAGTGGGGGTGGCCCTGGCTGGCCACGGCGGCTACGAGGCCGCCCCGCAGCACAAGGTGTCCAGTGTGGTGGTGGACTTCATCACCCCCGAAACGAACAACACCATGTGGTACTTCTGGGGCATGGCGCGCAACTTCCGCGTTCAGGACGCTGAACTTACCGCCCAGATCCGGCAGGGCCAAGGCCAGGTCTTCGCCGAAGACACCGTCATCCTGGAGCAGCAGCAAAAGTCCATCGAGGCCTGGCCGGGACGAAAACTGCTCATGCTGAACATCGATGCCGGTGGAGTGCAGGCCCGACGGATGATCGACAAGATGATCGCCGCAGAAGACGCAGTGGTCTCAGCCACTGAAATGTCTGTAACGCCTGACGTGCCCACCACCGGGCCTGCAGCACCGCGCACACAGTCACACCACGCCGCGCTGTAGCATTAGCGGCCTGAATTTGCTAAAAAACGAGGAGAAACCGATGGTCAAACTACCCGCCCGCTACGATCACGTGGGCAGCTTCCTGCGCCCCCAGTACCTGCTCGAGGCTCGTGAGCAAAAAGCCAACGGCCTGATCAGCGCCGAGCAGCTGCGAGCGGTGGAGGACAAGGCGATCACGGAAATCGTGAAGTTCCAGCAGGATCTGGGCATCAAGTCCATCACCGACGGCGAGTTCCGCCGGACCTACTTCCACGTCGACTTTCTCGAGCAGATCGGCGGCGTCAAGACCGATATCCCGGTGACCATCATCAAGCCCGATGGCACTGAGGAACTCGCGCCCCCCGTCATGCGCGTCATTGACAAGGTGCGCCATGTGAAGGACATCCAGTTGGCCGACTTCCAATACCTGAAGTCGCAAGTGGGCGCGGGCTACACGCCCAAGGTGACCATTCCCTCGCCCACCATGCTGCACTTCCGCGGTGGCCGTGCCGGCATCAGCCGCGAGGCCTACCCCGAGCTCGACCCGGTGTTCTATGACGATGTGGCTCAAGCCCATGGCGACGAGCTGCGCTCGCTCGCCGCGGCCGGTTGTACCTATGTGCAGATGGACGACACCAACCTGGCCTACCTGTGCGACGAGAAAATGCGCGAAGCCGCCCGCCAGCGCGGTGACGACCCCAACGAGTTGCCGCACCGCTACGCCAAGTTCATCAACAAGGTGGTGGCCCAAAAGCCTGCCGGCATGACCCTGGCCATGCACCTGTGTCGCGGCAACTTCAAGAGCACGCACGCAGCGGCTGGCAATTACGAGCCGGTGGCCGAGGCGCTGCTCTCCGAGATGGACATCGACGCCTACTTCCTCGAGTACGACGACGACCGCTCCGGCGACTTCCGCCCGCTGCGCTTCCTGCCCAAGGGCAAGACCGTGGTGCTCGGCCTGGTGACCACCAAGTTCGGCCAGCTGGAAAGCAAGGACGACCTCAAGCGCCGCATCGCCGAAGCCGCGAAGTACGCGCCGCTGGAGCAACTGGCCCTCTCGCCGCAGTGCGGCTTCTCCAGCACCGTCCACGGCAACAACATCGCGGTAGAAGCCCAGCGCACCAAGCTGCGCCTCGTGATCGAAACCGCACAGGAGGTGTGGGGCGAGGCCTGATCGGCTTTGTTGTTCAGGCTGCGCGGTTGCAGCCTGTTCTCCCACTCGCTCAATCCCGCTTCGGCGGGATTTTTCTTTTTGGCTTTGGCTTTGGCTTTGGCTTTGGGTCTTTGTTGGCGTTGGCCTGGCACGCGCCGTGCGTGTGGCAGGGGCCCGGCGGCTTCGATGCAGGGGCCCTTCGGGCTCCCCTGCGGTACTCGGTCGCCAAGGGCACGCGAGGCAAACTCGCCCTTTCAGGGCTCAAACAT
>JAURKV010000258.1 GCA_030831585.1 Ramlibacter sp. | reverse complement strand
CTGGCGCCCACCCAGCGGGCGGCCTTGGTCATTGAGCGCTGCGCCCACCCGGCCTACCGAGATCGGCTACGCGACTACCTGGCACGGGCCCGCAAAGAGGGGGGTCAGCACACACCCCACCTGCTGGGCGAGGCGCTGGGCTGGCACGCCAACTACGTGCGCAGCGGCAAGATGTGAGGCTTCAGTGGCTGGCCCGTCGCAGGTCGGCCAGTCGCTCGGCCACCTCGTCGCAGTCCAGCGCATCTTCGGCATGGTCTAGGTAGACCTGCAGGTCTTTGGCAGCCTGTGCGGCCTGACCCCGCTGCGCATGCAACAAACCCCGATCGCGGTACTCGGGCCAGGCGTCCGGCAGGAGCACCAGCAAGCGCTCTTGCACCGCCAACTGGCGCTCGACGTCCTGATCAGTCCGGTGGATTTCCTTGAGGTTGCGCAGCATCCGGGCCAGGATGTCCCGGGGCGATGCCGACTGCAGGTACAGCCCCAGAGGCACTTCAAATTCACCCACTAGGCCGGAATGGCGCTTGTAGGGCTCGAGCCGCTCTGACAGCTCCTCGGCCGAAAGCGAGCGGCCGCTGAACGGGTCCATCACCACCTGCCCCTTCGGCAATTGCACCTTGACCATGAAATGGCCCGGAAAGCACACGCCCTGCGCCTTGAGACCCAGCCCCCGGGCCAACTCGAGCCACACCACCGCCAGCGAGATCTGGATGCCACGCCGGGAACGCAGCACCACATGGAGGTAGCTGTTGTCGGGGTCGGTGTAGTCGTTGAAGTTGCCGCCGAAGGACAGGTCCTGGAAGAAAAACTGGTTCAGGATCCGAAGACGGTGCAGGTGGGATGCGTCGGCTGGGAGCCGGCGACGAACCCGCTCGAGCAAGGCGTCCGCCTCGATCAGCACTTGCTGCACATCGAGCTCAGGGTATTCGTCCTGGGCCAGGCTCGCCGCGGCTTCGAGCAGGGGAATGTCGTCGTTTCCGGCAACCAGGGCGCGGAAGTAGTTCAGCGGGCTCGACGCCTCAAATTGCAAGGGCATGCAGTCTTTGTAGCCGCCGGCTCGGGGTGCCGTCAAGTCAACGGCGCACGATCGCGCGAATGTCCATGCCGGCCAGGCGCAGGGCCGCGAAGTAGGAGAAGACGGCCAGGGCCAGAACACCAGCCAGCCAGAGCAGCCGCTGGCCAGGGTCGCTGCGCAGGGCCACCCAGTCGGCCTGCTGGCCGCACCAGAACAGCACCATCCCCATCAGGGCGGTAGCGAGCAACACCTGCGCCAGCAGCCGGCCCCAGCCGGCCGAGGGCCGCCAGCTGCCCCGGCGCAACAGGCCGACCAGCAGCCAGCCGGCGTTGACCATGGCACCCAGGCCGATCGACAGCGCCAGGCCGGCATGGGCGAGCCAGGGCACCAGGGCCAGGTTCATCAGCTGGGTGAGCACCAGCACCACGATGGCAATGCGCACGGGCGTGCGGATGTCTTGGTTGGCGTAGTAGCCCGGCGCCAGCACCTTGACCGCCACCAGCCCCAGCAGGCCGACGCCGTAACCGGCCAGCGCCAGCGAGACCTGGGCCACGTCGCGGTCGGTGAAGGCACCGTAGTGAAAAAGGGTGGCCACCAGCGGCTGTGCAAACACCAGCAGGGCAACCGAGCAGGGCAGCGCCAGCAGCACCACCAGGCGCAGGCCCCAATCGAGCATGCCGGAATAGCGCTCAATGTCCTGGGCCGCGTGGGCGGCGGCCAGCTGCGGCATGAGCACTACCCCCAGGGCCACTCCCAGCAGCGCGGTGGGGAACTCCATCAGCCGGTCGGCGTAACTGAGCCAGGTGACGCTTCCGGCGGACAACCAGGAGGCGATCTGGGTGTTGATCATGAGCGAGATCTGGGCCACTCCCACCCCCAGCAGGGCCGGCGCCATCATCCGGGCCACCTGCCGGGTGCCCGGCTCGCGCCAGGCGGTGCGCAGGCGGCCCAGGCCCAGGCCGATCCGGGGCAGATAGCCGGTGCGCCGCAGCACCGGCACCTGCACCGCCAGCTGCAACAAGCCACCGGCCATCACGCCCGCGGCCATGGCGTAAATGGGCTCGAAACCCCAGTGCTGGAAGGCCGGCGCCCCGAGCCAGGCGGCAGCGATCATGCAGACATTGAGCAGCACCGGGGTGGCGGCCGGCACGGCGTAGCGCTTCCAGGTATTGAGAATGCCGGCGGCCAAGGCCACCATGGACATAAAGCCGATGTAGGGGAACATCCAGCGGGTCATGAATACCGCGGCCTCCATCGACTGCGGGTCTTTCTGGAAGCCGCTGGCCAGGAGCCAAACCAGCACGGGTGCACCGGCCACGCCCAGGACGCAGGTGAACACCAGAGCCCAGGCCAGTACCGTGGCCACACTGTCGATCAGGGCGTGGGTGGCGGCCTCGCCGTCGCGCTCCTTGACATGGGCCAAGGCCGGCACAAAGGCCTGACTGAAGGCGCCCTCGGCAAACAGGCGCCGAAACAGATTGGGAATGCGGAAGGCGACGTTGAAGGCGTCGGTCAGGCCCGAAGCGCCGAAGGTAGACGCCATGAGCAGGTCGCGCACTAAGCCGGTGACTCGGGAGGCCAGGGTCAGCAGCGAGACGGTGGAGGCGGCTTTGAGTAGGCTCACGGCCCAAGTTTAGGGCCTGGCGCGGCCCTGCCGGAGGCCTCCGGCACCCTGGGCCGCCCCCGGTCGGGGCCCACTGGACCATCGGCTACACTAGAGGGCTTTGCTGGCATCATCCTCAAACCCAAAGGATCAAAACCATGGCTTCAGCCAAACCCAAGAAAAAGAACCCGCGCCTGGCGTCGGGCCGTAAGCGCGTCCGACAGGACGTCAAACTCAACGCCGCGAACACCTCGCTGCGCTCCAAGTACCGCACCGCGGTCAAGAACGTCGAGAAGGCAGTTGTGGCTGGCGACAAAGCCAAGGCGACCGAGTTGTTTGCCAAGGCCCAGTCCGTGCTGGACTCGATAGCCGACAAGCAGATCTTCCACAAAAACAAGGCAGCGCGCGACAAGAGCCGCCTGTCCGCCAAGGTCAAGGCCCTGGCAGCGGCCTGATCTCCGGATCGCGCCGCACCCAGCAACCCCGCACGGGGCAGGCACACTCCGAAAGAGAAGCCCGCCCTGCCGTTTGAAACGGGTGCGCTGCCAGCAAAGAGAGAAACCGCCTTCGGGCGGTTTTTTCTTGGGCGTATCAGCCGAAATGGACCACTTGATGTTTGCCTCTGGGCTCGTCGTAACGGCCCCGATTACCTTCGGGTCGCCTCGGGAATCAGGCAAGCCTCGCCCACCTGCAGGTCGTTGTCGCGGGCGAAGTTCATTACGAAGTCCCAGGCCATCGGCTCGCAGTCACGCAGCTCGAAATTGACCACCACGCACTTGGTGCCGCCGATCACGGTGGGCACGCACCAAGGGGAATAACTCAGGTGGCTGCCCGGCTGTACCCCGCCGGGGCGAAACTGGCTCATCACCCCTGCCAGGCGCTCGGCCCAGTCGCTCGGACGAAAAGTCTTTCCCTGGCTGGTAACGCCCTGAATGAAGACCTCTTTGGGGTTGTTGGAGACCATGAATGCAGTCGCGTAATGAGCGGGGTAACGCCTAACGGGAGAGGGAACGCCGGCATGGGGATCACCCATGCGGCAGCGCACAACTATTGTATCTTATATAAGAGTTGAGGGAGGACCTCGGGTGGCGAGGTGCCGCCAAAATGGTGTCGCGGAACCAGCGCTTCATGTGCCTAAAATCGCCACTCCGCGGCTCCATCCCTGGGGCCGTCTTTATTTGCAACGTCCATTCACACTCCGAGGATCCAGATGGCTCTGATCGAGGCCGCGTCGCCGCACGTCATGAACACCTACGGGCGGGTTCCCATCGCCCTGTCGCACGGGCAGGGCCTGCGCGTGTGGGACGTCAACGGCAAGCGATACCTGGACGCCTTGGGCGGCATTGCGGTCAATACCCTGGGCCACAACCACCCCAAGCTGGTGCCGGCGCTGCAAGACCAACTCACCAAGTTGATCCACACCAGCAACTACTACCACATCCCCCTGCAGGAGCAACTCGCGGCCAAACTGGTGGCGCTCTCGGGCATGACCAATGCCTTCTTCTGCAACTCGGGCCTGGAGGCTAACGAGGCCGCCATCAAGCTGGCGCGAAAGTTCGGCCATGACAAGGGCATCGCCCACCCGCAGATCGTGGTGTACGACAACGCCTTCCACGGTCGCAGCCTGGCCACGCTCTCGGCGACAGGCAACCCCAAACACCAAAAGGGCTTCGAGCCCCTGGTGGAGGGCTTTATCCGGGTGCCTCTCAACGACATCGGCGCGCTGGAAAAGGCCACCGCGGGCAATCCGAACATCGTCGCGGTGTTCTTCGAGGCCATCCAGGGCGAGGGTGGGGTCAACCCCTTCCGCATCGAGTACATGCAGCAGCTTCGCAAGCTGTGCGACGAGCGCGGCTGGCTGATGATGATCGACGAGGTGCAGTGCGGCATGGGCCGCACCGGCAAGTGGTTCGCCCACCAGTGGGCCGGCATCGTGCCCGACGTGATGCCGCTG
>JAURKV010000021.1 GCA_030831585.1 Ramlibacter sp. | reverse complement strand
GCCTGACCTTACCCATCATTTCCATGGTGATCACCTTCTTGTCTCTCCTGCTGAAATTTTCAGCAGGCAAGTGGAACACCCTGGTCAATTTTGAGTCGGCAGCGACTCGTCTACATGGTCAGTTTTCGGTCGGCGTCAACACACTGGTCACCTGGACTGTCAAAATATCGCTGGGATTGGCTAAGTCAACGTAGCGAATCACGTCGCCTATCTCAACCTCCAGATCGTCTTCTGTTTCGATCAGGACAGAGTTGACAGCCTCACGATCCGTCGTGTTTTGAACAGCGTTCTCAACCGGTTCTAATTCGTGCCTCATGCGCGCCGCCCTGGCCCGCGCCGACGTGCGCGACCAGCTGGTGGGGCAGGGCTTTGCCAGCTACGGCATGACGCCGGCCGAATTCGCGGTGTTCTTCCGCCGCCAGTACGACGGCTTCATCACCACCGTGCGCGAGAACAACGTCAAGTTCGATTGAGTTCCTGCGCCACCTCCGCCCCCGCCAGCTCACCGAGCGTCATCGGCTTGAGCGGCGGGCGGATGCGGTAGAAGCCCACCGCCTGCGGCGACTCGCCGCTGCACTGGGCGATCAGCTCGGTCACCGTCAGGCCGCACAGACGGCCCTGGCAGGGGCCCATGCCGCAGCGGCTGAAGGCCTTGGCCTGGTTGGGCCCCTGGGCGCCCAGGGCCACATGCCGGCGCAGCTGCCCCGCGCTCACCTCCTCGCAGCGGCACACCAGCACCTCGTCGTCGGGCGGGACGCGGTGGGCGTCGGGCGCGCGGTACAGCGCGTCGAGGAAGGGACGAATCGCCAGCTGGCGCGCCAGCGTCCGGCGTAGCGGCGCGGCCAGGCGGTCGCGCGCGGCCTCGTCGAGCAGGCCGCAGGCGGTGGCGGCCGCCAGCGCGGCGAGCCGGCCGCGGGTGGCCGCGGCCCAGGCCCCGCCGATGCCGGCGCCGTCGCCGGCGATGCGCACCCCCTCCACGCTCAGGCCGCCCCAGTCGTCGGTGACGGGGCGAAAGCACTGCTGCGCCTCGTCCCAGTCATGGCGCGCGCGCAGCGACCAGGTCACATGGGTGTGCGGCACCACGCCCTGGTGCAGCATCACGGTGGCCGCGGCGATGCGCTGGCGCCGGCCGCGGCGGTCGTCGAAGGCCAGGGCCCGGGCCTGGCCCTCGCCCTCGACCGCGAAGCGGCTCGCGCCGCCATGGAACGGGATGCCCGCCAGGCGCAGCGCGCCGATCAGGCGCAGGCCCTTGGCCAGGTCGCGCCAGCCACGCAGGGCGGCGCCCAGGTGGGGCAGGGCGCGGCGGTAGTCGGCGAAGCCGGTGCTGTCCACGATCGCCGCGACGCGCACGCCGGCGCGCAGGTACTGCCATGCCAGCAGGTACAGCAGCGGCCCGCAGCCCGCCAGCAACACCGGGCCCGCCGGCACCACGCCGGCGGACTTGAGCAGGATCTGGCCGGCGCCCGCGGTCATCACGCCCGGCAGGGTCCAGCCCGGGATGGGGAAGGGGCGCTCCATCGCGCCGGTGCACAGCACCACCTGGCGCGCTCGCACGCAGTGGCTGCGGCCCTCGGCCAGGTAATGGATCTCGCGCTGCGGCGTGACCTGCCACACCGCCGCGCCCGGCACATGGACCAGGCCAGGCTGCTGCGCGCAGGCCCGGGCCAGGTCGGCGGCCAGGGCCTGGCCCTGCGCGTAGTCGGGGCCGAGCCAGTGCAGGCGGCGCGCGGGCGCGGTGGTGACGCCGCGGTAGATCTGGCCGCCGGGGGCGGGCTGCTCGTCGAGCAGCAGCACGCGCGCGCCGCGCGCGGCGGCCTCCAGGGCGGCCGACATGCCGGCCGGGCCGGCGCCGACGATGGCGATGTCCACGCTGTCAGCCGGCATCACGCGCCTCCTGCTCGGACCGGGGGGCGGTGGGGAAGGGGCGGGCGCCGCGCTGGGTGCGCACCTGCATGCCGGGGCGGACCATTTCCAGGCAGGCCTGGCGGTTGGGGCGCCCGTCGATCTCAACCAGGCATTCGAAGCACACGCCCATCATGCAATACGGGGCGCGCGGGGCGCCGCTGAGGGCGGTGGTGCGGGTCGCGTGCAGGCCGTTGGCCAGCATCGCGGCGGCCACGCTGCCCTGGGCCGGGGCCTGGATCTCCTGGCCGTCGAGGGTCAGCGTGACCTGGGGCGCGCCGTCCAGGGCGCGGCAGGGGGTGGGCTGGGTCATGCGGGGGTTCCGGTGTCGGCGGGGAAGCGCTGGTCGCTGAAGGCCTCGATGCCGGGCGGGGCCGCGCGGCCGCAGGCCCAGGGCGCGATGCGGTAGGCATGGGCCGCGGCCAGGGTGACGCCGCTGTGGCAGGAGACGACGAAGGCGCCGGGATGGGTGGGGGACTCGGCGTAGATCGGGAAACCGTCCGGGCTCATCACCCGCAGCGCGCTCCACACCCGCACCAGCTGCAGCCCGGACAGCGCCGGGAAGCTGCGCGCCGCGCGGCCGGCGATGCGGGTCAGGATGTCCTGGCTCAGGGAGTCGTCCAGGCCCACTTCCTCCATCGACTCGCCGATCTGGATGGTGCCCTCGTCGGTCTGCCGGATGTGGGTGGTGGGATGGTCCAGGAAATGGCCGGTGCGCTCGGTCACCAGCACATGCCCCCGGTTCGGGATGACGGCGGCGCGCAGGCCCACCATCGGCGCCAGCGTGCGGTTGCCCAGGCCGGCCGCCAGCAGCAGGCGCGGCGCCTGCATCAGGCCGTCGGTGGTCTGGACATGGAACACGCCGCCGGCCTGCGTGATGCCGGTGACCCGCAGGCCGTTGCGCAGGCCCATGCCGCGCTGCTGGCTGCCCTGGTGCAGGGCCAGCAGCAGCTTGAGCGGGTTGATGTGGCCGTCGAGCGGGCAGAAGCTCACGCCGGACACGGCGGACCCCAGGCCCGGCAGCTGGCGGCGGGCCTCGCCGGGGGTGAGGAACTCGTAGGGGTAGTCGCCGCCCAGGTCGGCGCGGATGCGGGCCAGGCGCTCCCGGCGCGCCTGCAGTTCCGCCTCGCCGTGGCACAGGTGGAAGCCGCCGGGCTGCTGCAGCTGCACGTCGATGCCGGTCTCGTCCTGCAGCTGCGCCGCCAGCTGGGGCCACAGGCGCGAGGCCGCCACCGTCCAGCGCGCATAGGGCGAGAAGCCGTAGCCCTTGCCCTGGACCCAGACCAGGCCGAAGTTGCCGCGCGCCGCGCGGAAGGCGATGTCGCCCTCGTCCAGCAGCAGCACGCGCTGACCCTGGCAGGCCGCGCCCCAGGCCAGGGCGCCGCCGACCAGGCCGCCGCCGACGACGATGAGGTCGGCGGTGGTGGCGTGGGAGGACGCGCGGATGCTCATGGCGCCAGGGCCGCGACCACCACCACCTCGATGCGCCAGCGCGGATCGGCCAGGGCCGCCTGCACCGTGGCGCGCGGCGGCGCGCAGCCGGCGGGGATCCAGGCGTCCCAGACCGCGTTCATGGCGCCGATGTCGGCGATGTCGGCCAGGTAGATCTGGCACTGCAGGATGCGGCCCTTGTCGCTGCCGGCCTCGGCCAGCAGGCGCTCCACATGCCCCAGCACCTCGCGGGTCTGGCCGCTGAGGTCGGCGTCGGGCTCGCGGTCGGCGACCTGGCCGGCCAGGTAGACGGTGCGGTTGAAGACGGCGGCCTCGGACAGGCGCGGGCCGGGGTGCAGGCGCTGGAGTTCGGCGGGGGATGTCATGGGCGGTCGGCCTCCTGGGGATAGACGCGTTGGGCGAATCCGGGCGTGACCACGCCGTCGGCGAGGTCCTGCGCCACCCGCTCGGGGGCGCGTTCGGCGGGCGGGCCGTAGCCGCCGCCGCCGGGGGTCTCGATGCGCACGCTCTCGCCCGCGCCCAGCTCGATGTTGGCGG
>JAURKV010000257.1 GCA_030831585.1 Ramlibacter sp. | reverse complement strand
CAGGCTGTCGATGGCGGCGTTCTCATGCGCGCCGGCCATACCGAGGCCGGCTGCGACCTGGCCGCGATGGCAGGCCTCACCCCCGCGTCGGTGATCTGCGAGATCATGAAAGACGACGGCACCATGGCCCGGCTGCCGGACCTGCAGGTATTCGCCGCCGAGCACGGACTCAAGATCGGCACCATCGTCGACCTGATCGAATACCGCAGTCGCCACGACAGTCTGGTGGAAAAGGTCGGCGAGCGACCGCTACACACCGCCTGGGGCGAATTCACCGCGATCGCCTTCCGCGACAAACCCAGCCAGGGCCTGCACCTGGCGCTGGTACGTGGCAGTTGGCAGCCGCAGGAAACCGTGCCGGTGCGGGTACACGAGCCACTGTCGGTGCTGGACGCACTGGAAACAGGCCGCTCCATGCACTCCTGGGCGCTGGACCAGGCGCTGGCCCACATCGCCCGTGAGGGCAAGGGCGTCGCGGTGCTGCTCAACGCCGGTGAGTCCTCGCAGCAACTGCTCGAGCAGTTCGAGGGCCGGGCCCGCGCGTCACAGGCGCCCGAGCGCGGACGCATGGACCTGCGCACCTACGGCATTGGTGCCCAAATCCTGCGCGCCTGCGGCGTCCACCGCATGACCATCATGGGCTCGCCCCGTCCCATGCCCAGCATGGCCGGGTGGGGCCTCGAGGTGGCCAGCTACCTGCCACCCTCAAAGGCGGTTTGAGCAAGACGCCAGACGACCCAGCCCTCACCACCCGACACCGAATCAAGGAACATCGACATGCAAGGCGCAGACAAGGGCCAGACCGCTCACGAGGGGGGCCAAGGCCTGCGTATCGCCATCGTGCAGGCGCGCTTCAACCAGGGCATCACCGACACCCTGGCGCACTCGTGCAAGGAAGAACTTGTTCGTCTGGGTGTGGCCAAGGCCGATATCGAACACCACTTCGTGCCTGGCGCGCTCGAGATCCCGCTGGCGCTCAAGGCACTGGCTGCGCGTGGCAGCCATGACGCACTGGTCGCCCTGGGCTGTGTGATCCGCGGCGAGACCTACCACTTTGAACTGGTGGCCAACGAGTCTGCCGCCGGTGTCACCCGGGTCGGGCTGGACCACCAGATCCCCATCGCCAACGTCATCCTCACCACTGACAACTTGGCGCAGGCACTGGCCCGGCAGGTTGAAAAAGGGGTCGACGCGGCCCAGGTGGTGGTCGAAATGGCCCAACTGCTAAGAGGTCTTAAGCGATGAACGAGACCCCCGACACCGAAGCCGACACGCGCGCCGTCCAAGCCCCCGAAGGCGCTGGCGTAGCTGTCACAGGCCACAAGAAATCCGCCAACAAGTCAGCCCGCACGCGTGCCCGCGAGTTTGCGCTGCAGGCGCTTTACCAGGTGATGGTGGGGCGTAATGGAGCCGAGGAGGCCGACACCTTCACCCGTGGCTTGGTGGGCTTTCACAAGGCCGACTCGGTGCACTTCGATGACCTGGTGCACGGCTGCACCCGCGAGGCGGGCGAACTCGACGCCCTGATCACCCCGCGGCTGGACAGGCCTATGGCCGAGATTTCGCCGATCGAGCACGGCATTTTGTGGATCGGCACCTACGAGTTCCGCCACGCGCTGGATGTGCCCTGGCGCGTCGTGATCAATGAGTGCGTCGAGTTGGCCAAGTCCTTTGGCGGCACCGACGGTCACAAATACATCAACGCCGTCCTGAACGGGCTGGCGCCCCAGCTGCGTCCCCAGGAAGTTGAAGCCGACCGGGGCGCAGGCAAGGGTCGAGGCTGAGTCCCTGCAACCCCGGTCAAGGCCCAGAGGCCCTGCCCTGTTCCCAAGGAGCCCCTGCCATGCGCATTACCGAACGCGCCCGACGCATAGAGCCCTTCTATGTGATGGAGGTGAGCAAGGCAGCCGCCGCCCTGGCGCCCGAGTTGGCCCGGGAGGGCCGGCCGATGGTGTTCCTTAATATCGGCGAACCTGATTTCGGTGCCACCCCCTTGGTGCAGGACGCGGCGGCGCGTGCCATCCGCGACGGACGTACCCAGTACACCCAGGCCACGGGCATGCCAGAGCTGCGCGAGCGCATCAGCCGCTGGTACGGTCAGCGCTTCGGTCTGGATGTACCCGCGCGGCGTATCGTGGTCACCGCAGGCGCCTCGGCCGCCCTGCAGCTAGCCTGCCTGGCTTTGGTAGAAGCGGGCGACGAGGTGCTGATGCCCGACCCTAGCTACCCCTGTAACCAGCAGTTCGTGAACGCCGCTGAGGGCCGGGCCGTCCTGCTGCCCACCACCGCCGCGAGCCGCTTTCAGCTCTCTCCCGACCAGGTGCGCGCGCACTGGCGGCCACAGACGCGGGGCGTCCTGCTGGCCTCGCCGTCCAACCCCACCGGTACCTCGATCGCACCGCAGGCCTTGGCCGAGATCCACGCTGAAGTGCGCGAACGCGGCGGCATCACGCTGCTGGACGAGATCTACCTGGGCCTGTCCCATGACGAAGCCTTTGGCCAGTCGGGCCTGGCCTTGGGCGGCGACGTGATCAGCGTCAACAGCTTTTCCAAGTACTTTTGCATGACGGGCTGGCGCCTGGGCTGGCTGGTGCTGCCCGAGCCCCTGGTGCCGGTGATCGAGCGGCTGGCGCAACACCTGTTCATTTGTCCCAGCACCATCGCCCAGCATGCGGCCCTGGCCTGCTTCGAGCCCGATAGCATCGCCGAGTACGAACGTCGACGCGCTGAGTTCAGGGCGCGACGCGACTGGTTCATCCCGCAGCTGGCGACAGTCGGCCTGCCAGTCCCGGTCATGCCCGACGGCGCGTTTTACGCCTGGGCCGACTGCAGTGCCTGGTGCGAACGCCTGGGCCTGCCCGCCGAGACCGGCAGCTGGGACCTGGCCTTTGACCTGATGCGCCGCTGTGGCCTGGCGGTGACGCCCGGCCGCGACTTCGGCAGCGCGGACACCGCGCGGTTCATCCGCTTTTCCACCGCCAGCAGCATGGGCCAGTTGCAGGAGGCCATCAACCGCCTGCGCCGGGCAGCGGCGGAACTGGGCTTGCTGGCTGATGGGCTGCCGAAGGGCCTGGCCCTGGGCACTGGTGGCACGGTATGAGCTTCGAGTTCCACGTGCGCGTTTACTGGGAGGACACCGACGCCGGGGGCATCGTGTTCTACGCCAACTACCTGAAGTTCTTCGAGCGTGCCCGCACCGAGTGGTTGCGCGCCCTCGGTCTGGCGCAATCGGTAATTCGTGAGCAAACCGGTGGCATGTTTGTGGTGAGCGAGACCCAGGTTCGCTACCTGCGCCCGGCCCGACTCGACGACCAGTTGCGGGTCACCGCCCGCCTCGAGGAAGCCGGTCGCGCCTCGCTGGTGATCGTGCAACAGGCCCTGAACCTCAAGGGCCAGGTCCTGGCGGAGGGGCGCATTCGAATCGGCTGGGTGGACGCCGCCAGTCTGGCCCCGACCCGGATCCCACCCGAGGTGCTTCAGGCTCTGCAACAATAGCGACCATGAACCAAGATATGTCTATCGTTCGGCTCGTTCTGGACGCCAGCTGGGTGGTGCAGGCGGTCATGGCTCTGCTGGCCTGCGTTTCGATCGCCAGTTGGGCGGCTATCTTCCGCAAGATCTTTGCCTTGCGGCGGGTGAAATCGCTCAATGAGGCGTTCGAGCGCGAATTCTGGTCGGGCACCACGCTCAACGATCTGTATGCCTCGGCAGCGCAAAACGCACGTGCCGCCGGTCCCATGGAGCGCATTTTTGCCTCGGGCATGCGCGAGTTCCAGAAGCTGCGGGAGCGCCGCATTCAGGACGGGGGCGTTTTACTCGACGGCGCCCGCCGCGCGATGCGTGCCAGCTACCAGCGTGAGATGGACGCGGTGGAAAGCCAACTCTCCCTGCTGGCGACCACCGGCTCGGTCTCCCCCTATGTGGGCCTGTTCGGCACGGTGTGGGGCATCATGCATGCCTTCACCGGCCTGGCCAGCCTGCAGCAGGTTACGCTGGCCTCGGTCGCGCCGGGCATCGCCGAGGCTCTCGTGGCCACCGCGATTGGCCTGTTCGCCGCCATCCCCGCAGTGACCGCCTACAACCGGTTCGCGCGCGACATCGACCGGGTGTCTATCCAGCTGGAGACCTTCATCGAAGAGTTCACCAACATTCTTCAGCGCAGCGTGGGCGCGCCCGGAGCCCCCCAAACCACCGCGGGGCGCTGAGGCCATGCCTGCCGTCTCGTCACGCGGCCGAGGCCGCCGCACAATCAACGAGATCAATATGGTGCCCTTCATCGATGTGATGCTGGTGCTCCTGATCATCTTCATGGTCACCGCGCCGCTGATCACCCCCAGCCTGAT
>JAURKV010000256.1 GCA_030831585.1 Ramlibacter sp. | reverse complement strand
TTGCGCAAGGCCAGCGGTTGGGCGGCGATGAGCGAATAGCCCACGTCGTTGGGCAGGATGGCGATACCGCCCGCCTGCATGGCCTGCATCGCCCGTCGGGCGTCCTGTTCGGGGTGAAGCACACTCATCGGGAGGTCCGTGTCTTGCCGGCTTTACGGGATTCGGCCTGAGAGGCCGTGGGGGTCATGGAAGATCCTGCCTGGGCGGCGACGGGCGTCGGGGCCTTGCCAGCAAAGATCACCTGCTTGCCCGCGAGGATGTGGGACTGCATGGCAGCGCGCGCCCACTCGCTGTCGCGACGGCGAATCGCCTGCACCAGGTCCTGGTGCTGCGCCGCGCTGCGGCGCAGGTCGTCGCGGTCGTAGCGGGCGAAGGTCTGGTGGACCATCGGCACCTGCACCACCGCCACCAGCAGGGACGCCAGCCGCTGATTGCGGCAGGCTGAAAGAATTTTCTGGTGAAGATCGTTGTTCGATTGCGCGATGAGGTGGCGCTGGCGGTCACCACCCCGAGTGCCGGCTTCGGCACCAGCCTTTTCGACCAGCGCAGAAAAGCGGTCAGCCTCGCGCGCGAGTTGCTCGATGTCCTCGGCGGTGGCGCGTTGCGCCGCCAATTCGCAGGCATACGACTCGAGCATCACGCGGACGTCGAAGACCTCCAGCAGGTTGTCGTCTGACCAGTCGATGACCATCGCCCCCCGGTTGGGGTGAAGTTCAACAAAGCCCTCCAGCGCCAGCACGTTGAGGGCCTGGCGCACCGACGTGCGCGAAACCTGTGCCAGCTCGGCGATCGCCATCTCCCGAATCCAGGCCCCTCCCGGATAGGTGCCCTTGCGAATGCCATCTCGGATGACCTCGCAGGCCCTGGCCACGTTGGCGGTGGCCTGGATCGGCTGGCTCATGTTCATCGCCAGTATTCGGGGCGGGAGAAGCCTTTGGCCTTGGGGTCGGTCTCGACGAAGCGGCGGTACTCCTGCGACTTGTAGCCAGTCACCAGTTTGTTGATCAGGTCGCTCTTGGCCACGTCCTGGCGGGCGACCAGGATGATGCGGTACTGGGGTGCGGGATCTTCCATGGCCAGCGCCGAGCTCAGCAACATGCCGGCGGCGAGTACGTGGTTGCCCAGAATGGCGGCGGCATCCACCTCGGGGAGGGCACGCGGCATCTGCGGTGCATCCAGCAGCACGAGCTGCAGGTTCTTCGGGTTGCCGGTCACGTTGCGCTCGGTGGCGCGGCCAGGAGCGACGGCGGGGTCGAGGGTGAGCAGGCCCTGCAGCTGCAGGAAGGCCAGGGCCCGGCCCATGGAAGTCGGGTCATTGGGTACCGCGATCTTGGCACCATTGGGCAGCGCCTTGAGGTCCTTGTGCTTGGCGGAATAGACACCCAGCGGCGCGCTGGGCACTTGCAGCACCTCGACCAGGGTGGCCTTTTGCTGCGTGTTGAAGCTGTCCATGAAGGCGCGGTTCTGGAACACGTTGGCGTCGAGCGAGCCGTCCATCAGCGCGGTATTGAGCTGAATGATGTTGGAGAACTCGGTGGCCTGAACCTTGATGCCTTGGCTCTCGAGATAAGGTTGCACGCCGCGCTTGAACTGGTCAGCGTAGGGGCCGGGGAAGAAGCCGATGCGCAGCACGGCCTGGGCTTGGGCGAGGCCGGCGCTGGTCAGGGCCAGGGCAGACAGCAGGGTGAGAACGAGACGACGAGGTTTCATGGGGATCTCCTGTTGAAAAAAGGGTTGTGGAACTGCCTTGCGTGAATCAGGTGCGCTTGTCCGAGCGACGCACCAGCCAGTCTCCCAGCCACTGGGTGGACTGGACCAGCACGAACATGATGATCACGCACCAGATCATCACGCCGGTTTCGAAACGGTAGTAGCCGAAGCGGATGGCCAGGTCACCCAGGCCGCCCGCGCCCACCGCGCCCGCCACCGCCGAATAGGCGATGAAGCCGGTGGCGGTGACGGTGAGGCTGCCCAGGAGAGCGGGCATCGCCTCTGGCAGCAGCACCCGCAGCACGATCTGGGTGGGCGACGCGCCGCAGGAGCGGGCCATGTCGACCATGCCGCGTGGAACGTCGCGCAGGTTTTGTTCGACCAAGCGCGCAAAGTAGGGAATGACCGCAAATGACAAGGCCACCGCCGCCGCCTTGGGGCCGATGCTGGTGCCCACCACCAGGCGGGAGAAGGGAATGAGCAACACCAGCAAGATGATGAAGGGGAAGGAGCGCAGCGCGTTCACCAGGTAGCTGGCCAGCTTGTGCAGCCAGGGGCGCGGGTAGAGCCCGGCGGGCGCGGCGAGAAACAGCATCACCCCCAGAGGCGTGCCCAGGACCACGGCGCTCAGCATGGTCACGCCGACCATCAAAAAAGTGTCAAGCGTGGCCTTCCACAGGTCGGGGCCGAACTGGACCAGGGTGTCAAACAAGGCGTTCATGCGTCCTCCTGCGGCAGCACGGTCTGGTCGGTCCAGCCCTTGGCGGTTTCGAAGAAGAATTTGCCCAGCAAGCTGGCCGGTTGCGGCGCGCGCATGTCGATGCGGTCAACCACCCGCCCCTTTTCCAGCACGATGGCACGGTCACACAGGTAGCTGGCGACCTTGATGTCATGCGTCACGATGACCAGCGTCATGCCGCGTCGCTCCTTGAGCGACTTGAGCAGGCGCAGGATAGACAAGGCGGTGTGCGGGTCGAGCGCCGAGGTGGCCTCGTCACACAGCAAGATGCTGGGCTCGGTGGCCAGCGCACGGGCAATGGCTACCCGCTGCTTTTGGCCGCCCGAGAGCTGCGCCGGATAGGCCTCGGCCTTGTCGCTGAGGCCCACGTCGGCCAGGGCCTGCAGCGCGCGGCTGCGCACTTCGTCGCCGCTGCGGCCACTCACCTCCAGGCCGAACATCACGTTCTGCAGCGCCGTGCGGCTGGACAGGAGGTTGAACTGCTGGAAGATCATCCCCACCCGCTGACGCACCTGGCGCAGGTCTGCGTCGCCCAGGCCGGTGATGTCCTGCCCCTGCAGCAGCACACGCCCGCCACTGGGCGCCTCCAGCCGGTTGATCAAGCGCAGCAGCGTGCTCTTGCCAGCGCCAGAGAAGCCGAGCAAGCCCACCACCTCGCCGGCGTCGATGCGCAGGTCAGTGGGGTGCAGGGCGTGGACCGCGCCGGTGCCGGCGCCAAAGGTCTTGGACACCTGCTCGAGCACGATCATCGGCGCCGCGCTGCCAGGTGGGGAATCCGTTGTTTCAGGGCTCATGAGGTTCTGTTCAATTCGGTTCGGTTTGGTTCGGTCGCTTCGTTCAATCCTTGTTCACCGCGCGCCAGGCGTCCACCACCTCACCGAGGCGCGGCGTCCAGACCTGGGGCAACGATAGCGCGTGATCGAGCATGCGTTCGAAGCTGGCAATGCGCAGCGGCGCACCCATCACCCAGGGCCGTACCGCGTGGTGCAGGAGCCGCGCGCTGCGCTGGCTGTCGCGGGCCAGCTGGTCGAGCGCTTTGCGGTAATGGTCCTCGAACATGTCGAGGTTGCACATCCGGTTGATCAAAACAGTCTGGTCGTCGAAGTCGGCCCACAGAGGCGTGGCCACCAAAGCGCCGGGGGTCGTCATGCGATACGGCTGCTCGTCGTTGGCCCAGTCCGAAAGGTACTCGACGCCGTATTCCCCGAGCAGTTGCGGGGTGAGCGTGGACTCGCTGTAGTCGGCGCCGAACCAGCCGCGGGTGTGGACGCCGCAGGCGCGCAGGCGCGAGAGCGTCTCGGCGATGTAGGCGCGCTCTTCGTCTGGGGTCATCGCGCTGGTCTGGGGCCGGGTGACCGACAGGCCGTGGGCGACAAACTCCGCCCCGTCGGTGTGCAGGCGGTCGATCAGCTCCGGGTACTGCTCCGCGGTCAGCGCGTCGACGGCCACCGTGGGCCGGATGCCCCGCTGGCGCAGCGCATCGAGCAGGCGATAGATACCGACCCGGTGGCCGTACTCCCGGGTGGAGACCCGCGAGATATTGGGGAAGTCGCGAATCAGCCCGCCGCCCACGCTGCGCACCTGGGGCCAGCCCTCGGGCAGCGGGTCCTCGTAGGCCTCCAGCACCAAGAGCGGTACCACCGCCAGCTGTCCCAGCCCGGGCCAGCGCAGCACTGGCCGCTCGGGCAGCGGCGACCAGGCCAGGTGCGGGTGGTCGTAACCCGGCTGGCCGTTCGCAGGCCAGGGGCCGGGCTGGCGATCTGCCGGCGGCCAGGCAGCCGGCACCGCAACACGGGCGCTCTGGGCGCGCGCCAGCGCCTCGTCGGCGCGCTGCTGCACCGCCTGCGCATGCGCCAGCTGCTCGTCGTAATGGTGGTCGAGGAAATGGTGCGCCATCTCGTCGGCGGTGGCGAACCAGACGCCTTCGTGGCCGGCGATGTGGTCGAGCACCTCGCGCAGATGACCAATGTGATGAGGCTGGCCAATTTGATAAGGGTGAAGGGCGATGCACAGCACCCGGCCGCCCTCGTCGCTTTCGGCATAGAGCCGGTCGAAGGCGTCCTTGCAGGCCTGCACGAAGTAGGGCCCGCCATAGGGCCGGCCGTCCCACAGGGGGGCGTCGTTCAGGTCATAGGAGTAAGGCAGCGAGATGAGCCGATGCCCCGGAACCAGAATCGGCACCGGGATGTCGTCATGCACCCAGTCGGCGTGATAGACCATGCCGGACTCGGCGATCAGGGCGGGCGTGCGCTCAGTGTTGGTGATGGCCGGGGTGAGGATGCCTTGCAGGTCCATGCCCGTGTGGCGTTTGAGCGCCTCGATGTTCTCGCGATAGAAGGCGCGCTCCTGCGCCTCGTCCATGCCGTAGAGAAAGCGGGTGTTGTACAGGCCATGGCTCATCACCGCCCAGCCCCGGTCGCGAATGAGGCGACCAATCTCGGGGAAGTGGTCCAGCATCCCCAGGTTCAGGGACACGGTGGGGCGGACCGGATAGTCCTGCAGCACTTCGTCCATGCGCCACAGGCCCACCCGGTTACCGTAGTCGCGAAAGCCGTATTCGCGCACATCGGGGTGCTGGGGCACGCGGTCCCAGGTCTCGCGCCCCACCGCCGGCGGCGGGGTGTACTCGTAGAACTCGATGTTGGGAACGATCCAGACCGCCAGCCGCTTGCCGCCCGGCCAGCGCACTGTCGGACGCCCCGGCACCGGCGCGTAACGAACAAAGTCGCGAATCGATTTCATCGCGCTGCCCCTGCGCCGGAATCCGCCGGCATGGGCCAGCCAAGCGCGCGGACATCCGCGTGCTGGGGCAGACCCATCCAGTCCAGATAGACCGCCTCCGCCTGCGCCGCCGACAGACCGCCATAGCCAGCCGCGTCGATGAACTTGGCGTGCACCTGCTCGGCCGACATGGGCAGGTCGGCATGCCCGCGCGGCCGGCGCACCTCGGGCGAGGCCAGCACCTGCCCGTCTTGCAAATGAACCCAGAGCTGGTCAAAAGGCGCCGCGTCACGCCAACCCGGCTCGAAGTCCTCGGTGGTTTCAAGCGCCACACAGGCCATGAGCCGGCGCATCTCGGGCGCGCGCACCCAGGCGTCGTCGAGTTCGCGCAGGCCCACCTGGCTGCGCAAGAGCGCGCAAGCCAGGGCAAAGGGCAGACTGAACTTGGCCTGCAGCGCGTCGTCGGGCATGGCGTAGGGCATGACCGCCGCATGGCGGGCGCTGATTCGAACCCGGATGCGCGTCACTTCAGATGCCGGCACAGTCGGGTGCGCCTCACGCCAGCCCAGCATCGCCTCGATGCCGCGCTGGGCGGCGCCCACGACCGGAAAGCGCTTGAGGTTCAGGCGGTAGCGGGCGATCCAGGGGCCTTGCGCCGGTGGGAAGTCGGGCGCCAGATCGACCCGGCCCTGGGGCGAGAAGGCACGCAGCATGCCGCGCCCGCCCTCGAGCGCCTGCTCGCTGGCCCGCAGACCGGCCCGGGCCCATTCGGCCGCGGTGACACCCACACTGCTGGCCCGACCGCCATGCATTGGCTTGGCCATGGTGCCGAAGTTCTCGAACACGCCGCCGGCGCTGGAAGCCGCCAGGGCCAGCGCATGCAAGGTTTCGTCTTCAGACAGACCGAGCACCACACTGGCCGCGGCCGCGGCACCCAAGGTGCCGAGCACCGCGGTCGGATGCCAGCCCTTGTCGTAATAGAGGTCGGGCTCACGCACAAAGGCGTCGGCCCAAACCTCGTAGCCCACGACATAGGCCAGCAGCGCCCGCTCGCCCGAAATCGGAGTGGCGCAGGAATCTGCCGCGGCGAGGATGGCCGGGCAAAGCACCGCGCTGGGATGGTTGGAGAAGGCGAAGTCGTCGAAGTCCAGCGCGTGGGCGGCGGTGGCATTGACCAGCGCTGCGGCCGAGGCGGGCAGGCGCTGCCCCTCGCCCAGGCAACGGGCGGCCGGCTTACCGCCTTGCTCCAGCGCCCAGCGCCGAAGCACCTCGACGACGGGCTCGCGCGCACCGGCCAGGGCCACCCCCAGGCAGTCGACAAAACCCAAGTGGGCCACCTCCAGGGCTTGCGGCGCCAGGTCGCGCACCTGGGTGCGGGCGATCCAGCGCGCGTACTGGCGGGTCAGCGGACTCTGTTTTGTATGCAATCAGGCAACCCCGACAGAGGCATCTCGCACAATTTCAGTGACTGCGGCCGATGCAACTGCAAATGCTAGTTTGAACTTCGATGGCATTATGCATACAATTTTCAAAAGCAGACAAGCTGCAAACCCCATCCTTCGCCCCTCCGTCACGCCCTCCGCCCCGCCCCGCGCCCCACCCGAAACCACCCAGCGATGGCCCATCCCCTGTGGCAACTCTCCGCCAGCGAGGCCTCCCGCCGAATGTCCCGCGGCGAGCTCTCCAGCGAAGCCTATGTGCGGGCCTGCCTGGCGCGCATTGAGGCGCGTGAGCCCGATCTACTGGCCTGGGCTGCGGTAGACCCCGACCAGGCGATCGCCCAGGCCCGGGCCTGCGACGCCGCGCCCCGGCGCAGCGCCTTGCACGGCCTGCCTGTGGGGGTCAAAGACGTGATCCGCACCCGCGACCTGCCCACCCGCTTCAATTCGCCCCTGTACCCAGACTTCCAGGCCGGCGAGGACGCGCATTGCGTGGCGGTGCTGCGGTCCCTGGGCGCGATCATCCTGGGCAAGACCAGCACCCTCGAGTTCGCCAGCGGCGGACGCATTCCGCCCACCCGCAACCCCTGGGACCTGGCGCGCACGCCCGGCGGCTCCTCCTCCGGCTCGGGCGCGGCGGTGGCCGACGGCATGACGCCCCTGGCCCTGGGCACCCAGACCGGAGGCTCGACCATCCGGCCAGCCGCCTTCTGCGGCGTCTTCGCGCTCAAGCCGACCTGGGGGCGCGTGCCCTTTGACGGCATCAAGGGCTTTGCGCCGCACCTGGACACGGTGGGCTTCTATGGCCGCAGCGCCGAGGACCTGGCGCTGCTCGCCCAGGCCTTTCCCCTGGTCGACGCCCTGCCGGCGCCGCTGCCCGGCCCGCTGCGCCTGGGCGTGTGTCGCACCCCGCTGTGGCACGAGGCCGAGCCGCAGGCCCAAGCCGCCTTCGAAGCCCTGATCGAAAAGCTGGCGCGGGACGGCGTGGCGCTGCGGGAGGTGGCCTTCACGAGCGACGAGGCCGACATCAATCGCTGGCAGGACGAGGTGATGCAAGACGGCGGCCGCTATGCCTTTCTGCCCGAGTTCCTGGCGGCGCCCGACCTGCTGCACACCGAATTCAAGGCCAAGTTGGGCAACCACCTCGGGCTCACCCCCGAGCGGATGCGGCAGGCCCTGGACCGGATTGCCCAGGCCCGGGTGGGCTGGGAGGCGCAGTTAGATGGCCTGGACGGCGTGCTCACGCTCAGCGCGCCCGGCGTGGCGCCCCTGGGCCAGCACACCCAGGGCATGGCCACCTTCAACCGGATGTGGACCGCGCTGCAAGTGCCCTGCATCAATGTACCGGCCCTGTGGTCGCAGGCTGGACTGCCGATGGGCCTGCAACTCGTGCACCGACGCTACGAGGAGGAGCGGCTGCTGGCCTGCCTGCTCGCCCTTGTGCCCCACCTCGACACCGAACGACACCCCTGGAGTGAACATGCCGACGATTGACCGCGGGCAAGAGCCCGCGCTGGCGATTCAACAAGACGACGCCCGCCTGGCCTTCGAGGCCATGACCGGGGGCGGCGTGGCCATCTTGCCCCTGAGCGTGTCCTACGCGATCTTCGCCCACACCGCCGAGGGCGTGGAGCGCATCTACAAGCTCAAGCACCGGCCCATGACCAAGCCCAACGGCGTCATTGGCAACTGGGACATTTTTCAGGACGTGTTCGAGGTGGGCCAACGAGACCGCGACCTGGTGCGCTGTCTGACGCTGGACCACGACCTGCCGCTGTCGGTGGTGGCGCCCTTCAACCCGCATCACGACTGGCTGCGCACCGTGGAATGGGGCGCGCTGCGGCGATCGACCAAGGGCCAGACCATGGACCTGTTGATGAACGCGGGCCCGCTGCACAACGCGCTGGCGGCCATGAGCCTCGAGCAGGGCAAGCCGCTCATGGGGTCGTCGGCCAACGCCTCTGGCTCGGGCAGCAAGTTCGAGCTGCTAGAGGTGCAGGAGGAACTGCGTGCCGGCTGCGAGTTGGTACTGGGCTACGGGCGATCGCGCTACGCCAACGAGTTCGGCATGGGCAGCACCATCGTGGAGCTTCCGAGCTGGCGCATCCTGCGCTGGGGCGGCTGCTTCGAGGCGCAGGCCGCCATCGTGGAAAAGAACTTCGGGGTGCGCTGGCCCGATCGGCCTGCCGACGGGAAGTGGTCGCTGGTATGAACCGGGCGCTCTCGGGGGCATCCAGAGCGGCCTCACTGCCCCGCGCGATGCAGCAGCTGCAGTCGCTGGCGGGGATGATCGGCCAGACACCTTTGCTGCACCTCACGGTGGGTTTCCGTGGCCAGACTTACACGCTCTGCGCCAAAGCCGAGTCGTACAACCTCACCGGCAGCATCAAAGACCGCATGGCCTGGCGCATCCTGCGCGACGCTGTGCTCGAGGGCCGCTTGCTGCCCGGCGCCACCATCGTCGAGGCCACCAGCGGCAACACCGGTATCGCCTTCGCTGCCCTCGGCCGCGCCCTGGGCCATCCGGTGCGCATCCTCATGCCAGACTGGATGAGTGAGGAGCGCAAGGCGCTGATCCGTCTCTACGGCGCCGAAGTCGAGCTGGTCTCGGCCGCCGAGGGCGGCTTCTTGGGTAGCATCGCCCGGGCCCGACAAATGGCCGAGGGCCGGGACGATGTCTTCCTCCCTTCGCAGTTCGACAACTGGGCCAACGTTCAGGCGCACGAAGACGGCACCGGCCCCGAGATCCTGGAGCAGATGGCGCGCAACGGGCTCACGCCCAGCGCCTTCATCGCCGGCGTGGGCACCGGAGGCACGGTGATGGGGGTCGGTCGGGCCCTGCGCAAGCACTTCCCCGGCCTGCCGGTCCATCCGCTGGAGCCCGCGGAGTCGCCGACCCTCAGCACCGGCTGCAAGCGCGGCAAGCACCGCATTCAGGGCATCTCCGACGAATTCATCCCGGCCATCTGCCGACTCGACGAGCTCTCGCGGGTGGTCGCGGTGCATGACGGCGACGCGATCCGGATGGCCCAGCGCATCAGCCGGCAGTGGGGTCTGGGGGTGGGGCTGTCCTCGGGCGCCAACCTGCTGGGCGCGCTCAAGGTGGCCGAGCGCCAGGGCCCTGACTCGCTGGTCGTCACCGTTTTTTGCGACGACAGCAAGAAATACCTCTCCACCGATTTCGCGCGCACGCTGCCCGCCGAGCCCGGCCACTGCTGCGACGAGGTCGAACTTCTCGACTGGCGGCCCCTGCCGGCTGCCGGCGCAGCACTGCATGCGGCACTGAACTGACATGGCACTCGAACACCTCACCATTCTCGACCTGACGCACATGCTTTCAGGTCCCTACGGCAGCATGCTGCTGGCCGATTTGGGCGCGCGCACGATCAAGGTGGAGCCCCCGGGCCAGGGCGAGGGCACCCGGCGCCTGCTGGAGAACGACCCCGACTTCTCGCGTCTGGGCATGGGGGCCTACTTCCTCACGCTCAATCGCAACAAGCAGAGCGTGTGCATCGACCTCAAAAGCCCGAGCGGGCTGGAGGTATTCAAAGACCTGGTGCGGCACGCCGACGTGGTGGTGGACAACTTCAGCGCGGGCGTCCCCAAGCGCCTGGGCATCGACCAGGAGAGCCTGGCGCAGGTCAATCCGCGCATCATCACCTGTTCGATCACCGGCTTTGGCGAAACCGGGCCGGCGGTGCAGCGGCCCGCCTTCGACCAGGTGGTGCAGGCCATGGGCGGCGGCATGTCGATCACCGGCTCGCCCGAGACCGGGCCCATGCGCGCCGGCATCCCAATCGGCGACCTCGGCGGTGGCCTCATGGCCGCGATCGGCATCCTGGCTGCGGTGGCCGACCGGGAGCGCAGCGGGCGCGGCCAGCATGTGGACATCTCGATGCTCGACGCACAGGTCTCGATGCTCAATTACATGGCCACCATGTACCTGATGTCCGGTCAGGTGCCCCAGGGCATCGGCAACAGCCACTTCGTTCACGTGCCGTACAACAGCTACCCGACGGCCGACGGCCACATCATCGTGGCCTGCATTGGCGACCCCTTCTTCAAGGCCTTCCGCGACCTGATGAACATCCCGGGCCTGGCCGACCCCGCGCTGGAGCGCCAGCCGGTGCGATACGCCCGCAAGGCCGAGATCGACGCGTGGGTGAGCGAGGCGCTGCGCCAGCAGCCCACCGCCCACTGGCTGAAGGTGCTGGGCGAGGCCCGTATTCCCTGTGGCCCGGTGAACGACTTTGCACAGGCCCTGTCCGACCCGCAGGTGATTGCGCGAGACATGGTGGTCTCGGTACCACTGCCCTCGGGCGAGGCGGTGCGGATGCCGGGCAATCCGGTCAAGCTCGAACGCGGGGCTCAGGGCTTCACCCCGCCTCCGGCGCTCGGCGCGCACACCGACGAGGTGCTCACCGGCCTGGTGGGCTATGCGGCGGACGAGGTCGCGGCGCTACGCGCTGCCGGCGTCGTGGGCTGAGGCGCCACACCCACAGGACACCCCGAACCATGACCCCGCTTCTGATCACCGACGTGGCCCCGCGCGACGGGCTACAGAACCAGCCGACGGACCTGCCCACCCCCGACAAGGCCTGGCTGGTCCAGGCGCTGGCTGATTGCGGTCTGCCCCGGATCGAGGCCACCAGCTTTGTTTCGCCACAGGCGGTGCCGCGCATGGCCGACGCGCCGGCGCTGATGGCGGCGGTTGCGCCGCTGGCCGCCAGCCACCTGTGCGTGCTGACCCCCAACCTCAAGGGCCTGGCGCGCGCGGCGCAAGCAGGCGCGCGGGAAGTGTGCGTGGTGCTCTCGGCCACCGAGACCATGAACCGCCGGAACATCCGCATGGGCCTGGACGAGGCCGAGGCCACCTGCCGGGAGGTGCTGGCCCAGGCCCGCGACATGGGGCTGCGCAGCCGGGCCTATGTGGCGGTGGCCTTCGCCTGCCCCTACGAGGGCCCGACCCCGCCCGAGGTCACGCTGCGGCTCGCGCGGCGCATGGCCGAAGGCGGCGCCGACGAGGTGGTGATTGCCGACACCATTGGTGCGGCCCATCCCGGCGAGGTGCAGGCCCTGGCCCGAATCGCGGTCGAAGAACTCGGCGCGCAGCGGGTGGGCATTCACCTGCACGACACCCGCGGCCTGGGCCTGGCCAACGCCTGGGCGGCGATGCAGGCGGGCGTGCGCCGCTTCGACAGCAGCGCCGGCGGCGTGGGCGGCTGTCCCTTCGCACCGGGGGCCGCGGGCAATTTGGCCACCGAAGATCTGGTCTGGCTGGCGCAGGCCAGTGGTTACGAGACCGGGGTTGACCTGCCGGCCCTGATGCGCGTCATCGACGAATTCGGCCGCAGGCTGGGCCAGCCCCTGGGCGGCCGCAGCCATGCCTGGCTGCGCCGGCATCTGGGCCTGGCCCGGAGCGAGAAAGAAAGCGGGAACGCGAGTATGAAAGTGACCGTGAACGAGACCGGGAGCGCGAAGTGACCGCGCTGGCGCTTTCGCTCGACCATGTGGGCCTGATCGTCCCCGACCTGGAAGCCGCCCGCGCACTCTGGTCCGATCTGGGCTTCACCCTCACCCGCCGCGCCGATCACACCCGCACCGGCCCCGACGGTCAGCGGGTGCCCGCCGGCAGCGCCCAGCACTCGGTGATGCTGCAAACCGGCTACATCGAGCTGATGCAAATCACCGACCCGCGTGCCGGCCACCCGCTCACCCCGGCCATGCAGCAGCGGTTTGGCCTTCATATCCTGGCCCTGGCCACCGAGGACCCCAAAGCCACCCACGCGGCGCTGGCCGCGCGCGGCTGCGCCCTCAGCCCGGTGATGGACTGGTCGCGCCCCGTGAGTGAAGAAGGAGCCGAGGGACTGGCGCGTTTTCAGTTCTTCGACACGCCCTGGCAGGCCAGTGACGCCTCCTACTTCTGCTGGGTGCGGCACATGACGCCGGAGCTGATGCGGCCCCCAGGCCTGCTCACGCATGCCAATGGCGCGCAGGCCTTGCTCGGCCTCACCTATGAAGGGTCGCCAGCGTCCTGCGAGGGCTGGCGCGCCCGCCTCGCCTCGCTGGCGGTCGGCCTGGGTTCGGGCCTGCGGGTCGAGGCCACGGCGCTGTCCGCCCCCGTGCAGCCGGTGGCGATCGAGGTGCACTTTGCCGACCTGGGCGAACTCGAACGCCGCGCGCGCCGCTGCGGCATCGAGCCCAAGCTGGTCCCTGGCGGGCTGCAACTGGACCTGGGCTCGCGAAGCCCGATACGGATCGACGCGCGATCGGGCCCGTCAGCCTGAACCCCTTTGTTCGAGGGCGCGTCTGTAGAATCGCCAGCGGCCGCCGCCGTAGTTCAATGGATAGAACGAGCGCCTCCTAAGCGCTAGATGTGGGTTCGATTCCCGCCGGGGGCGCCAAGTCCTCGTGCACACAGCACACAGCACACAGCACACGGCCCCGCCGCCCCAGGGCCGCCCTAAGGCCTCAGCGCCTATCAATACCCCATCATGTTGTGACGCACCCGCGTCAGGTGCGCCAGGCACACCTCGCGCGCGCGGGTCGCGTCGCGTTCGGCCAGGGCCTCGACCAGCGCACGGTGTTCGCGCTGGTACTCCAGGCGGCGCTCGGGCGTGACGCTGCGCCGTTTGAGCTGGCCCCACTCGGCCTGGTTGCGCGCCTGCGTCATCTGTCGGAACACAGACAAGATGACCGCGTTGTGGGCCGCCTCGGCAATGAGCTCGTGCAGCTTGCCGTCCCAAAATTCGAAGTCTTCCAAGGTGGTGGCGGCCTCGGCCCGGTCGCAGCAGGCCAGCATGCCCTCGAAGTCCGCGGCGCGGGCGTTCACCACCACCATGTCGACGATGGCCGGCTCTAGCACCATGCGGGCGTTCATCAACTCGGCCGGGCTGATGGCGCTGGCCTGCACCTGAGCCGAGGCACTCTCCTGGGCCAGCATGGCCGCCGCGCCGGCGGTGACATAGGTGCCGCTGCCCACCGTTTGCGAGATCAAGCCCCGCTCCTTGAGCCGCCCAAGTACCCGGCGCACGCTGGCACGCCCCAGGCCGCTTCTGGCGCTCAGCTCGCGCTCGGTGGGCAGGCGATGCCCGGCCTGCCACTGCTGCAGGCGCAATTGCTCCAGGATGCGCGCCTCGAGCTGCTCGGGGGTTTGATGAACCTGCATGGTGGCTGGGAAAAGCGGGCTTGCCGGGGTGGCACCTGGTTTGGGCACGCCACGATTGGTTTGAATTGGGCTGATTCTTTGACCTGAAACCCGACGAATAACTCAGTAAAAACCCGGATTTCAGATCAATTTGACGGGGAATTGGTTGATTTGACCGGCATCGTCACCGTGGTTCGCGTACAAATCGCACCAATTCATCCCAATCCTGAATCTTCACCAAATTTCCTATCGTGCGCTACGCGACATTCATTCATGACGGCAGCCAAAAGGTTGGCGCTGTCTCTGCCGACGGTCAGTCGGTCACCGCCCTTCCCCTCACAGCCGCCGAAGCAGAGATCGGCGTTCTGGCCCTGGTGACCCGCCAAGTCCAGGGCCAAGCCCTGCCGGCCCCGACGGGCCAGGCCATTGCCCTCACCCAGGTTCGCCTGATGGCGCCAGTGCCGCGCCCGCGCCGCAACATCTTCTGCGTCGGCCGCAACTACCAGGCGCACGCCAAAGAGTTGGCCGGCTCCATCTTCAAGGGCAACAACCAGCCCACCGACGTCTGGCCCATGATCTTCACCAAGGTGCCCGAGACCGTCATCGGCCCCTTCGACACCGTGCAGCTGCCCACCGGCATCTCCGATCAGGTCGACTACGAGTCCGAGCTGGCCATCGTCATCGGTCAGGGCGGACGCAACATCCGCCGCGAGGACGCCATGGCCCATGTGTGGGGCTACACCATCGTCAACGACGTCACCGCCCGTGACGTGCAAACCCGGCACGCGCAATGGCACCTGGGCAAGTCTTTCGACACCTTCTGCCCGATGGGCCCCTGGGTGGTCACCGCCGATCAGATGGACGGCCGCGACACCCGCGTGCGCGGCTGGGTCAACGGCGAGCTGCGCCAGGACGCCAGCACCCAGGACATGATCTTCGACATCCCGTCGCTGATCGAGACCTGCTCACGCGGCATCACCCTGCGGCCGGGCGACATCATCTCCACCGGTACGCCGGCCGGCGTGGGCATGGGCAGGACTCCGCCCACCTACCTCAAGACAGGCGACGTGGTGCGTATCGAAATCGATGGCATTGGCGCCATCGAAAACCGCTTTGCCTGAAATACAAAACATCGACTCAAGGAGAGCCAAAATGAATAAAGTGGAATGGACCGGCGGCACCGAGCACTGGATACAGCGGGGCGAGGACATCAAGCTGTTCCTGTGGGAGAAGAAGGCCGCAGCCGGCGTGCCCCATGCAGGCACCATCTTTTTTGTGCACGGCTCCTCGATGGCCTCGCAGCCCACCTTCGACCTGCATGTGCCCGGCAGGCCCTGGTCCTCGGTGATGGACTGGTTCTGCGCCCGTGGCTTTGACTGCTGGACGATGGACAACGAAGGCTACGGCCGCTCAAGCAAGCACCGCGACATCAATAGCGACATCAGCAACGGCGCCGACGACCTGGAGGCAGGCACTGCCTACGTGATGTCCCGCAACGGCGGTAAGAAGCTGTACATGTACGGCATCTCCTCGGGCGCGCTCAAGGCCGGCCTGTTCGGCGAGCGCCACCCCGAGCGCATCGAGCGGATTGCGCTGGACGCCTTCGTCTGGACCGGCAAGGACAGCCACACGCTGGAAAACCGCCGCAAGAAGCTGCCCGAGTTCATCGCCCGCAACCGCCGGCCGATCGACCGTGAGTTCGTGCACAGCATCTTCAGCCGCGACCATCCGGGCACTGCCGACGACGCCACCATCGAGGCCTTTGCCGACGCCATTCTCACGTTGGACGACTCCATGCCCACCGGCACCTATGTGGACATGTGCTCCAAGCTGCCGCTGCTCGACCCGACCAAGCTCCCCGTGCCCACGCTGGTGATGCGCGGCGAGTGGGACGGCATTGCCAGCTACCAAGACCTGATTGACTACTACACGCTGCTGCCCAACACCAACAAGCAGTTCTCGCTGATGCAGGGAATCTCCCATGCGAGCTTCCAGCAGAAGAACTACATGATGGTCTATCACATCTTGCACAGCTTTTTCACCATGCCTGAGCCTACTTACAAGGGGTAAATCATGAAGACCTTGATCCGTACCGTCACCTTTGGAATGTGCCTTGCGGCCGCTGCGCCCCTGGCGTGGTCACAAGCCGCTACCGGCTATCCCAACCGCCCGATCAAGCTGATCGTGCCTTTCGGCGCGGGCGGCTTCACCGACGTGGTGGCGCGGGTCCTGGGTCAGAGGCTGGGACAGGCCATGAACACCTCGTTCGTGATCGAGAACAAGGCGGGCGCCGGCTCCACCATCGGCACCGCCGAAGTGGCGAAGGCTGCACCCGACGGCTACACGCTGGTGATGATTTCGACCACGCACACGGTGAGCCCCTGGATCTACAAGTCCATTCCCTACGACCCGATCAAGAGCTTCACCCCGGTGAGCAAGCTGGTGGACTCGGCCTACGTGCTGCTGGCCCACCCCAAGGTGCCCGCGAACAATGTGCGCGAGCTGATCGCCCTGGCCAAGGCCCAGCCGGACAAAATCACCTACGCCTCCTCGGGCAACGGCAGCTCGCAGCACCTGATGGGAGGCATGTTCGAGGCTCTGGCGGGGGTTCAGATGAAACACGTGCCGTACCGCAGCAGCGCCGGCGCCGCCAATGACCTGGTGGCCGGGGTGGTGGACGTGAGCTTTGCGGGCGTGCCCAACGCGCTGGCCCAGGTGCCGTCGGGCCGGCTCAAGGCGCTGGCAGTCACCACGCCCAAGCGCGTGCCGCAACTGCCGGACGTTCCCACCCTGCAAGAAGCCGGCGTGACGGGCTACGAGGGCTCGGTGTGGCTGGCGCTGCTGGCCCCTCCCAACACCCCACGCGAGATCGTGACTCGTCTCAACACCGAGCTGGCCAAAGTGATGGCTCAACCCGAAACCCGCAAGGCGCTGAACGACGCCGGCGTGGAGCCGTCCCTGTCTACT
>JAURKV010000255.1 GCA_030831585.1 Ramlibacter sp. | reverse complement strand
GCGCTGGGCGAGATCGACCGGGTCTCGCGCCGCCTGGCCGACCTCATTGCCGAAATCTATGGCGCCGCCGATGCCGAGGCCCAGGCTGCCCACCAGGTGGCCGGTAACATCCGGCACATTTTTGCAGTAGCCGAGCAGACGGGCGAGGGCACGCGCTCTACCGCGCAGTTGGTGCGCGAGCTGGCCCGAATCGCCGAGGCCTTGAGGCAGTCGGTGGCCCGCTTCAAGATTGCCTGATCGCTGAAACCCATGTCGGCCCCGATATCCCCTTCGCCTGCTTCACCCGCTCAGCCCTGGGCGCCTGCGCAGGTCCCTGCGTCTGTCAACCGGGACATGGGCCCGCTGGCCTGGATCGCCGAAGACGTGGGCCGCTGTCTCGACGCCGCGCTCAAGGCCTTGGCCTCTGGCCAGGCGTCCGTTGCCGCTGCGGCGCTGCATCAGGCCGCCGGCGCACTCGAGCTGGCTGGCAATGGCGGGGTTGCTCGGGTGGTGACCGCAATCGAGGCGCTGGCCCGTCATCAGGCATCGCAGCCGCTGACCGACCCGGTGGGCGCCGAGCGCGCCAGACAAGTGGAGCAGCGCGCCACCTTCGCCGTGCTCGAGTTCATCGACGCGCAACTCCACGGCCGCAGCGTCGAGGCGGTGGCGCTGTATCCCCAGTACTGCGAGCTGCTCGACCTCGCGGGCGACCCCCGCGCCCGCCAGCGCGCCCACCCTGCGGACCTGTGGGTCGTGCCACCGGGTCTCGACCTGCAGGCGCTCGAGGCTCCTGCACCCGAGGCCACTGACGAGGCCGTCGAATCGATCGAGCTCAGTGGTGGCGGCCCCGAGCAGCTCCATGTGGCGCAGCATTCCGGGCCTGTCGTTTCGGACTTTCCAACGGGCGCTGCCCTGCGCGCCCGGCTCGACCAGGCGGTGCTGCAGTTCGTCAAGACGGGCGGTGCCGCGGCCGCCAGCGAACTCGCCTTCCTGTGCGATGGCCTGGCACATGACCTGGCGGGCGGCATGGCCACCGGTGCTGCACGCGGCCTGACGCAAGGCCCCGGCCCCTCGGCACCTGCCCCCTCTGCTCCTGCCTGGCGCCGGCTGTGGCGGCTGGCCGCGGCCTTCTTTGAGATGCAGGCGGCCCGGCCCGCGCAGGTGGACCTGGCAGCCAAGCGCGGCGCTTCCCGCCTGCTGGTGGCTTATTCGCAGTGGGCGGCGGGTACCGAGGCCGATATCGGGCCCTTGGCCCACGAACTGCTCTACGCCTGTGCCGCGACGGGTCCGGCCGATCCCGGGCTCACGCCGCGCCTGGCTGCGCTACGGGCGGCCTGCGGTCTGGCGGACGCCCCGGCCCTGGATCACCTCTCGGCCCCGTTTGGCCGCTACGACCCCGCGCTGTTGGCGGTGGCGCGCAAGCGCCTGGCTGCGGCCCGCGAGGGCTGGGCGAGTCTGGCCGGCGGCGAGGTGCACCAGCTGCGGTCGACGGTCGAACAGCTGGCGCAGGTCGGCGACGTGCTGGAGCGCTTGCATGCGCCGCTGGCGCCGCTGGCGCAGGCGCTGGTCGCGGTGGGCGACCATGTCGCCACCCTGGCGACGCCGCCTGCCGCCGCCTTGGCCATGGAGGTGGCCACCGCTATCTTGTTCCTTGAGGCCCTCTGCCAGGATTTCGACCCGCACGACCCCCCGCACGGTGAGCGCGCCCAGCGGCTGGCCGAGCGTCTGGGGCGGGTGCAGCGCGGCGCCGCGCCCGAGCCCCTAGAGCTCTGGATCGAATCCCTCTACCGCCAGGCCAGCGACCGGCAGACGCTGGGCAGCGTGGTCGACGAGTTGCGCGCCAGCCTGGGCGAGTTGGAGAAGGACCTCGACGCCTTCTTCCGGAATCGCGCCGACCGCGGCCTGTTACAGGCGGCGCCCGGCAGGCTCTCGCAAATGCGCGGCGTGCTTTCGGTGCTGGGACTGGAGCAGGCAGCGCGCGCGGTGCTGCGTATGCGCGACCAGGTGCAGTCCTTGTGGGGTGAGCCCGAGGGCCGACGGGCCGCTGAGTTGGTCGAGGCACTGGGCCAGAACCTGGGCGCGCTCGGCTTTCTCATCGACATGCTCCATTACCAGCCGCAAATGGCCAGGGAGCTGTTTATCTTTGACGAGGCCCGTGGCGAGTTGCGCTCGGTGATGGGGCGTGCGCCCCTCCTGCAGCCACCGCGGGGCGCAGAGGGCGCCGCCACCGGCGGGCCTTCTCCCTCCTCCGCTGGCTCGGCGGATTCGTCTCTTGCGACTGCTGAAGCAGCAGGTGCCTCGGAAAGCGCTTTGGACACTGACGCCGAACTGCTCGGCGTGTTCCTGCAGGAGGCGGCCGAGGTGATCGGCCAAGGCCGTGAGGCCCTGGCGGTACTGGAGCGACAGCCGTCGGATCTGGCCACACTCACCGTGTTGCGACGGTGCTTCCACACGCTCAAGGGCAGCGCCCGGATGGTGGGCCTGGAGGCCTATGGCCAAGCGGCCTGGGCTCTGGAGCAAGTGCTCAATGCGTGGCTCGCCCAGGCCCGCGAGGTTGACCCGCCCCTGCGCCAGCTCGCCAGCCGCGCTCTCGAGGGCCTCGCCCGTTGGGCGCAGGCCGCTGGTGAGTCCGGTGGCCCGCAGGCGGGCGCCGAGCTCGCGGCCTGGCGGGCGGCCAGCTTTGTGGAAGCGGCCGACGCACTGCGTGTGCACGGGCAGGAGCGTCCACTGCTGTTTCCGGGCGAGGTGCTCCCGGCGATCGAAGAGCCCCAGGAGCCCGCCGTGGCCGGCGCCGAGCTCCCACCCGCCGGTAGCGCGGTGACCGACACCGCGCTCCTCTCAGACCAGGAGCCCCTGGCTGGCACTGCGCCAAACGCCGTGGCCTCCACCCCTGATCTGCCCCCGGCTCTGACCCCGTCTCCAGCGCCGTGGTCCGGGCGCGTGGACACCACGCCGGAGGTTCGCGAGATCGGGCCCTTGCGAATTCCGGCGGGTCTGTTCAATGTGTTCCTCCAGGAGGCCGATGAGGACTCCTTGCAGCTGCAGGAGGGTCTTGCAAATTGGGGCCGGGCGCCGGCGCTCGTGCCCCCTGCCGAGCTCGAGACCCTGGCGCATTCGCTGGCCGGCAGCTCGGCGACCGTCGGGTTTACCAGCCTGTCCGAGCTGGCTCGGCACATGGAGTCCTCGCTCGAGCGTCTGCGTGCTCTGCGTGCTCTGCGTCCTGCAAGTGGCGAGGACGGTGCACCGGATCAGACCCGTGACACCGCCAGGCAGTGCGCCGAGGACGCAGCCTTGTTGGCCGAGGCGGGCGAAGAAATGCGGCAGTTGCTGCACCAGTTCGCCGCAGGATTCTTGCGCGAACCTAACCCTGGCCTGCTCGAGCGCTTGCGTGCGCAGGCGAGCCGCAGCGCGGCCCCCATGCCGCTGGACATCGACCTGGGCTCGCTCATGCAGGAGCCGGCCGATCCGATGATCTTCGCGCTCTTCGAGGAAGAGGCGCTCGAGCTCCTGCCGCGGCTCGATACCGCTGCCCGCACCTGGACCGAGCGCCCCGAGGATGAGGCGTCCCAGGCCGAGGTGCTACGCCTGCTGCACACCGTCAAGGGCGGAGCCCGGCTGGCCGGGCTGCGGTCACTGGGCGAGCATGCCCATACCCTCGAGTCCCAGGCCGAGGCCCTGCCACCGCCGGGCGATGCGGCCCGTTCTGCGGCTGTGGTCGACCTCGTCCGCCACATCGATCGCTTGCAGGCTGAGTTCGAAGGGCTCCGGTTGCGGTTACCGGCGGCGCTCGCCGCCCCGCCCATGCCGGCCACAACAGTCGCTGCGGCAACTCCGATCGCCGCGCCCACGGTGGTGGCCGCGCCGCTTTCGGCTGTCACCGCGCCCGTTGTGCAGGGCACTGCTGCGGCCTTGGCACCGGCGCCCCCAGCCGTCCCCGTGGCGCTTGCTCCGCCCGGGGTCGCTCCGGGTTTGGCACTGCCCCCTGTCGAGGTCCCAGCCACCGAAGCCGGCATGGGTCTGGCACGGCCAGGCCCAGCGGCCGGTGCGTCTGGTGTGGTCCGGGTGCGCGCGCAATTGCTCGACCGCCTGATGAACCAGGCCGGCGAGGTGATGATCACCGGCGCCCGGGTCGAGGCCGAGATCACGGGCCTGCGTGGCGGCCTGCATGAGCTGGCCGCCAGTGTCGAGCGCCTGCGCCAGCAGCTGCGGGAAGTCGAGATCCAGGCCGAGACCCAGATGCAGTCCCGCCAGGGCCACACGCCGGGCGCGGCCGGCTTCGACCCGCTGGAGCTGGACCGCTTCACCCGCATGCAGGAGCTCACCCGCAGCATGGCCGAGTCGGTCAATGACATCGCCACCGTGCAGCGCCAGCTGGCGCGCGCGGTCGATGTGAGCGAGGACGACCTGTCCGCCCAGTCGCGACAAACCCGCGACCTGCAGCGTGACTTGCTGCGGACCCGCATGCTGGAAATCGGCTCCATCGCCGAGCGCCTGCGGCGCACCGTGCGCCAGGCGGCGCAGGACAGCGGCAAGGAGGTGCGGCTCGAGATCGAGGGGGAGACCCTCGAGGTCGACCGCGGCATGCTCGACCGCATGACACCGGTCTTCGAGCACCTGCTGCGTAACGCGGTTGCCCACGGCATCGAGCCGGCCCTTGAGCGGCAGCAAGCGGGCAAACCGGCCTGCGGCCTGCTACGCATCGTGCTAGAGCAGGCGGGCAATGACATCGCCCTGCGTTTTGAGGACGACGGCGCTGGCCTCGACCTCGACCGCATCACCGCCAAGGCTCGCAGCCAGGGCTTGCTGGCCGACACGCCGCAGGCGCTGTCGCCAGCGGCCGCCGCTGACCTGATCTTCCGTCCCGGGTTTTCCACCGCTGCAACCGTTTCCGAGTTGGCAGGCCGCGGCGTCGGGCTCGACGTGGTACGCGCCGAGGTCCAGGCCCTGGGTGGGCGCATCGAGGTAGAAAGCCGGCCAGGCGCGGGCTGCACCTTCCGCCTGCTGCTGCCGCTCACCACCGCGGTGACCCATGTGGTCTTGATGCGCTGCGGGTCGATGCGCTTCGGCGTGCCGGCCAGCCTGGTCGAGACGGTGCTGCGCAGCGAGCCCCAGGTGCTGGCTGCGGCGCAGTCTGGCGGCCAGTGGCCTGTGGAGGGTGGCGGCTCGATGCCCTTCTTCTGGGGCGGGGCGCTGTTGCGTGTCTCTCGCGCCAGCCAAGAAAGTCTGAGCCGCGGGGTCCCGGTGGCGCTGCTCCAAAGCGCGGCCCAGCGACTGGCGCTGCAAATTGACGAGGTGATGGGCCATCGCGAGGTGGTGGTCAAGCACCTGGGGCCGCAGCTGGCCCGGCTACCGGGTTTGGCGGGCATGACCGTACTGGCCACCGGTGAGGTGATCCTGATCTACAACCCGGTGGCCTTGGCGGCGGTCTACGGAGACCGAGCGCGGCGGTTCGCTGCGGGCGAGGCCTCCGGACGCGATTCAGGTGGTAGCTCGCTCGCTCCTGGTGACGGCACGTCGGTGGCCAGCCCGGGCGATGCGCCGCAACCGTCACAGCTTGCGCAGGATGCGAACGATGGGCAATTGGAAGAGCCCCCAGTCGCTGCCCGTCAACCCCTGGTGCTGGTGGTCGACGACTCGCTCACCGTGCGCCGGGTCACCCAGCGCCTGTTGCAGCGGGAGGGCTACCGGGTAGCGCTGGCCGCCGACGGACTGCAGGCACTCGAGCGCCTGGCGCAGGAGGCGCCGGATCTGGTGCTGTCCGACATCGAAATGCCGCGCATGGACGGCTTCGAGCTGGCGCGTCACCTGCGCGGCGACCCGCGCTGGTCCAGACTGCCCCTGGTCTTCATCACCTCCCGCACCGCGACCAAGCACCGCGAGCACGCGCAGTCGCTGGGCGTGGCCCATTACCTGGGCAAGCCCTATTCGGAAGACGAACTGATGGGCCTGGTGCGCCGCTATTGCGGTGGGCCGACCGGGGGCGATCCGGCAGGGGGCGATCCGGCAGGGGAGGCGGGTTCGCCCGCGCAGCCCACGGTGGCTTGATCAGGCCGCCACACCCGGCTTTTTCACCACCCCATAGCGCTCCAGCGTTTTTTGCCGCGCTTCGTCATGCGCGACCACCGGCAGCGGGTAGTCCTTCCCCAAGGTCACGCCGGCGGCGGCCAGCTCCAGCGGCGAGGCCTCCCAGGGCGCGTGCAGCGCCACAGGTGACAGGCCGGCCAGTTGCGGCAGATAGCGCAAGATGAACTTGCCCTCCGGGTCGAACTTTCGGCTCTGGCTCACCGGGTTGAAGATGCGGAAATAGGGCTG
>JAURKV010000254.1 GCA_030831585.1 Ramlibacter sp. | reverse complement strand
GGTCATCCGGCCACCCCACGCAAGGCGCTGGCGCTGCTCGCGCCAGCATGGCTCGAAGCCAGCACCATGCCGGCCTCCTCAAGCAGTCGGGTGCAGGCAACCTGCGGAACCAAGCGCTCGGACTCACTACGGACCAGGCGGCAGAGCGAATCGCGGCTCGGGCAGTCGGGGACTGAATCCACCGCTGCCTGCATCAGACCCTGGAAATGCTGCAGGGCGCCCACCAGGCCAAGGTCGGCCGCAGCGCTGGGGCGGCCGTGTTGGGCATCCTGGCCCACGGGCTTACCCAGCAGGACCGCATCCCCGAGAACATCACGGATGTCATCGGCCACCTGATAGGCCTCACCAAGGCATTCGCCTAGGCGTGCCCAGGGGGCGGCAGGCTGGCCGGCAGCCAGCGCGCCGGCGCAGGTCGAAGCCACGAACAAAGCGCCGGTCTTGGCTTGCTGGTAACGGCTCAGATCCACCCGTGGCTCGCACTCCCAGGCTTGGCCGCCGACGATGCCATCGGTCGCGCCGGTGCAACGGGCCACCAGGGCCAAAAGCGCCGGAAGCCTTGCGAGCTGGGCCGGACTGCAGCCATCGGCACCACGGCCGAGAGCCTCGAAGGCCATCACGATCAAGGCGTCGCCGGCCAGCAGGGCCAGGGGCTCGCCCCAGGCCTTGTGCACCGTGGGTCGCCCGCGCCGCAGGTCGGCGTCGTCGAAGCAAGGCATATCGTCATGTGCCAGCGAGGCGCAGTGGAGCAGCTCGATCGCGGTCGCCGCGGCGTCCGACAGGGCCGGCGCGTCCTCGCTGCAGGCTTTGGCCACGGCCAGGCACAACTGCGGCCGTATGCGGGCGCCGCCTGGAAACACCGCATGACGCATCGCGGCCAGCAGGCGTGGCGGCGCATGCGGGCCCTCCGCCAGCATGAACTGGCGCTCGAGCGCAGATTCGATCCGATTGGCCATGGAGCACCCCCGGGGGAAGCAGGCCGCGGTATCGCCGCCTTTACACTTCAATGTGTCAATCTAGCATGACGAGTTGGATTGTCAACGAGGGCTTTCAGGGGATTCCCCTTGATGTAAATCTTTTTCGGGTGTTATAAGTGTCAATCTAATGTGACACTTCCTGGAGAAGGGGCCCATGGCCGGATCGGTATCGCTGGAGCTGAAGGACGTCGCCTGCGTGCGCGGGGGGCAACTGCTGTTCGAGCGGCTTTCCCTGCGGCTTTCGGCTGGGCAATGGCTACAGGTGGCCGGGGAGAACGGGGCCGGCAAGAGCAGCCTGCTCCGGCTGGTCGCCGGCCTGCTGCCTCCCGCCAGCGGCGAGTTGCTCTGGCGGGGCGCGCCGATGGCACCACAGCGCGAAAGGCTCGGGCTGGAGCGGCTCTACCTCGGCCATGAGCCAGCGCTCAAGGACGATCTGAGCGCGCTCGAGAACCTGCTGGCCGCCTGTGCCCTCGCCGGCGAGCCGGTCACGCGCAACCAGGCACTCGAGGCCTTGGACCAAGCCGGGCTGGGCGGCAGCACCCACCGAGCGGTGCGCCAACTCTCCCAAGGGCAGCGCCGGCGCTGCGCCTTGGCTCGATTGCCGCTGTCGCGCCGGCGTCCACTCTGGGTGCTGGACGAAGCCTTCAACGCACTGGACACCGCCGCCTGCGACTGGCTGGCCGGTCAAGTGCAGCGCCACCTCCAGGCGGGCGGCCTGGCGGTACTGACCAGCCACCAGACGCTGCCGCTGGGGGCCCCTCCCCCGCTGGCCCTCCAGCTCTGAGCAGGCCCGAACTGCACACGACCATGTCAGCGGTATTGCCACCCTCCCACACCGTCAGCGCGCGCGCCTTGACCGCGCCGAGCGATGTGGTGCCCGGCCCGAGCCTGGGCAGCCTGGCGGGCGCCGCTTGGGCGCTGGCGCTGCGGGACCTGCGTCTGGCCGGCCGCCGGCGCACCGACACCCTCGCGAGCCTCGCCTTCTTCGTGATGGCCAGCAGCCTGTTTCCGCTGGCCCTCGGTTCCGAGTCGGCGCTGCTCGCCCGGCTGGCAGGCGGCGTGCCTTGGGTCGCTGCCCTGCTGGCAAGCCTCCTGCCGCTGGCGCGCTTGTTCGAAGATGACCGGGCTGACGGCACGCTCGAGCAACTGCTGCTGTCGCCCCACCCACTGCCGGTGCTGGTTCTGGGAAAAGTGACTGCTCACTGGCTGGCGAGCGGCATCCCCCTGGCCCTGGTCGCGCCGCTGATCGCACTGCAGTACGGCCTGCCCGTCGAGGCCCTGCTCGTCTTACTTGCGTCCTTGCTGCTGGGCACACCCATCCTCAGCCTGCTAGGGGCGGTTGCGGCCGCGCTGGCGACGGGCCTGCGCGGTGGCGCGCTGCTGCTCTCGCTGATGGTGCTCCCCCTGTCGGTCCCGGTGCTGGTCTTTGGCTGCGGCGCGGTGGACGCGGTGCTGAGCGGGCAGTCGCCCGCGGGCGCCCTCTCGCTGCTGGGGGCAGGCCTGCTGCTGGCGCTGGCGGGTGCGCCCGCGGCGTGCGCCGCCGCACTGCGCATCTCGGTGGAGGCTTGAGCGCATGGCCGCACAAACCTTGTTTCGCTTTGCCGCGCCGCAGACCTTTTATCCGCTGGCAGGCCGTTTGGCCTGGCTAGCCGCCGGGTCGGCGGTGGTGCTGGCGGCGATCGGGCTGTGGATCGGGCTGGTGATCGCGCCCACCGATGCGCAGCAGGGCGAGGCCTACCGGATCATCTTCGTACACGTACCCGCGGCCTGGATGTCGATGCTGATCTACCTGGTGATGGCCGGCTGGGCCGCGGTCGGCCTGGTGTTCAACGCCCGGCTGGCGTCGACCCTGGCGCGTGCACTCGCACCCACCGGAGCGCTCATGACCTTCCTGGCCCTGTGGACCGGCGCGCTCTGGGGCAAGCCCACCTGGGGCACCTGGTGGGTCTGGGACGCGCGGCTCACGTCCGAGTTGATGCTGCTGTTTCTCTATCTGGGCTTCCTGGCCCTGCATGGCGCCATCGAGGACCCGCGCCGCGCCGACCGGGCGGCTGCCCTGCTGGCTTTGGTGGGCGTGGTCAACGTGCCCATCATCTACTTCTCTGTCATCTGGTGGAACACGCTGCACCAGGGGGCCTCGGTGAGTTTGACCCGGGCACCGAGCATGGCCACGACAATGCTGGCCGGCATGCTGGTCATGGCACTGGCGTTCTGGATGTACACCATTGCGGTCACGCTGTGGCGGGCGCGGCTGCTGGTGCTCGAGCGCGAGGCGCATGCGCCCTGGGCGCAGCGGGCCCGAAAGGCGCTGGCGGGCAAGGGTGAAGGCGCGGGACCAGGGATGGACTCGAAGCTCGGTCCGTCCGTGGGGGAGGCCATGCGATGAACGGCCTGACCTGGGAAACCCTCTCGGCCTGGCTCGCCATGGGTGGCTACGGCCTCTATGTGTGGGGCTCGCTGGGCATGTGCGCGGCGGTTTTCGCCTGCGAGTTGCTGTCGCTGCGGGCGCAGCGCCATGCACTGGCAAATGTTGATGCAGAAGCTGCCGGGGGCGCGGCTCAAACCCCCGCGCGCCGACCCGTGCTCACCCAACAGGAGCAAGACGCATGACACCCCGCCGACGCCGCGCACTGATGGTGCTGGCCTGCCTGGCCCTGATGGCAGGGGCCAGCGCGCTGGTGCTCAACGCATTCCGTAGCAATCTGGTGTTCTTTTTCAGTCCGACACAGGTCGTGCGCAGCGAAGCGCCGCAGGGGCGCAACTTCCGGGTCGGCGGCCTGGTAGAGGCCGGCAGCGTGGCACGCGAACCCGGCGGTCTGACGCTGCGCTTCGTGGTGACCGATGGCGCGCACCGTGTGCCGGTTACCTACACCGGTCTGCTGCCCGACCTGTTTCAGGAAGGCAAGGGCGTGGTCGCCCAGGGTCGCCTGAATGCGGAGGGCCTGTTCCGCGCCGACACGGTGCTGGCCAAGCACGACGAGAACTACATGCCGCCCGAGGCCGCTGCGGCGCTGAAGGCAGCGAAGGGATCGGCGCAGTGATCGTCGAGCTTGGTCACTTCGCCCTGGCGCTGGCGCTGGCCGTGGCCCTGGCCCAGGGGCTGCTCCCGTTATGGGCCACCCGTCACGCCCAACGCGATCCGGCTCAGGGCCCGGCACCGGCACTGGCCGCCTGGGCCGCACCCGCAGCGCGGGTGCAGTTCGCGCTGCTCCTGCTGTCCTATGCAGCGCTGACCAGCGCCTTCGTCAATGACGACTTCTCGGTGGCCCTGGCTGCGGGTCACTCGCACAGCGATTTGCCGCTGGTCTACAAACTGACCGCGGTCTGGGGCAACCACGAGGGCTCGGTCCTGCTGTGGGCGCTGGTCCTCGCCGGCTGGTCAGCGGCGGTCTCGTGGCGCTCGACGACCCTGGACCCGATCACCCGCGCGCGGGTGCTGGGCGTGATGGGCTTGATCAGCACCGGCCTGCTGCTGTTCACTTTGACCGTCTCCAGCCCCTTCACCCGGCTGCTGCCGGGTGCAGCCGAGGGCCGCGACCTCAACCCCCTGCTGCAAGACCCGGGCATGGCCCTGCACCCGCCACTGCTGTACCTGGGCTATGTGGGGCTGGCGGTGCCCTTCGCCTTCGCAGTCGCGGCCTTGCTCGCGGGCCGCCTGGACGCCGCCTGGGCGCGCTGGACCCGGCCCTGGACGCTGGCGGCCTGGTGCTTTCTCACCCTGGGCATCGCCCTGGGCAGCTTCTGGGCCTATTACGAGCTCGGCTGGGGCGGCTGGTGGTTCTGGGACCCGGTGGAAAACGCCTCGCTCATGCCCTGGCTGCTGGCGACTGCACTGATCCACGCGCTGTCCGCGACCGAGAAGCGCGGTGCGCTGCAAGCCTGGACCGCCTTCCTGGCGCTGTCCGCCTTTGCGCTCTCACTGATGGGAACCTTCATCGTGCGCTCAGGTGTCCTGAGTTCGGTCCATGCCTTCGCCACCGACCCGGCGCGGGGCATGTTCATCCTGGCCTTCCTGGTGCTGGTGGGCGGCGGCTCGTTCCTGCTGTTCGCGCTGCGGGCGCCCGCGCTCGGTGCAGGCCGTGGCTTCGCGGCCCTCTCGCGCGAGTCGCTGCTGCTGGCGGGGAACCTGCTGCTGTCCGTGGCGACAGCGGCGGTGCTTCTGGGCACGCTCTATCCACTGCTGATCGACGCGCTGGGCCTGGGCAAGCTGTCAGTCGGCCCGCCGTATTTCGAGGCGGTGTTTGTCCCGCTGATGGCACCGGCCCTCTTTCTCATGGGCGTGGCCCCGCTGGCGCGCTGGGGCGATGCGCCGGCAGCGCCATTGGCTCGGCGCCTGCGCGGCGCCGCACTGGCCGCTGGCGTGGGTGCGGTGGCGGCGGTGTTGCTGGTGCATGGCGCGGTCGGCATGGCGGTGGGCTTTGGCCTGGCCACCTGGATCGTCGCCTCGGGCCTGGTGTCCCTGACCGAGCGACTGCGCCAGGCGCCAGCCGGCACGCGCTGGCGGCGCCTGGGCGGCAGCGCGGGCGGCATGCTGCTGGCGCACGCGGGGGTGGCGGTCTTCGTGGTCGGCGTGACCGGGGTTCGCCACCTGCACAGCGAGCATGACCTGCGCATGGCCATCGGCGACGAGGCGCGCGTGGGTGGCCATGTCTTCCGCCTCGAGAGCCTGGGCCAGCGCGCCGGGCCGAACTACATCGCCCTGGGCGCCACGCTCACCGTCAGCCGCGACGGCGAGGTGGTCGCGGTGCTGCGGCCCGAGCGACGCCAGTACGTCAGCAGCCGCATGCCGATGACCGAGGTGGCCATCGACCGGGGCCTCATGCGTGACCTCTATGTCGCCCTGGGCGACCCCCTACCCCCCGACGCCCTGGGCATCCGCATCCACCACAAGCCGCTGGTGAACTGGATCTGGGGCGGCTGCGTGCTCATGGCGCTCGGCGGTCTGCTGGCGGCCACCGATCGGCGCTACCGGGTGGCCGCGGGCCAGGCCGCCGGCGAACCTGGGGCACAGGCGCTGCCGGCCCAAACCGGCGAGCCCTTGCCCGCCTTGCGCAGCGCGCAGGCGGCCGTCACGCCACCCACCGCCGCACCCCAGGAGCGGCCCGCATGATCACGCGTCGATGGGTGCGCATGGCGCTGCCGCTAGCGGTGTTCGTCGCCCTGGCGGCCTTGCTGGCCATGGGCCTGGGCCGCGACCCGCGCGAGTTGCCTTCACCTCTGGTGGGTCGCCCTGCGCCGGCCTTCCGCGTCCCGGTGCTGGTCGGGGCCGAGGGCCCGCAGATCGCGCGCGATGACCTGCGCGGTCAGGTGTGGCTGCTCAATGTCTGGGCGTCCTGGTGCACGGCCTGTCGCATCGAGCACCCCGTGCTGGTGGACTTTGCGCGCGACGGCGCGCTGCCGGTCTACGGCCTGAATTACAAGGACACCACCCCCGAGGCGCTGCGCTGGTTGGCCGCGCACGGCGACCCCTACCGGGCCTCGCTGAGCGACCCGGACGGGCGACTCGGAATGGAGTTTGGCGTCTACGGCGTGCCCGAAACTTTTCTGATCGACCAGCAGGGCGTGATCCGCTTCAAGCACGTGGGCCCACTCACACCCGCGGTGCTGCAAGACGAGGTCATGCCCTTGGTGCGGAGGCTGCGTGGCTAGCGCCGCAGGGTGGGCAAGCCGGCGTCGCGCAGGGTGGCTGTGGGCCTGGGCCTGCGCAGCGGCCCTGCTGCTGGCTGCCTGGGTCGGCCTGGGCATGGGTATCGCCCGGGCCGGAGAGGCGCGGCCTGTGGCCGATGACACCGCGTTGGAGTCGAGGGTGATGGCCCTCGCCGAGGAGTTGCGCTGCGTGGTGTGCCAGAACGAGACGATTGCTGCCTCGCAGGCCGAACTCGCGCGCGACCTGCGGGCCCAGATCCGCCAGCAACTGCGCGAGGGCCGCAGCCCCGAGGAAGTCATGGACTTCATGGTCGCCCGCTATGGCCAGTTTGTGCGCTATCGCCCACCGCTTCAGGCCAGCACCTGGGCGCTGTGGCTCGGGCCCTTTGCGCTGCTGGGAATCGCGGCCTTCGCCTGGTCGCGCCAGATTCGCCGACCGCAGACATCACCGCCGATGGAAGAAGGAGCAAGCCCATGAATCCCAGCCTGTTGTTCGTGGTCGGCGCCGCCGCCCTGATCTTTCTGGTCCTGGCCGCCCTGCTGCCGCCCCTGTGGCGGGAGCTGTCCTCGCGCGGTGTCGCGCTGGTCCTGGCCGTCACCCTGCCCCTGCTCGCCGCCGGTGTGTATGCCGCGCGGGGCCAGCCCCAGGCCTGGGAGGCGGCAGCCCGCGCGCCTGCGCCCGAGGACCTCGACGCCATGGCGTCACGCATGCTGCAACGATTCGAGGCTGGGGCGCGGGCAACCATGTCCGCCGCCAACCGGCCGGCGCCGAGCGGAACCCAGGCGCCCTGAGCGGCGCCTCCTGCCAACACCTCCCACCGACACCTCCCGCCACCACGATCCGCAGCCCGGTGGGGACGGCTCAGCGAACGATCAATCACTCACCGGTTCAGCGCCGGATCGGCGGCCGCGCCTCAGCCCAGGTCCTGCCAGGCCAGAAGCAGGAGCGCGAGGACCGCGTGCGGCCGCTCCTCATGAGCCAGATGCCCCAACCCCTCCAGCGACACCTTCTTGACCCGCGCACGGCCCGGGGCCTCGCGCGCCAGACGGGCCACGAGCCGGTCAGCCTCCAGGGGAGGCACCGTGCCATCGAGCAAACCGACCAACAGCAAAAGCGGCGTCTCGAGTGAAGGCAGCGCTTCGGCCAGGGCCGGCAAATCCCAGTGGGCCATCATGCCCAGCGCGCCCTCCACATGTCCCGGGTTGGCAGCCAGGCGGCGGTACAGATCCTGTCCGCGCGCGTCCAGACGCGAGCCGGTGCTTTCCAGCAAGCGCTGCAGCACTTCCTCCTGTCCGGCCCGCCAAGCAAAAAAGCGCGGCGCGCCAGGCATCACCGCCATCAGGCGCGCGGCCGGCGAGAAGATGCGCCCGGCCAGCCCCCCGAGCGGCAACAAGGCCCCATTGAGGGAGGCCAGCAGACGCGGTCGGACGGTGCCGTCCAGGCACATGCGGGCGCCGATGGCCGCGCCCGCCGAGTGGCCGACCACCAGGTCCGGGGCAAAACCTTCCGCAGCAAGCAACTGGGCCAGGGCACCCGCCATGCCGGGCAATGAGAACTGGGAGGAGTAGGTGCCTCCGTCTGGCAGGCTGGTGAAGGCGTGTCCGGGTAGGTCAATGGCCAGGAGTTCGAAGTGCGCCTGCAACAGCGGCGCGAAATCCCGCCAGGAATGGGTGGACGAGCCCGTGCCGTGAATCAGCAGCGCGCGCGGCGCGCCCGACTGGGCTGGCGCAAAGCGCTGCACATGCCAGCGCAGCCCGGCCGCCTGGACGAAGCGGCTGCGCTCGCGGTGCGGCCAGTCGAGGCCGTCGCGGTCCCAGTCTAGGCGGGGTTCCATGCGTGCCAAGGGTTCCAGGAGCGGTTTGCGCTCGTCGCTCAGCGCAGTCCGCTGGCCAGTCGCACCACGCCCGACATGGCCTGCGCATCGGCATACGGCAGTGGCAGATAGGCTGCACCGAGCCGCTGGGCCAGGGCCTGCGCCGAGGCCTGCGGCTGCGGGCTGGTGTCCAGCAACAGGCTGCTCGCACCCAGGGCGCGCAGGGCCGCAGCGGAGGCCAGTGCGTCCTCGTTGGCGCGCTGGCGACCCGGGCTGCCGTCGCGGGCGATGTTGGCGCGGCCGTCGGTGAGCAGCACCACCACCGGGGTGTCGCCGGCGCGTCGCAGAGACTCCACCAGGCCACGGGTGGCGTCGAGCGCGCTGGCCAATGGCGTACCGCCGCCACCGGGCAGGCCCGCCAGGCTGCGCTTGGCGCGGACCAGGGAGCGGGTCGGCGCCAGCAGCAGATCTGCCTTTTGCCCACGGAACCCCAGCACCGCCACGCGGTCACGGCGCACATAGCAATCGGCCAAAAGGAGTTCGACCGCGCCCTTGGCCTCGGCCAGGCGGTGCAGCGCCGAGGAGCCGGAAGCATCGACCACGAAGACTGTGGTGGTGGTGGTCCGCTGCTTGAAGCGGGCGACATGGAAGTCCTCGCGGCGCACATGGATGCGCCGGCGGTCGCCCGCGGGCAGCTCCCCCGCCGCAGCCGACCGCAGCCGCTGCCAGGGCGCGGCGGCGCGTAGCGTGTCCAGCAAATGCAGGCGAGCACCGCCGCGGGGCTCACCGCGTCGAGCGCCAACCGGCCGACCGCGGTGCAGGCCCTGACGCAGCGCGCCAGACCGGCCACCGCCAGCGCCCTGGGTGCGCGCGGCGGCGCCCTGCGCGATCAGCGCCAGCAGGCCTGCAGGAATCGCGGCCTGGGCGGCCTCCACAAGGCGTTCGCCCAGGTCTTGCACGGACGCATCGGCTTCTTGGTTCTGTTCATTGTTCTGGTTCGGGTCGCTGCTGGCATCGGCGGGCGGCTGCGGCTGTGCCTCGGCGGGCGGTTGCGGATCCCGGGCTTCGGGCGGCTCCGCCGGTTCGGGCCTTGCCTCTTGCTCGGGGGCCGGCGCCGGCAATCGCGTCGCGCGGTGTGCCAGCACCAGGCGGGCCGCTAGCGCGGCGTCCTCGGCGTCGACTTCCTCGCGCCCGTCCCAGGCCGCAGACGCCCGCGCCGAACGCAGCGCCAGCAGGGAGCCGCGCAGGGAGTCCACGCCCAAGGCCTGCGCCGCCTCGCACAGCGCCTGCACCATGGCCTCGCTCACACGGACCTGCGGCAGACGCGCGCGGGCCTGCTCCACGCTCTCGGCCTCCAGGCCGAGGCCGTCCAGCCCGCGCAAGCTGGCCTCGTCGACGCGAAAAGCCAGTCGCTCACGCAGGGAAGCCGGCAACTGCTCGTCCTCGTCCACGCCCTCGTCGAGGGCGAGCAGCCCGAAACGCGCCGGCAGGCGCCGCCCCAGGCCATCACGCTCGATCAGCACCTCGCCGGTGTCGAGCGACGCAGCGATCAAGGCGGCGGACGCGCGCGGAAGGCGCTCGGCCATTGCCAAAGTGACCACCCCGCCATCGGCCTGCGCGAGCAGGCCCTGCTGCAACACCGGGCGCCCCACCTGCAGGGAAGCGGCGAAATCGAGCCCACCCAGAAGTGCCGCCTCGCCGGCGCCCGAGGGCATCCGGCGCTGCGGCGTGGCGGGGGGCAACAGGCGCCGGAAATGGGCCAGCCAGGCCTCGCGGTCGGGGCCATGGGCGCAGCGCAGCACAGCGCCGCCCAGTCCCACCGGATCAATGGCCAGCAGGATGGCGGCCGCCAGCGCGTCCGACTGACGATCGGTCCCGAGGTCCTGGGAATCGGCGTTCATGTCTGGGTGATCAATGAGCTGCGCACAGGAAGCAGCAGCCGGCCCGTCGGGCCGCCCTGGCCCTCGGCGCCGCTGCGCTCATGGGGCGAATTCTTCGGCCACCGCGCGGTCGACACGCACGGTCGAGCCCGCATCGTCCAGCGGGTTGCGACGCAGGCGGTGCCGCAGTGCGGGCGCGGCCATGCGCCGCAGATGGTCGGGGGCCACCGTACGCACGCCCTCCAGTGCAGCCAAGGCGCGGGCGGCGCGTATGAGGGTCAGGTCTCCGCGCAAGCCGTCGGTGCCCAGGGTCTGGCACAGGCGGGCGGCGCGCTCACGCACCGCATCCGGAATCTTGATCTCGGGCAACAGCTTGCGAGCCCGCAGCAATTGCCGGCGAATTTTCTCGTCCTGCTTTTGCCACTGGGCGGCAAAGCCCTCGGGATCGTGCTCATACGCGTCGCGGCGCTTGACCACCTCGACCCGGTCCGCGAGCTCGCGCGGGGTGGCCACCTCCAGCGACAGCCCGAAGCGATCGAGTAGCTGCGGCCGCAGCTCGCCCTCTTCCGGGTTGCCGCTACCCACCAGAACAAAGCGGGCCGGGTGACGGACCGATAGGCCCTCACGCTCGACCAGGTTCTCGCCCGAGGCGGCGACGTCAATCAGCAGGTCGACCAGGTGGTCTTCCAGCAGGTTGACCTCGTCGATATAGAGAAAGCCCCGGTTCGCGCGGGCCAGCAGGCCCGGCTCGAAGGCCTTGATGCCATGCGACAGGGCCTTTTCCAAGTCCAGCGCGCCGACGATGCGGTCCTCGGTGGCGCCCAGAGGCAGGTCGACCACCGGCACTGGAACACGGCGGCTGGCGGGCTTTTTGCCGGCCGGCCGGGCGGCGCAGGCCTCGCACAGGCGGCCCGAACCAGACGGATCGCACCCATAAGGGCAATTCGCCACGACATCGATGGGGGGCAGCAGCGCCGCCAAGGCCCGAACCGCGGTGGACTTGCCGGTGCCGCGGTCGCCGAATACCAATACGCCACCAATACCAGGATCGGTGGCGACGGCCAAGATGGCGAGCTTCATCTCGTCCTGGCCCACGATGGCGGAGAAAGGGAAGGGGACGGCCATGTGTCAACTTATATTGACAACTAGTATGTCACATGCGTCAGGAATTGGAAACCTGGGGAACCCGGGGCCTCATACAGCGCTTGACGCAGGGCTTGACGCAGAGCGTGGACAGCCAGGGGCGTGGCCCTGGCCCCTGGCGGCGGGCTGGGGGCGGCCGCCTATGATGGCGGGTTGTCTTCCCGAAGCCCGCGCCCAGTGAACTCCCCGACCGACGGCCCCCACCTTGCCCCCGCTGGCTTGCCTGCCCCCCGCCGCGACGGCGCCTACCTCGGCGGCCTGTTGGCCGCCCAGCGCATTGCCATTCGCGGCGCACGCACGCACAACCTGCGCAACATCGACCTGGACATTCCGCGTAACCAGCTGGTGGTGATCACCGGCCTGTCGGGTTCAGGCAAGTCGTCACTGGCCTTCGACACGCTCTACGCCGAGGGCAAGCGCCGCTATGTGGAGAGCCTGTCGGCCTATGCGCGGCAGTTTCTGCAACTGATGGACAAGCCCGACGTAGACCTGATCGAAGGCCTGTCTCCTGCGATCGCCATCGAGCAAAAGGCCACCAGCCACAACCCGCGTTCGACCGTGGGCACGGTGACCGAAATCCACGACTACCTGCGCCTGCTGTTCGCACGCGCCGGCACGCCCTACTGCCCCAGCCATGGCCTGCCGCTGGCCGCGCAGACGGTCTCGCAGATGGTGGACGCGGTGCTGGCCTTGCCGGAAGACACCCGGCTGATGATCCTGGCCCCCGTGGCGCGCGAGCGCAAGGGCGAGTTCGCCGAGTTGTTCGCCCAGATGCAGGCCCAGGGCTATGTGCGCTTTCGCATCAATGGTCAGACAGTGGAGGCCGACGCCCTACCGGCGCTCAAAAAAAACGAGAAGCACGATGTGGACGTGGTGATCGACCGGCTCAAGGTGCGCCACGATCTCCAACAGCGCTTGGCCGAAAGCTTTGAAGCCGCACTGCGCCTGGCCGAAGGCCGCGCGATCGCGCTGGAGATGGACAGCGGCCGGGAGCACCTGTTCAACGCCAAGTTCTCCTGCCCGGTCTGCCAGCACTCGATCAGCGAGTTGGAGCCGCGACTGTTCTCGTTCAACTCGCCGGTGGGCGCCTGCCCGTCGTGCGACGGCCTGGGGCAAACCGAGTTCTTCGACCCGCAGCGGGTGGTGCCCTTCCCCACCCTGTCGCTCGCTTCCGGCGCCATCAAGGGCTGGGACCGGCGCAACCCCTACTACTTCCACCTGATCGAGGGCCTGGCCCGGCACTACCGGTTCGATGTCGACGCGCCCTTCGAGTCGCTGCCGGAGGCGGTGCGCCAGGTCATCCTCTTCGGGTCTGGCGAGGAAGAGATCAAGTTTCCCTATGTCATGGGCTCCGGTGAAAACCAGGGCCGCAAGGTGACGAAGAAGCACCCCTTCGAGGGCATCGTGCCGAACATGACGCGCCGCTACCGCGAGACCGACTCGCCCGCGGTGCGCGAGGAACTCGGCCGCCTGCGCACCCTGCAGCCCTGCCCAGACTGCCAGGGCACGCGCCTGCGCAGCGAGGCGCGGCATGTGAAGCTGGGGCATGGCGCGGGCGCGCGGCCCATCTACGAGATCAGCCACCTCACTCTGCGCGAATGCTTGGCCTACTTTCAGGGCCTGCAACTCGAAGGCGCCAAGGCGGCGATCGCAGACAAGGTGGTGCGTGAAATTGCCTCGCGACTGAAGTTTCTCAACGACGTGGGACTCGATTACCTCAGCCTGGACCGCAGCGCCGAGAGCCTGTCCGGCGGTGAAGCCCAGCGTATTCGGCTGGCCAGCCAGATCGGCGCCGGCCTCACCGGCGTGATGTATGTGCTGGACGAACCCAGCATCGGCCTGCATCAGCGTGACAACGATCGCCTCATTGGCACCTTGCGCCACCTGCGTGACCTGGGTAACAGCGTGCTGGTGGTCGAGCATGACGAGGACATGATCCGCGCCGCCGACCATGTGATCGACATGGGCCCGGGCGCCGGCGTGCACGGCGGCCAGGTGATGGCACAGGGCACGCCGCAGGAGGTGCAGGACAACCCCGCCTCCATCACCGGCCATTACCTCTCGGGCACCGAGAAGATCGAGGTGCCCGCCAAGCGCCGCGCCTGGCTGCCACTCGAGGGCGGTCGTAAGGGCCAGACTCAGCACCTGCGCATCGCCGGCGCGCGCGGTAACAACCTCAAGAACGTCACCGTCGACTTCCCGGTGGGCCTCCTGACCTGCGTCAGCGGCGTCTCGGGCTCGGGCAAGTCCACACTCGTCAACGACACCCTGCTGGCCGCGGCCGCCCACACCCTGCACCGCGCGGGCAGCGAGCCGGCGGCGCACGACGAGATCGACGGGCTGGAGCACTTCGACAAGGTGATCAGCGTCGACCAGTCACCCATCGGCCGCACCCCGCGCAGCAACCCGGCCACCTACACCGGCCTCTTCACCCCGATTCGCGAATTGATGGCGGACACCAACCTGGCCAAGGAACGCGGCTACGGCCCCGGGCGCTTCTCCTTCAACGTGGCCGGTGGCCGCTGCGAGGCCTGCGAGGGCGATGGCGTGGTGAAGGTTGAAATGCACTTCCTGCCCGACGTCTATGTGTCGTGCGACGTCTGCCGCGGGCAGCGGTACAACCGCGAGACACTGGAGGTCCTGTGGAAAGGCAAGAACATCGCCCAGATCCTGGACATGACGGTGGAGGACGCGCACGCGTTCCTCAAAGCCGTGCCGGCGATCGCGCGCAAGCTGCAGACGCTGCTGGATGTGGGCCTGTCGTACGTGAAGCTCGGGCAGTCGGCCACCACGCTCTCGGGCGGTGAGGCGCAGCGGGTCAAGCTCTCGCTCGAGCTGTCCAAGCGTGACACCGGCCGCACGCTCTACATCCTCGACGAGCCGACGACCGGATTGCACTTTGCCGACATCGCGCTCCTGCTCAATGTGCTCCACCAGCTGCGTGATGCCGGCAACACGGTGGTGGTCATCGAGCACAACCTCGATGTGATCAAGACCGCCGACTGGGTGATCG
>JAURKV010000253.1 GCA_030831585.1 Ramlibacter sp. | reverse complement strand
GCCATGGCCGACGGCGCGTCGGCGGTGCTGGTCGCCAGCCCGGACGCCGCGCGGCGACTGGGGCTGAAGGCCCGCGCACGCATACTTTCCAGCGCCGACTGCTGCGTCGACCGGACCCTGGCCCTGACTGGCGCTCTCGACGCGACCCGACTCGCGCTCAAACGCGCCAGTCTGACGCCAGCAGACATCGACCTGTTCGAGGTCAACGAGTCCTTTGCCGCGTTGATGCTGCATTACCAGAAGCATCTGGGCATCGGTCATGACCGGCTCAACCTCAACGGCGGCGCCATCGCTCTGGGGCATGCCATGGGCTCAACCGGTGCCAGCCTGATCGGTATGGCATTGGACGAACTCGAGCGACGCGATCAGCATCGAGCAGTCATCGCCATCTGCGGAGCGGCTGGCTTGGCGGTGGCCATGGTCATCGAAAGAATCAGGGCCGCATGACTGAAGGAGCCTGGGACCTCCTCACTGTCTGTCGTCGATGATCAAGGGGTAGTCAACGAAGGCGGCCCCTTGGAGCGTCTCAGTAGACTTGGCTCAGGGCGGCGCAAGCACGCCGTCGCGGATGAAGCGCCGATCCGCCCAGCAACTGTGAGTGCCGCTGCTGATTTTGTGCGGTAGCGCGATACGCACCACCGGACCTTCTTCAAAGCGCCTGCAGTCGATCAGCACGCACTCCGAGGTTTGTGTGTTCTCGTCGATGATGAAGCTGACCAGGTAGCCATCGTCCTCGTCCTTCGCGTCGATGCGAGGCACGAAGGGTGCCTCGCTGGCGTAGCGGCCCTCGGCCAGTTGCAGCGACCAAGACTGCCCGGACACCAGGTCGTGCTTGACGAAGCCGTCGAACAAGAACCAGCCCGGCTTGGCCACCGCCGAATACGCGTAGCGATAAGGCCGTCCCGCATAGCGCTGGTTGTACATGCCGAACTCCAGGGTCCGTTCATCGAGGCGCTGCTCGGTAGTCGTTCCAGTCTTCAGGTTGAAACGCCACCGGTGCAGCCTGGGGCGCGTCATGTGCTGGTCCAGGAAGCCCATGAGGTGGGCGAAGCCGCGCGGTGCATCGCGCATGGGCCCTGGCTCGGGGTTCTCCTGGAAATAGCCGTCCATCACCACCTCGTCGCCCTCCTCGTAGGCATTGAGAAAGTGGAGAACGTAGGTCGGTGCGGCCTCAAACCAGCGGATGTCCCGCCCGTTACCGCGTCGCGGCAGGATGCCAAAGCGCGAGGGCCGGTCATGCATCCGGGTGGCGTGGAAGCCCCCCTTGAGCGCCTCGAGGTCCCAGTGCAGCGGCAGGTCGTTGAGGATGGCGTAGTTGCGGGTGAACGCCATGTCGTGCGGTAGCCGGGGGCCGGGCACGGGCACCGGAACATAGTGCACGAGTTTGCCGTGCCGGTCGACCACGCCGTAGTGCATGTAGGGCGCATGCTTGGAGTAGTTGAAGAACAGCATCTCGCCGGTCGCCTCGTCCACCTTGGTGTGCGCCGACACGCCGTCGATTGGGGCCCAGCCCGCCAGTCCCTGGTTTTCCAAGGTATTGGGATCGAGGAGGTAGGCCTCGCCACACTGGTAGAAGGTCGAGACCACCTTGCCCGCGTGCACCACCACGTCGGTGGATGAGGAATCTTTCAGGCCCTCATGCGCCCCCCAACCTGGGCGCAGCGACGCGCCCGGCGGCGCCATCAGACCGCCCCAGAGCGAGCGCCCTGCCTCCTGCTCGGCCTCGAAGCCCCGCGTGCGGACGAATCGGTTGCGGTATTCGGCCTGGCCCTGACGAAAGCTGATCAGGTGCAGCATGCCGTCGCCGTCAAAGGGGTGGTAGCGCCCGATCGGGTCGTGCACCGGGATCTCGGTGTTGCGCACATAGATCCCGTCGATGTCGGTCGGGATCGTTCCTTCGATCACCTCAAGGTCGGTGGCGTTGACTTCGCCGTACATCGGCGCCCAGGCCCCCTGCATGTAGGGGTGCTCCAGATCAGTCAGGGTGCTGATGATCAGGGGCAGTTGCTCGACTTGCATTGGATCTCCTCATGGCAGTCGGAATTGCACTCGCGCTCGGGAGCCGCATCAATTCGATGCGCGTGTCCTCAGAGGTAAGCCGATCTTAACCAGTCAGTTTGTTTATGCAAGTGAGCCATGTCATTGGCCAGCCCCCCCCTTGGGCCCCCCTTGGGCCCCCTTTGCTTGCGAGCGCGGAAAGTCCTGTGAACGACTTGCGGGATACTCGCTGTCCATGAGGCTCGTGATAAACGCGGTCGGTTTTCAGGTGGCCTGGTGGGCACTGGTCGCCGGTGTCGCACCCGGCTATGAGGGCGCAGCGCTTGCGCTTTCTGCCGTCCTTGCAGTGGCTCACCTGCGCTATTGCAGTCCGCGCCCAAAGAGGGAGTTGGGGCTTGCCGGTTCGGCCTGGCTCCTCGGGCTTGGCGTGGACTCCTTGCTGCAAGCGGGCGGGTTCATCAACTTTGCAGGCGCCTCGCTCGGCCCGCTCAGTCCGTTCTGGCTTTGGGCCCTGTGGGCGCTGTTCGGATTGACTCTCGATGCGTCGATGTCCTTTTTGCAGCGACGCCACTGGTTCCTCTCGGCCGTGCTGGGCGGTGTTTTCGGCCCCTTGAGTTATCTGGCCGGGGCAAAGCTGGGAGCAGCGACCTTGGTGGTCATGCCGCTGAATTTCGCGGCGCTGGCAATGGCCTGGGCGATTGCCATGCCCCTGCTGGTCTGGCTGGCTCGAAGGACAGACCGCGTGGCCGACCCGGCAGGCTGAGAAGCGGCCACCGGGATTTCCCTCCCGCAGGGCAGGCGGCTATTTGAAACCGTAGACGGCCATCGTTGTCTCGCCGGCGCGCAGACGGTTCAGGATGGCGGCCTCTTCCGCCTCACGGCGCTCGCTTGCGGCCACCACGTCGGCGGCACGGGCCTGTGGGACCACCACCACCCCATCGCGGTCGCCCACGATCAGGTCGCCAGCGTGCACGGTAATTTCACCCACCAGGATCGGATGACCAATCCAGCCGGTGGCGCCATAGTCTTTACCCGTTCCGCGAATGCACAAGCCGCGGGAAAACACCGGGAAACCCATCTCTGCGAGCAGCACCCCGTCGCGCACGCCGCCGTCAATCACCAGGCCGCCCAGGCCGCGCACCTGGGCCATCGTGCCCATGATCTCGCCCCAGTAGCCATGCTCGTAAGCACCCTGGGCGAACACCACCATCACATCGCCGGGCCGTGCGACTTCCAGCGCGCGGTGCAGCCAGAGGTTGTCGCCGGGTGGGCTGTGCACCGTGAGCGCGCTACCCGCGCAGCGCATGCCCGGGTCCACCGGCTTGATGGCCGAGGGCAGCGCACCGATCTTGCCGCCGGCCTCGTGCAAGGTGGCGGTCGGCAGCTTCGCAGCCGCCGCGACCACATCGGCCGGCAGGCGGGCGAAGTCGGCCCGGGTGGTCAATGCGGGGTCGACGCGGTCTGGCTTCATGCGCCCTCCCGGGTCTGGAGCTGGTGGTACTTCATCTGTTTGCGGGCCTCGTCCAAACGCATGCCGCCGCGGACCGCCTGGCGAATGCGCTCCTCGGCCTCCTCGATGGACTCCGCCACTTTGAGCACTTCTTCCTCGTGCTCCTTGGGGATCACGATCACCCCGTCGGCGTCGCCCTTGAGGATATCGCCCGGTGCCACGCGCGCGTCACCGATGTTGACCGGCACGCCGGTGGCCTCAACCTGCACCCGGTCCTTGCCAGTTCGCATCCAGTGGTCCTTGCTGAAGACTGGGTAGCCCAGGCTCATGCACAAATGGGTGTCGCGGCAGATGCCGTCGATGACGGTGCCGGCGATGCCCCGGCGGTGGGCAATCTCGGTGAGGATGTCGCCCCAGACGGTGGCGTTCTCGCGCCCCCCGTTATCCAACACGATCACGCTGCCCGGTGGCACATCATCGATGTAGTCCCCTACGGTGCCCGAAGGCTTGCCCGACGGGCCATAGAGCAGCGTCCAAGCCCGGCCGGCCATGCGAAAGCCGCCATCGCGAGGCTTGATTTTGTAGCACTGGCCGGCAATGCCCAGTTTGTCCAGCGCGTCGCTGAGCGTGGCAGTGTCGAGCTTGGCGGCACGAGCGACGTTGGCGTCCTGAGGGGTCGACATTTCAGTGGTTCTCCAGCATGTGTTCGTAGTTGCCGCCCATGACCTGGCCGATGGGCGTGCCGGCCAGGATGGCTTTGGCCATGGCGGCCTCGCGGGCGACGATCATCTCGGCGGCCTCGAGCACGCGCTCGATGTCGGCCGCAGCGATGACGATGACCGCGCTGCGGTCGGCCAGCAGGTAGTCGCCAGGGTGGACCGTCACCTCGCCGCCGGCATTCGGGCCTGCGCCCAGCGTCACCGGCACCTGGGTGCCCAGTTCCACCACCCGCCCCCGCGCGGTACGCGAGGTGAGGCTGCGGCTCCAGACGGGAAAGCTGTAGGCGATGGCCTCGTCCACATCCCGTAGCGGACCGTCGGCCACCACGCCGGCCACGCCGCGCATCTTGGCGCCCAGGGTGAGCAGGCCACCCCAGCATCCAGCCTCCACGCCGCTGCGCTGCTCGACGACGATGACGTCGTCCGAACCCGCTTGCTCAATCGCCGTACAGCCCAGGTGCTTGGGCGGTCCGGGCGGGGGCTGACCGGGTCCCACCTTCATGGTGACGGCGCGGCCGGCGACGCGGCCCTCGCCGCTGCGCTGCGCGATGCCGGTGACAGCACCGGTCAGGCCCAGCTTGTCCAGCGCGTCGGAGACGGCGCAGGCGTCGAGCCGGCGCAGGCGTTTTACATGGGGATCACTCATGGTCGTACTACTTTCACACGATCGCTCAGGCAGTTATTCGGTTCACCCATCAATCCAGGGTCTTCCAGGCGGCGAAGGCAAGGCCGGTTCCGGTCAGGGCATCACTGCGATAGCCGGGGATGTACGCCAGCCACTCCATGTCCAGGTCCTGGACCATCTCACCGACCACCAGCCAGTTGCGAATTTCGGAGCTACCCGCCTGCAACTGCTTGGGGTCCAAGGATGCCAGAGTCTTGCTGTCCTTCTCCCGGATGGCGCGGATGACACGCTGGTCCAGGTCTTCGTCAACGACGAAGTGGCTGAGGCCCCCCGAGGCGATCACCCCCACTCGCAGGTCCTCTGGCCACTGCGCCACCAGCTCGCGCAGCGCCCGTCCCAGGGCCACGCAGCGGCGCGGCGTGGGCTGGTTGGGGGGGTCGAAGGTGTTCAGGATGATTGGGATCACCGGCAACTCGTGCCCCTGGAGCAGGCGGCGGTGGACGAACTGGAAGGCATGACCCTCGAACTGGCCGCGCTCGAGGCCGTCCATGGCGGTGATGTCAAAGTCGCGGTCACACAGTTGGCGGATCAGCCATTCGGCCAAGTCGGCCTTGACCGGATACTCCCGGTCCACCTCGGGCTCGTGGCGCCACATCCGAGCGGACTTCACCCAGTTGTCGTTAGGCGCGGCCGGCTCACGCGCGGTGTTGCGGATGGTCGGCCCGTAGAAGATGGCAATCGGCGGGTTGTTGCTGGTGCGAAACAGCTCGGTCTGGTCGTCGCCGACGATCAGCAGTACATCCAGGCGGGCCTCGCGAATGCGCCGACCGACTTCGTCCATCGCGGCCTGGGCCGCGTCATAGCGCTCGCCCATTTTCTCGGGTGAGGCCATGTCGGCGGCGCCCGCGGGCGCTGCCGCCAGCAAAGCGGCGTAGTCGGTCTTGTTGCCGGCCTTGTCAAAGTAGTGGGGGTTCTTGGTGTCGATCTCCCGGAACCGGTGCTGCCAGTCCTCGCGCTGCGAGACCAGCATGATGCTGTGGGAGCTGCCGAAGGCGGCGACGAGTCGGGCCATGGTGTTCCTTGCGTGTCAGACGATGTGGCGGGCGCGCAGCGCCTCGATGCGATCAGGCGTGTAGCCCAGCGTGGCCAAAATGGCGTCGGTTTGATCGCCCTGGTTGGGTGCGGGGTTCATGGGCCCCTGCTCGCGCGGGTGGGCCGAGAACTGCATCGGCAGGCCCACCACCTGGATGTCTCCCAGCTCAGGGTGGGCCATCTGGCGGGCGATGCCCAGGTGACGGACCTGCTGGTTGGCAAAAACCTGGTCGATGGTGTGAATAGGGCCGCAGGGCACGCCGGCGTCCAGCAGGATGCGGGTCCAGTCCGCCGTCGGACGGGTGCGGAAGATGGCGCCCACCGACTCGTTGACACGGGCCCGGTTGGCGACGCGCTCCGGGTCAGAGCCAAAGCCGGGCTCGTCCACGAGTTGCGGCGCGCCGATCGCCGCGCACAGACGCTTCCACATGGTCTGCCCGATGGCGGCAACGTTGATATAGCCGTCCGCCGTGGCGAAGACCCCGGTGGGCACGGTGAGTGGATGTTCGTTGCCGGTGGACTGAGGCACTTTGCCGTCGATCAGCCACTGGGCGGCCTGGAAGTCCAGCATCGCGATCTGGGCCTCCAGCAGGGAGGTGTGAACCCATTGCCCCTCGCCGGTGGTGCTGCGCTCCAAGAGCGCCGCCATGACCGCCTGGGCGCAGAAGTGGCCGGCGCACAGGTCGGCCAGCGGAATGCCGGCGCGCATGGGACCGTCACCGGGCTTGCCGGTCACGCTCATGAGGCCGCCCATTCCCTGGGCGATCGAGTCGAAGCCAGGCCAGTTGGCATACGGCCCGTCCTGGCCGAAGCCAGAGATGCTGGCGTAAACCAGCCGTGGGTTGATCTTGCGCAGCGACTCGTAGTCAATACCCAGGCGGAACTTCACGTCCGGCCGGTAGTTCTCGATGAAGACATCCGCCTGTTTGACCAGCGCCTGGAGAATCTCCAGCCCCTCGGGTGCCTTCATATTGAGGGTGAGGCTCTCCTTGTTTCGGTGCAGGTTCTCGTAGTCGGCCCGGTTGTGGTCACGGCCGCCGATCATGTCGTCGCCGCCCGGGGCGCCAGGGGGAATCTCGAGCTTGATGATGCGCGCACCCAAGTCGGCGAAGGTGCGTACCGCCGTCGGGCCAGCACGCACGCGTGAGGCGTCCAAAACGGTGAACTTCGCCAGAGGGCCTTTGCGTGGCGCGGTCTCGGCAGTGTGGGTGGCCGCCTGGGGCCCGGCCTGTGTGCGCGTCATGCACCCGCTCCTTGTTCGAGGGTGAAAACGGGCACGGCTGTCCCTCCCTCCGTCGGTTCGAACTTGACTCTGACCCGGTCACCGATGCGGGCCTTCGCGGGGTCGCAGTCGACCAGGTTGGTCATGAGGGTCACGCCCTCGTCCAGGGTGACATAGGCCAGGGTGTAGGCGTCTTCGCCCTGCCCCATGGTGCTGAAGGTGTAGAGCGTTCCGCCGCCGCTGGCCTGGACCCACTCGGTCGCCAGGCTTAGGCAAAACGGACAAACGTCACGTGGGTAGTGATGGGCCTGGCCACAGTCGGTGCAGCGCTTGACCAAGAGCTGGCCGGCGCTGGCCGCATCCCAATAGGGCTTGGCTTCGGGCATGACCCGGGGGGCTGGAATCTTGCGCATCTCAGAGCCTTTCCATGATGAGGGTGGCGGCGGTGTGGCGCGAGGCCAGCGCACCGCCGATGCCGTTGGCCAGGGCCCAGGTGCAGCCGGGCACCTGTACGGCCGGGTGGGCCTCGCCACGCAGCTGGCGCACCGCCTCGATGACCTTGGTCATGCCACCGCGGTTGGCCGGGTGGTTGCTGCACAGGCCGCCGCCGTCTGTGTTGAACGGCAGCTTGCCCACGCCGGAGATCAGACCGCCGTCGGCGACGAAGCGGCCGCCCTCCCCCTTGGCGCAAAAGCCCAGGTCCTCCAGCTGCATCAGCACGGTGATGGTGAAGCTGTCGTAGAGGCTGGCGTACTGAATGTCGGTCGGAGTCACCCCGGCTTCTGCGAACGCTTGGGGGCCCGAGAGGGCCGCGGCCGACCAGGTCAGGTCGATCTGGCCACCCATGGCGTGCTTGGGCGCTTCACCGGTGCCGCGCACCATGACCACCGGGCGTTTGAGCGTTCGGGCGATCTCTGAGCGGGTGACGATGAGCGCGCCACCGCCGTCGCTCATCACGCAACAATCCAGCCGGTGCAGCGGGTCGCTCACCATGGGCGAGGTGACCACGTCCTCCACCGTGACCACCTTGCGCAGCATGGCATGCGGGTTGTGCTGGGCATGGTGCGAGGCGGCCACCTTGATCCAGGCCAGCTGTTCCGAGGTGGTGCCGAACTCGTGCATGTGCCGCTTGGCCACGACGGCGTACAGGTTCTGCGTGGCCGGGCCGTAGGGCAACTCAAAGGGTAGATCCGATGCGTCCGGGTCGGGGGCTTTCAGCGCGGTGCGCGGGGGGAGCTTGCGGCCAGCGGCCACAGCGGCCTCGGCGCTGGCCTTGGCCTCGGCCATGGCGGCGCGCGGCCTGCCAGCCAGGGTGATGAGGGCAATGTTGCAGCGGCCAGCAGCAATGGCCTCGGCCGCATGCGCCACATGCAGGATGGGGGCGGAGCCGCCGCACTCGGTGGAGTCGACATGGCGCAGCTTCAGGCCCAGGTACTCGGCCATGCTGGTCGCGCCCAGGCCGGGTGCGTCACCTGCGCAGAAGTAGCCGTCGATGTCGTCCTTGGTCAGGCCCGCGTCGGCCAGTGCGCCGCGGGCGACGTCGGCGTGCAGACGCATGACCGACAGGCCCTCAGCCAGCCGGATGGGGTGTTCGTAGGCTCCGACGATGCAGGCCTTGCCGTTGAGACTCATGGGAATCAGGTCCTCACAATTGAAATAGTGCTCAGTCCAGGCACACGGCCACGGACTTGAGCTCGGTATAGGCCTCGACACCCTCGCGGCCGTTCTCGCGGCCCCAGCCCGATTGCTTGTAGCCACCGAAGGGCATCGCAAAGTCCAGGGCCACCGGCGCATTGACCCGCACATTGCCGGCACGCAGCCCGCGCGCCATGCGGTGAGCCGTTTGAAGGTCCCGCGTCCAGATGCTGGCCGACAGGCCGTAGTCGGTGTCGTTGCCGCGAGCGGCCAGTTGTTCCAGGCTGTCGTCGCCGAAGACCTGGGTGCACAGCACCGGCCCGAAGATCTCCTCCCGCACCGGGCGCATCGCTGGCGTGGTGTCCACTAGGACGGTCGGCTGCATGAAGAATCCCTCCCCCGCCGCCGCTTCACCGCCGGCCACCACGCGTGCGCCTTCGGCCAGGCCCGAGGCCACATAAGACAGCACGCGCTGGCGTTGCCGCTCGGAAATGAGCGGCCCCATTTCCATTCCGGCCACCAGGCCTGGACCCACCTTGAGCCGGCTGGCTGCTTCGGCAATGCCCGCGATCACCTGGTCGGCCACCCGCTTGTGCACGAAAAGTCGCGAGCCCGCGGCGCAGACCTGGCCGCTGTTGGCAAAGATGCCGCGTGCTGCCGACGGAATGGCGCGCGCCAGATCGGCGTCGGGAAAAATGAAGACGGGGGACTTGCCGCCCAGCTCCAGGGAAACTCGCTTGAGGTTGCCTGCCGCAGCGGTCAGCAGCGATTTGCCCACCGCCGTCGAACCGGTGAAGGACACTTTGTCCACGCCTGGGTGCTCCACCAGGGCCTGGCCGGCTACTGGGCCCAGGCCCGTGACGATGTTCACCACCCCGGGCGGAAATCCGGCTTCCAGCACCAGTTCGCCCAGGCGCAAGGCGGTCAAGGGCGTGAGCTCCGCGGGCTTGAGGATGGCGGTACACCCGGCGGCCAGCGCGGGTGCGAGCTTGCTCACGGCCATCGGCAGGGGCACGTTCCAGGGCACGATGAGGCCGACTACGCCCACCGGCTCGCGCAGGGTGTAGGTGTGCCACTCGCCCGGCAGGGAGACCTGCCGTGTCTCGCCATTGAGCTTGGTCGCCCAGCCTGCGTGGTAGCGAAGGCATTCAATGGCGGCGGCCACCTCGAACTGGCGCGCCACCATCAGCGGCTTGCCGGTATTGAGTACCTCCAGCAGGGCCAGTTCGTCTGCGTGGCGCTCGACCAGATCGGCCAGGCGATGCAGCAGTCGGCTGCGTTCGGCCGGCCGCATGCGGGGCCAGGGGCCGGATTCGAAAGCCCGGCGTGCTGCCTTAACTGCGAGGTCGACCTCATGGGCGCCCCCCAGGGATTCGGTGGCGATGTCGGCGCCGGTCGAGGGGTCGATCACCGACTGCGTTTGGCCGTCACGGGCTTGAATCCACTGGCCGTCGACCAGCATGCGAAGCGGTGCCGACAGGATGGCTGGGGGCGTGAAGGTGGCTGGAGTCATTTCGGTGTTGGCGCTATCAGGTCGCTGTGTATGGTCGCTTTGTCAGACCGATGCGTCGGCGGCCTGAAGAATCAGGTCCGAGGCTTTCTCGGCAATCATGACGGTGGCCGCATTGGTGTTGGCCCCCGGAATGGTGGGCATCACCGAGGCGTCGACCACTCGCAGGCCAGCGATGCCCCGAACGCGAAGGGCCGGATCGACCACCGCGTCCGTGCCCACCCCCATGGCACAGGTGCCCACTGGGTGATGGGTAATGCCGCCGAGTGCCTGGATGGCGGCGTCGATTTGCGCATCACTTTGCACATCGCCGCCGGGAATGGTTTCCGATTCGATGAGCGAGGCCTGCGGCTCGGCTGCATAGATGCGCCGTGCGGCGCGCAAGCCCTCGCGCAGGCTCTCCACATCACGGGGGTCGGAAAAGAGGTTGAGGGCGATCTTTGGCGGCGCCTTGGGGTCGCTAGAGCGCAGGCTCAGCCTGCCACGGCTCTTTTGCCGGAGCAGGCAAACGGTGATGTAGAAGCTATGGTCTTTGGGTTTGACCAACCCTGGAAACCAGAGGCCGGCGTCAAAACGCACCGGGTTGCACAAAAGCTGAATGTCCGGCCGTTCCAGCTCGGGCCGGGTCTTGAGCAGGATGGTGGCACTGCAGATCTGGTCGGCGAACGGGCCCTTTCCCAGAAAGGCCCAGCGCAACACCGCGCCCACGGCGCGGTCGAACCGCAGCTGTCGAATGAAGGTGATCGGCTGATGCGCCCGGTACATGAGCATCATGCGCGGGTGCTCGATCAGGTTACTACCCACGCCCGGTAGGTCGGCCGCCACCGGAATGCCCAGTGACTGCAAGTGGTCCGCCGGCCCGATGCCCGAGAGCATCAGCAACTGCGGCGAGTTGTAGGTGCCGGCGCTGAGAATCACCTCACGCCGGGCTCGGGCCT
>JAURKV010000252.1 GCA_030831585.1 Ramlibacter sp. | reverse complement strand
CCACCATGACCGCGCGCATGACCATACTCATACTCATGAGGCGGGACACACACACAGCCATCCCCCCACGGAAGTCAAGGTACCTCACCACGACCACGGACATGCCCATGGCCCCGGCTGCAAGCACGATCACTGAGGCTGCAGGGGCTGCAGGGGCTGCAGGGGCCGCTGGGGCGCACTCGGCCGTTGACGCCAGCGACACCGCGCTCCTGCACTTGATCTGGCTGGCTTCCCCCGCCCTGCCAGTGGGAGGCTTCTCCTATTCGGAGGGCCTTGAAGCTGCGGTTGACGCAGACCGTATCACCGACGGCCCGAGCGCCGCCGATTGGCTGGCCGACCAGTTGCACCTGGCACTGGCCCGCGCCGACCTGGCGGTGCTGGTTCAGGCGCTGCCAGCCTGGGACCGCGGCGACACCCTGCGCCTGCGCGAGCTGGACGACTGGGTGCTTCGCACCCGCGAGACCCAGGAGTTGCGTCTGCAGTCCGAGCAGATGGGCCGCTCACTGGTCGAGTGGCTCAAGACGGTGCGGCCCCAGCACGCAGCGCGCGCCGCCGACCTGGGCCACCTCACCTACCCCGTCGCGTACGCGCTGGCCTCCCAGGCGGCTTTGCAGGCAGGCGCCAGCGCCCGCGGCATCGCCCTCGGCTTTGCCTTCGGCTGGGCGGAAAACATGGCCCAGGCCGCGATCAAATCCGTCCCTCTGGGGCAGAGCGCCGGCCAGCGCATCCTCGCGCGCCTGGCCACCGAAATCCCGACCGCCGTCGACACCGCCCTGGCCATGTCCGACGACGAGCGCCAATCTTTCTCGCCCATGCTGGCCATTCTCTCGGCCCGGCATGAACACCAATACTCACGCCTCTTCCGATCATGAGCCTGCACCACATCGCCCACCGCACCAAAAAACTGCCGCCCCTGCGCGTGGGGATCGGCGGCCCTGTCGGATCCGGAAAGACCACCCTGCTCGAAATGCTGTGCAAGGCCATGCGTGAGCGCTGGGACCTGGTGGCCATCACCAACGATATCTACACCAAGGAAGACCAGCGCCTCCTGACCGTGAGCGGCGCACTGCAGGCTGAGCGCATCATGGGCGTGGAAACCGGCGGCTGTCCCCACACCGCCATCCGCGAAGACGCCTCCATCAATCTGGAGGCCATCGACCGCATGCTGGCGCAGTTTCCCGAGGCCGACGTGGTGTTTGTCGAATCAGGCGGCGACAACCTGGCGGCCACCTTCAGCCCTGAGTTGTCCGACCTCACCATCTATGTGATTGACGTGGCAGCGGGCGAAAAAATCCCGCGCAAGGGAGGACCGGGCATCACCAAGAGCGACCTGTTCGTGATCAATAAAACCGACCTAGCACCCCATGTGGGCGCCGACCTGGAGGTGATGCGCCTGGACACCGAGCGCATGCGCCAGGGCAAGCCCTATGTGATGACCAACCTCAAAACGCACACCGGCGTGAACGAAGTCGTGAAATTCATAGAACAAAAGGGCATGCTCGCCGCCGTCTGAGCGATAAATATTAAAGAAAACATTATTTTTATAATGAGTTTTATAGTTATAAAAATTGGCCACTCCTCCAATGCGAATATGCCTTTCATTCGATCAATTCGCCCTTTCTCTCATGGAGCCGCAGTCGCAGCGGGTGAATAAGCACTGACTTTCTGCCCTCAAACCGGGTGGAGTCATACCTCTGGCTACATCGCTTTTCCCGCCAAAGGCCAGTAGACTCGGCCCCTCGTTTTTTTGAAATGACCGCAGGCACGTAGCCAAGCCAAAGCCGGCTGGCAGTACCCATTCCCGCGGTAGAACACGAACAGTCGAAGGCATTACCGTGTCCAATCCCGCAGGCAAGTACGACGCACCCGGCAACCTGATCATTGGCGAAGGCGTGAAAGTCGTCGGTCATCTCATGGTCCCGGGCATGGCCGTGATCAACGGCACCCTCGAAGGCGGCTTGCAAGCCGGGGAGCTGCTGGTGGGCCCTCAGGGCTCGCTGTCCGGCCAGGTGAGCGTGCGCACCGCTGACGTGCACGGCCGCACCTACGACACGCTAAGCGCCAGCGAGTTCCTCTGTGTGCGCAGCACCGGCGTCGTGAGCGGTAAGGCCCACTACGGCGAAATCGAAATTGAAAAGGGCGGCGTGATCCAGGGCTCTATAGGCCCGGTCTCTGCGCAAGAAGCCCCGGCTGGTGCGGCCGCCATGGCTGCACTCGGCCACGACACGGACGCCGCCTAAGGCGACTTAGCAAGTGGTATTTCTGCGCTGGCTTCGCCCCGGCAAGGTGGTCCATTGGACACGCCTGGCCCTCGGTATGTGGCACCGTGAGTACCACGACTCCCGCATCATCCTGGAGCAGCAGGGGGACCTGAAGTACCTGGTCATTTCGGCCAGGGTTCAGCGCAATGCGGTGCGCGCAACGATCCTGGTGATGGGCTTCCTGACCACCATGGCAGTGGGCATGACCGTCACCGCCGGGTGGCTGCAAACCCGCAAGATCATGCTGGAGCATTCGCACCGGCAAATCTACTTCGCCCTTCAGTCGGCCGGGATCAACCCCGACTTGCAATCCGGCGAGTACTCCCAGGACGACATGCTGGAAATGGCGCGCTCCATTCGTGAGCGTGACATGCAGATCCGCCAGTACGTGGGCGACTGGACCGAGACCCTGGCAGCCCGCAACAACGATTTGCGTAGCCTGATGAGTTCCTCCGGACTCAATGGCAAGGTGATCAGCCTCATCCAGAGCTCACAGCCGGTGGGCGGCGTGATCGAAACCTTCAACGACAACCCGCTGCTCGGCGGAGCGTTCGCCAAGGAAACCGCTGCCAATCGCGAGCTGCGAAGCGTGCTGGAGGCCCTGCCTGACCGGATGCCGCTGCCGGACTACACCATCACCTCCGACTTTGGCATCCGCCCGCACCCCGTCACGAACAAGCCCAGCCTGCATGCCGGCATCGACCTCAAGCCGCAAAATGGCGACGACCGGGTGCTGGCCGTCAAAGCCGGCAAGGTGCTCGTGGCCGGCTACCACGGCAACTTGGGCAACGCCGTGCTGATTCGCCATGACCGCGGCGTCGAGACGATCTACGGCCACCTCGACAAAATCTTCGTCAAGCAAGGCGACACGGTCCAACAAGGAACGCCCCTGGGCCTGGTGGGCAACACTGGCCAGTCAACGGGCAAGCACCTGCACTTTGAAGTCCTGGTCGGCAGCTACCAGGTCGACCCCAAGAAAGTCATCCAGACGGCCCAATATGTTCGGCAAACCCAAAAATAATTCCGTCGACGAGGACTTCGTCGACAGCACCGGCGCAGATGACGCCAGGGCGGACGCCCAGCGCGGCGGAAGTGACGGTGCCGGGGCGGGATTCCTGCTCGATCGCAGCAAACCCTCCGTCATCAGCGAGGGCTTCACCCTCCAGGGTGACATCTCCGCTAAGGGCGTGCTGCATGTGGAAGGCTTCATCAAGGGCACGGTGAGCACCGACGTGGTCAACATTGGCCCGCGGGGCGCTATCGAAGGCCAGGTGACGAGCAAGTCACTGCATGTCAAGGGCGCCTTCGTCGGCACGGCGGTCTGCGATGAACTGTTCATCGCCAGCAAGGCACGCGTCGTCGGTCGCATCACCTACCGGACCGTGGCCATCCAGCGCGGCGCGCTGATCGAAGGCGACCTGGTCCACGCCGCCTGACGGGCGGCAATCTTGCCCCGCCAGGAGCGATGCGGATGGACCAGACCTGGACCTCCGGCGACGCCAAGCTGCTTCGCGAACTGCGCCAAGCCGCGGGTTTAGACCGCGCGACGCTGGCCAGGCGCTGCGCTCTGTCGCTCGGCCAGCTGGCCGAGCTCGAAGAAGGCGGCAGCAAACAGTTCTACTCCGACCGCATCAAGTCCCACACCGGCCGTGCAGTACTGGCGCGATTAGGGCACACACCTGCCGCCCTTGCCCCTGCCGCTGCACCGGCTCATGTCGCTGCACCGGCTCCCATG
>JAURKV010000251.1 GCA_030831585.1 Ramlibacter sp. | reverse complement strand
GCCCGGCAGGCCCAACGCGAACCCGGTGTCGCCCCGATACCTGCGCCGCCACCCGCACCCAAGATGGACCGACTGATCGTCGTCGCCCTGGACCCAGGCCATGGTGGCGAGGACCCAGGTGCCATCGGACCCGGCGGCACGCGCGAAAAAGATGTGGTGCTGCAGGTGGCCCTGCGCCTACAGCAGCGACTGAACGAGGCGAGTATCGGAGGCAGCCCCTTGCGCGCTTTCCTGACCCGTGACGCCGACTTCTTCGTGCCCCTGCATGTGCGGGTCAACAAGGCCCGACGGGTGCAGGCCGACCTGTTCGTGAGTATCCACGCCGACGCTTTCTTCACACCCACCGCGCGCGGTGCCAGCGTCTTCGCACTGAGCGAGGGCGGTGCCTCGAGCAGCGCCGCGCGCTGGATGGCCGATAAGGAGAACAAGGCCGACCTGATCGGGGGTGCGAATGTGAAGGCGCAGGACCCGCATGTGGCGCGGGTGCTTCTGGATATGAGCACCACCGCGCAGATCAAGGACAGTTTGCGATTGGGCAGCGCGATGCTGGGCGAAATCGGCCAGGTCGGGCGTCTGCACAAGGCGCAGGTGGAGCAGGCGGGTTTCGCGGTGCTCAAGGCGCCCGATATTCCCTCGGTGCTGGTCGAAACGGCCTTCATCTCCAACCCGGAAGAAGAACAGCGCCTGCGCAGCCCCGAGTACCAGGAGCAACTGGCCGATGCACTGCTGCGCGGCATCCTGCGCTACTTCGCCGCGAATCCGCCGCTGGCACGTAACCGGCCGGTGTGAGCGCTTTGGCGCTTCGGCGCTTTGGCGCTTCGGCGCTTCGGCGCTTTGACGCTTTGACGCTTTGACGCTTTGACGCTTTGACGTGGCACGCACCGGGCATGCGGCAGGGGCCCGTCGGCTTCGATGCAGGGGCCCTTCGGGCTTCCTTGCGGTGCTCGGTCGCTAGGGGCACGCGAGGCAAACTCGCCGCCTGCAGCGGCTCAAACATGCCTCGCTCTTCGGCCCCCAGCGCCCTGCGCTCCTCAGCCCCGCATAGGCGCCGCCGAACCCCTGCCGCACACCCGGTGCTTGTCGTGGGCGGAAGATGTCTGGCGCGCGGATTTCGTCGCGGTCGTTTGGATGTTTGCGTGAAATCGTTCGGGTGAGGGGAGCGGCGGGTGCGCGGTGCGGGAGCAGCGGCCCCTATGCGGGGCCGAGCAGCGCAGCGTTGGGCGGAAAAAGAGCCGGGGCATGTCTGAGGCCCGTAGGGACGAGTTTGCCCCGGCTCCCGCCCGACGCGAGCAGCGCAGGGGAGTCGCGCAGCGACCCCCGCATCGAAGCCGATGCGCCCGCACCGCGCACACGACGCGTTGCAGGCCGAAAAACCTCAGCGCGCCCCGCAAATACGCGAACGCGCCTCTTCGTATTCGCGCTTGAGGCGCCCCACCAGTTCGGCGGTGGAGGTTACCGACTTGACCGCGCCAATGCCCTGGCCGCTGCCCCAGATGTCCTTCCAGGCCTTTGCGGCGTCGCCACCGAAGTTCATTTTTGTCGGGTCGGACTCGGGCAGGTGGTCCGGGTCCAGGCCTGCCGCCACGATGGAGGGCTTGAGGTAGTTGCCGTGCACCCCGGTGAAGAGGTTGGAGTAGACGATGTCGTCGCTGTTGCAGTCGACGATGGCCTGTTTGTAGGCCTCGGAGGCGCGTGCCTCGTGGGTGGCGATAAAGGCCGAGCCGATGTAGGCGAAGTCCGCGCCCATGGCCTGGGCTGCGAGTACCGCGCCGCCGGTAGCGATGGAGCCAGAGAGCGCGATCGGGCCGTCGAACCACTGGCGGATTTCCTGCACCAGCGCGAAGGGGCTCTTGGTGCCGGCATGGCCGCCCGCGCCCGCAGCCACCGCGATCAGGCCGTCTGCACCTTTCTCGATCGCCTTTCGGGCAAAGGCATCGTTGATGATGTCGTGCAGCACCACGCCGCCATAAGAGTGCACCGCAGCGTTGAGCTCGGGGCGCGCACCCAGCGAGGTGATGATGATCGGCACCTTGTACTTCACCACCATCTGCAGGTCGTGCTCGAGCCGGTCATTGCTCTTATGGACGATCTGGTTGATGGCAAAGGGAGCGGCCGGCTTGTCCGGGTGGGCCTGGTTGTAGGCGGCAAGGGTTTCGGTGATCTCGTGCAGCCACTCATCAAGCTGTGAAGCTGGCCGGGCGTTGAGCGCAGGCATGGAGCCCACTACGCCGGCCTTGCACTGCTCGATCACCAGCTGTGGGTTGCTGATGATGAAGAGCGGCGAGCCGATGATAGGGAGGGGGAGCTTTTGCAGCGTGGGGGGAAGGCGGCTCATAGAGGATCTCCAGGTTCAGTCGGGGGAGTGCAAGGCGAAGTCGTCGCTCAGAAGGCCTCGAGCGGCATCGCCACCACTGCGTCGGCGCCCTCGACGATGCTGTCGCGAATGCCAGGCGCTTTGGAGAGGATGTGGTCGGCGTAGAAGCGGGCGGTGATCACCTTAGCCTGCATGAAGGCCGGGTCGCCCACCTGGGCCGCCTGAGTCTGGGCCACCAGCAGGGCGCGCCCCAGCTGCCAGCCGGCCATCAAGTTGCCCGCCAGCATCAGGTAGGGCACCGAGCCTGCAAAGACCGCGTTGGGCGAGGCCTTGGCCTGGCCGGCGACAAAATCGACCACGTCCAGGAAGGCGCGCCGAGCGGCTGCCAGTCGCTTGGCCACGGCCAAGGCATCGGCGCTGCCACTACGAACCAGTTCGCTCTCAGTCTGCTCGATTTGGGTGGCGATGGCGCGCGGGGTCTGTCCGCCATCACGGGCGGTCTTGCGGCCCACGAGATCATTGGCCTGGATGGCGGTCGTGCCCTCGTAAATAGCCAGGATCTTCGAGTCGCGCAGGTACTGCGCAGCGCCAGTCTCCTCAATGAAGCCCATGCCGCCGTGCACCTGCACGCCCAGCGAGGCGACCTCCAGGCTCATTTCGGTGCTGTAGCCCTTGACCAGGGGCACCATGAATTCGTAGAAGGCCTGGTTCTGCTTGCGCACCTCGGCATCCGGGTGATGGTGGGCTGCGTCGTAGGCGGCAGCGGCCACCGAGGCCATGGCGCGGCAACCCTCGGTGTAGGCGCGCATCGTGAGCAGCATGCGCTTGACGTCGGGGTGGTGAATGATGGGGGCCGCGGCATTCAGGCTGCCGTCCACTGGGCGTGACTGCACGCGGTCACGGGCGTACTGCACCGCCTTCTGGTAAGCCCGCTCGGCCAGGGCAATGCCCTGCACGCCCACCGCATAGCGGGCGGCGTTCATCATGATGAACATGTACTCGAGCCCGCGGTTCTCCTGGCCCACGAGGTAGCCCACGGCACCGCCCTGGTCGCCGTACTGCAACACCGCAGTCGGGGAGGCCTTGATGCCCAGCTTGTGCTCGATGCTCACGCAGTGCACGTCATTACGGGCACCCAGCGAGCCATCCTTGTTCACCATGATCTTGGGCACGACGAACAGGCTGATGCCCTTGACGCCCTCGGGCGCTCCGGTCACGCGGGCGAGCACCAGGTGAACGATGTTGTCCGCCATGTCGTGCTCGCCATAGGTGATGTATATCTTGGTGCCGAAGACCTTGTAGGTGCCATCGGGCTGCGGCTCGGCACGCGAGCGCACCATGGACAGGTCCGAGCCGGCCTGGGGCTCGGTGAGGTTCATGGTGCCAGTCCACTCGCCGGTCACGAGCTTTTCGAGGTAGGTCGCCTTGAGCTCGTCAGAGGCAGCGGTGAGCAGGGCCTCAATCGCACCATCGGTGAGCATGGGACACAGGGCAAAGCTCAGGTTGGCGCTGTTGATGATCTCGCCGCACGCCGCACCGATCGTCTTGGGCAGGCCTTGGCCGCCGAAATCCACCGGGTGCTGCAGGCCTTGCCAGCCGCCCTCGGCAAACTGCTGGTAGGCCTCCTTGAAGCCCGGGGTGGTAGACACGACGCCGTCCTTCCAAGAGGAGGGCTTCTGGTCGCCCACCCAATTGAGCGGGGCCACCACGCCCTCGTTGAACTTGGCGCACTCCTCCACCACCGCCTGCGCCGTCTCGAAGCCGGCATCCTCGAAGCCCGGGATTTTGGCAATCTCGTCGATGTTCGCCAGGTGGCGGATGTTGAACATCAGGTCCTTGACGGGGGCGGTGAAACTCATGACGGTGTCTCCTGAAATCTAAAAAAAAGGCATCGCTTGCGATGCCTTTGAGCGCGGGCCTCAGGGGCGGGGCGACCAGGCGCTTAGAGCGCCTGCACCAGCTCCGGCACGGCGGCAAAGAGGTCGGCCTCGAGGCCGTAGTCGGCGACGCTGAAGATGGGCGCTTCGGGGTCCTTGTTGATCGCCACGATCACCTTGGAGTCCTTCATGCCGGCCAGGTGCTGAATGGCGCCAGAGATGCCGGCGGCCACATACAGCTGGGGCGCGACGATCTTGCCGGTCTGGCCCACCTGCCAGTCGTTGGGTGCGTAGCCCGCATCGACCGCGGCGCGGCTGGCACCCATGGCGGCGCCGAGCTTGTCGGCCAGCGGCGTCATCACCTCG
>JAURKV010000250.1 GCA_030831585.1 Ramlibacter sp. | reverse complement strand
GCGTGAGCATGTCGCCCTGAACGATGTGTCCCTGGACATCGGTCCAGACGAGTTCGTCGTCCTGCTGGGGCCCTCTGGTTGCGGCAAGACCACGCTGCTCCGATCGATCGCTGGGCTCGAACAGCCCGAGTCTGGGGAAATCCTTCTCGACGGAGAGCCTGTGTCGTCGGCGCGCCAGGGCATCTGGGTGCCGCCCGAGGCGCGTCGCCTGGGCATGGTGTTTCAGAGCTATGCGCTTTGGCCGCATATGAGCGTATTCGAGAACGTGGCCTACCCCCTGCGCAATCTGGGCGTGGCGGTGGGCGAGATCGCGCCGCGCGTGGCCCAGGCACTCGAGCGAGTCGGACTCGAGTCCTTGGGCGCGTCGGGTCCCGGGCAGTTGTCGGGCGGGCAACAGCAGCGCGTGGCACTGGCCCGCGCCCTGGTCGCGACGGGCGGTCTGGTGTTGTTCGATGAGCCGCTGTCCAACCTCGATGCCAAGGTGCGTGCGCGCCTGCGCCTCGAACTGGCGACGCTCCAGCGCAGCCTGGGCTTTGCCAGCCTTTATGTCACGCATGACCAGGCCGAGGCACTGGCCCTGGCAGACCGTATCGCGGTGATGGAGTCGGGGCGTATTGCCCAGATCGGCACCCCGGAAGAAATTTATGACAGCCCTGCCACCCGCTACGTTGCCGACTTCATCGGCAGCGCCAACGAGGTGCACGGTGAAGTGGAATCCGCCCAGGCGGATACGTGCGTGGTGGCGACGCCCCTGGGTCGGTTGGTCGGGCGAGCCCGTGCGGGCGCGATCCGGCCTGGCCAGAAAGTGGCCGTGATGTTCCGTCCGGAGCACTGTGCAGTGGGTCCGAAGACGGCAGGCGCTCAGGCGGAACACAACCGCATCGAGGGCATCTTGGAGCGCTCGGTCTTCCAGGGCGCCACCCGGGAGCATGTGCTGCGTGCCGGCGAACACCTGGTGGTCACCCTGGGCATCGGCGCCGAGGCAATGACCCCTGCGACCCCTGCAGAGGTGACTGTGCCGATCGCACGAACCTGGGTCTATGCCCTGGAGGAATCGGCCGGATGAGGGCGGGCACAGGTCGTACCGGCCTGCCAGCCGGATTTGAGTTGCTGCTGCTGGCCAGTCTGGTGCTGGTGACCGTGTTCCTCGTGTATCCCCTGGGCGTGGCGGTGTTCCGAACCCTGGGGGAGGCCCCAGCCGGTGCCTCTGCGATCGCCAAGTCCATCGAGTCGGGGGCGCTGTTGCGAGTCTTGCGCAACACGGCACTCGTCGTATTTGGCGGGGCGGCACTGGCTACCGTGGTGGGCGCGGTGCTGGCCTTCATCAATGAACGCACTGACGGCTCACTGGGCGCGAGTGGCGAGTTGCTGCCCCTGGCCCCGATGATCGTGCCGCCGATCGCCGGCGTGATTGGCTGGGCCATCTTGCTCGACCCCCGCGTTGGCTTGGTCAATGGCGTGCTCAAGGACTTGCTGGGGCGTCTGGGCATCACCCTCGACAACGGCCCCCTGGACATCTACACGCCCACGGGTCTGATCTTCGTCACTGGCCTGTATCTGGTGCCCTATGTGTACCTGATCGTGGCGGCGGCACTGCGCGGTCTGGACGCTTCGCTGGACGAGGCCTCCCGGGTGCACGGCGCCTCGCCGCTGCGCACCATGGTGCGGGTGACACTGCCGGCCGTACGCCCCGCCATCGCAGCGGGAGCGCTCACCGCCGTGATCGGCGGTATCGGCCTGTTCTCGGTTCCCATCGTGCTGGGCACCGCGGCGCGGATGGACGTGATCTCTGTGCACATTTACCGGTTGTTCGAGCAGTTTCCACCGCAGACGGCCACTGGCTTGATGCTCAGCGCCGCGATGGTGGCGGTGGTCCAGTTCCTCCTGCTGGCCCAGCGCTGGTTGGTGCCCTCGGAGGGGCATGCTGTCATCGGTGGACGCGGGGGGCGCGCTGGGCTGATCCGCTTGGGGCGCTGGCGCCGCCCCGCGCAGGGCCTGGCCATCGGCTACCTGCTGGCGACCTCGGTACTCCCAGTGCTCGGCTTGGCCATCGTCTCGCTGCAGCCCTTTTGGACGCCGATCATCGACACCAAGCAGTTCACCCTTGCCAGCTACACCTTCGTCCTGTTCGAGAACGGCCCGACCAGTCGCGCCTTCGTGACCAGCCTGGGCTTGGGCGCAGCGACGGCAACAGCGGCGGTCCTGATCGCGGCCCTGCTGCTGCTGGGATCCAGGCACAGCAAGGGAACACTTGCCAAAGCGTCCGACATGGTCTTGACCCTGCCGGCCACCCTGCCGCACACGGTGATCGGTGTCGCCTTCCTGATCACATTCACACCCGCGCCTTTCAAGCTGTACGGGACGACCACCCTTCTCTTCCTCGCCTACCTGGCCATGGCGCTGCCCTTCGCGGCACGTGCCGCGGCGGCGGCGGCCAGTGGCATCGGCGCCGACCTGTCCGAGGCCTCTCGCATCGCCGGTGCCGGTCGAGGCCGCACCTTCCTGCGCATCCTCTTGCCCTTGTCACTGCCCGGACTGATGGCGGGCTGGATCATCGTGTTCATCCACACTGCCGGGGAGGTCACCGCCTCCAGCCTGCTGGCGGGTGCGCGCAACCCGGTGATTGGTCGCGTCATGACCGAGCTGTGGGTTTTTGGCAGCTTCCCGCAGTTGGCGGCGATGTCGATCGTCGTGACCGCCGTGACCTCCACCGGCGTTGCCGTGATGCTGTACTTCACCCGCAGGGCTACCCTCAGAGGCTAAGCGCCGCGCCCGTTTGAAACCCCACAACTACCAGGAGACGACATGAACGATATCCCCTCCACTCCCGCGGGCGGCAGCCGACGCAACTTTTTGCACCACGCCGCAGGCGTGGTGCTGGCACCACCGCTGCTGGCCGCGATGCCGGCATTCGCGCAGGACGCAGGCCTGATCGCCGCCGCGCGCAAAGAGGGCAAAGGCTCGCTGTATGCAGTCACCGACCCGGCCATCATTCAGGCACTGGTGGCCCGCTTCAAAGAGAAATACGGCATCGAAATTGAAGTCACCCGCCTGATTTCCGGCGCACTGGGGCAGCGGCTGACGGCCGAACAAGACAGCGGCTCACCGGTAGCCGACGTCGTGATGGACACCGACAAGCTGCTGCAGGAGACGCTGGCCGCCCGAAGGTATTACGTCCCCATCACCGAGATCCCCGGTCACCAGACCTACCCGGACTCGGCCAAGACAGCCACCTCGATCATCGTCTCGCACATCCCGTACTCGCTGGTCTGGAATACCTCGCTGATCAAGGAAACGCCCAAGGGCTGGGAAGACCTGATCGACCCGAAGAACAAGGGCCGGGTGCTGTTCATCGACCCGCGCGTGGGCGGGTCCCCCGCCCTGTGGCATGTGCTGATGCGCGAGACCTACGGCGACGCCTTCCTGCGTGCCCTCGGCCAAAACGGTCAGGCTGCGCCCAGCGCCGTGCCAGGGCTGCAGCGGATCGCGGCAGGTGCCCAAGCCATTTACGCCCCGGGCGTACACCAGGTCGTGGTGGGCCTGGTCGCCAAGAACGCGCCTGTCGGCGAGTCTTTCCCCCAGCCGACCGTCTCCTCCGACACCTGCCTGTCCGTCATGGCCAAGGCACCACACCCGGCGATCGCCCGGCTACTGTCCTCCTTCATTCTTTCGGTGGAGGGGCAGGCCATCCTGAACAAGGACGGCTTCTCGCCGATCAGGGGCGTTCCCGGAACCATGGCCCTGCCCAAAATGACCACGCCTGATTTCCGCACGATCAAGGACAAAATTCCTGGCCTGGTCTCGCTACTTGGCCTGACTTGAATGCGCGCTTCCCAGAGGAACGCCCATGAAGGCGCTTGAGGGCATTCGGGTCTTGGACCTGACCCACGCACTCGCCGGACCTTTTTGTACCTACCACTTGGGTTTGCTGGGCGCAGACGTGGTGAAAGTCGAGCGCCCAGGGGTGGGCGATGACTTCCGGGCCTTCGTCCGTGAACCCGGCTGGAGCGTGGGCTCGGCCTTTGCAGCCGTGAACGCCGGCAAGCGCTCAATCACGGTCGACCTCAAGACCGCCGGGGGCAAGGAATTGATTCGACGCCTCGCCGCGGTCTCCGACGTGATGGTGGAGAACCAGCGTCCGGGCGCGCTGGCCGAAATGGGCCTGGGCCACGAAGACCTGCGCGCCTTGAACCCGGCCCTGATCACCTGCACCGTCTCCGGCTTCGGTCAGGGCGGCGAGATGGCCGACTGGCCCGCCTATGACCACACGATCCAGGCCATCAGCGGCATGGCCTGGACCGGCGATGCGTCGGACGTGCCCTCGCAGGGCCGGGGCTTTAGCATCGACTGCTTCAGTGGCTACGTGGCGCATTCAGCCATCTTGTCGGCGCTGGTGCGGCGTGCCCGTACCGGCCAAGGGCAGCACTTGGATGTGGCCATGCTGGACGCCACCGCACTTCTGATGGGGGTGGGTCTGGTCCGCCAAATGATCAGCGGCGACCGGATCAGTGCGACCCAGGCGGTCGTTCAGGACCGCCCCACGGTGGGCCCGTTCCGTACTCGCGACGGATGGTTGTGGCTGAGCGGAAATTTCCAGAACCATTGGGCGGCGTTGTGTCGCGTGCTCCAGGCCGACGACCTCCTGGCCGACCCTCGCTTTCAGACGCCGACAGCCCGTCTGGAGCACAAGGAGGCGCTGCGGGCTGAGCTCAGCCAACGCATCGCCCCACACGACGCGGCCGACCTCGAGGTCGCCCTGATGGAGTCGGGTGCGCCGGCGGCCAAGGTTCGTACGACGCGCGAGATGCTGGAAATGCCGGTGATGCGTGAGCGCGGCATGCTGCAAGACAGCCAGACACCCGATGGCATGCCACTCACGCTGATGAACGCCGGCTTCGTCGCCGACGCTGACGGCCCCTCGCTCGGGGGCCGGCTGCCGGGCCTGGGCGAGCACACCGAGCAGGTGCTGGGTGAACTCGGCTACGCCCCCCAAGACATCCAGGACCTCCGCGCTGCGGGGGCGATATGACATGACAAGCCCCCTCGCCACTTCCGACGCCTTCCACCGCTTGGCCGATGGCTACCGCCAGCGTCTGGCCTGCGCACGCAGCGCGCACGCAGGCGGCCGGCGCGTGGTGGGCCGAATTGGCCACCAGGTCCCGATCGAACCGATTCTGGCAGCCGGTTGCATGCCGGTGCTGGTGTCGGCCGACCTGCAGATTGCCACCCCTGTCGCAGACCAGTACATCGACCCCGAGTTGCCCCCCGAGACCCGGGCCCTGTGTGAAGTCGCCCTGCAAGGCGAGTTCGAATTCCTGGACCTGCTGATCCTCTCCCGCCCCTACGACAAGCTGTACTACTTCATGAAGGAACTGCACCGGCTCGGCCGGGCGCCGAAGTTCCCACCCTTTGTCATCCATGACCTGATGCACAGCCAGCGCGACGCGGTCAGGGCCTACAACCAGGGACGGTTTCACGCCCTGCTCGATCGGCTTGGTCGTGTGGGCACGCGCCCAATAGATGAGACCTCCCTCGGCGAAGCGATCGGCCTGACCAATCAGGTCCGCGCGCTGCAGCGCCGCTTGGGCGACCTGCGCTTTCAGGGTGGCCTCGACGCCGTAGAGGCGCTGCAAATCATTGGCGCCAGCTTCTTCATGCATCCCGCCGACTACCTCGCCGACATGCAGGCCTGCCTGCGGACCCTGCAGGACGCACAGGCGGGCGCGCCCGGCCTGCGGACGGTCCTGGCCTCGTCGGAGCCACTGCAAGACCTGACCTTGTACGAAGCGCTGGCGGAGGCCGGTATCCAGGTGGTCGCCGAAGACGACGCCTGGGGCTCACGGGCCGCCGGCCAGGATATCGCGACGCAGGGGGACCCTGCCGCGTCCATTTTGGACAAGCTTTGGCGCGACACCCACTCCTCAGGCGTCTGGCCGCCGCAGGCACGTGAGGCCTGGCTGCTGGCGCAAGCCGCTCGCCCCGAGGTAGAGGCCGTGGTGCTTTATGTGCCGCCCAGTGACAGGCTGCTCGGGTGGGATACGCCACGCCTGCTTCGCACCTGGCGCGAGGCAGGCAAGCCGGCCATCGCGCTGTTCCACGATGTCCACCGACCGCAAGGCCGACAGGCCTTGATACAAGAAGTTCAAGCGTTCGTGGCGAGCGTGCCGCGCCCAACCCACCAGGAGGCGGGACGATGAGCACCCCCCACAACCACACGGCTGGCGCCAGCGCGGACGCCACTGCGGAGGCGCGCCGCCGTCACGAGGCCCTGACGCAGTTGGAGGTGACCCGCACCCTGCGGACCCACCAGCGCGAATGGTTTGCCGGCCTGCGCCGAGACGTGTTCGAGGCCGGCAAGCCCTACGCCATCGTCGGTGCGCTGGTGCCCCATGAAATTTTGCAGGCGCTCGATCTGCCCTTCATCACCGATGTCTGGTACTCCGGGCTGGTGGCGGCGCGGCGCCAATCGGGCTACTACTCCGACTTCCTGGACAAGAGCGGCTTCCACCGCAACCTGAGCCGTTACGCCGCCTTGACGCTGGGCGTGCTGCTGGACACCGAGAATCCCGACAAGCCCTGGGGTGGCCTGCCTGCGCCCTCGCTGGTGTGCACCTCCATTCATGAGCGCAGCGCCCAGGTGCTGGCGGATTTCGCAGGCGCCCCGTTCATCCCGATTGAGCAGCCGGTACTCGATCGGCCGATGGTCAACTGGTGGCAGCACTCCCGGTGGGGCTGGGAAGACCTGGACGGCGACTACCGCATCGATGCGCTGATGGCTCAGTACCAGGACCTGATCGCCGCCGCCGAGCGGGTGGCGGGCAAGCGGCTGGACATCGACCGGCTGCGCGAGATCCTCGACCGGGTCAACCAGCAGGAGGAGTACTTCGACGAGGTACGCACCATCATCGCCACCGCGCCCAAGCTGCCGGCGCGCTTGGGCGAGGTGATGGGCCAGGTCATGGGCATCCAGTGGCACCGGGGCACCGACTGGGCCCTGGCGCAGGCACGCGCCTTCCGCGACGAAATCCGCCACCGCGCCGATCAGGCGATGTGGGTCTGCCCCAACGAGAAGTACCGACTGATGTACGTGGGCCAGGGTCTGTGGCAAAACCTGGACTTCTTCACCGAGTTTGAAGAGAAGTACGGCGCTGTCTTCGTGCGCTCGAACTACCTGTCCATTGCCAGCGACGGTTACCTGCGATACGGCACGCGAGACCCGATCCGGGCGCTGGCCAGCCGCTATGTCACGATGTCCGAGCAGATGCACATGCCCGGCCTGGGCAGCGCATGGGCCGAGCATGAGGCGCGCACGCATCGGATTGATGGCGGGCTGTCGATCGCGGGCTGGTGGGGTATCCGGGCCATCAACAAGTCGCTGGAGGAGGCGGGTATTCCGATCCTGGACTTCCCCGTCGACGCCGTGGATGGCAACACCTGGGATCAGGAGCGCATGTTTGCGCTGGTGCGAGATTTCATCGAGCAGCGCGTGGCCCCCACCCAGGCAGCCAGGCGGGCCCAGGGGCTTTGATCGACCGGCGCCAGGCCGCTCCTGGCAGGGCGCGTGGTCAATCAGTGGATAAGGGCAAGGGCTGCGGAGCCCCCCACTTGTTTTCTATCGGCTCGCTGGGCTGTACGTACCAGTAAAGCGCCACAAAGACGCCGACCACAGGCACCCAAACAATCAGTTGCCACCAGCCGCTGCGGCCAATGTCGTGCAGACGTCGGGCGGTGACGCCCAGGGTGGGCAGGATCAGGGCCAGGGTCACCAGGCCGCTGAAGACGTCGCCCACGATGGCTTCGGCCAGCGTGACCGCCAGCACGCAAAACAGCATGAACCACCAAAACTGTGGGCGGCTGGCCCGACCCCGGAAAACGGCGTACTGGGTCAGGGCAGATTGGATCGCGTCAACAAAACTCATGCATCGGATTGTCGGGCCAAGCGGGTGACCCATGCCGCCGTGGCCCCATCGAGCCCCGCGATTTCACCGGTGGACAGGCGGGCGGTGATGTCTTGCGCCAACACCTTGCCCAGCTCGACCCCCCACTGGTCAAAGCTGTTGATGCCCCACAGCGCGCCCGAGCAGAACACGCGGTGCTCCTGCAAGGCGATGAGGGCGCCCAGGCTGGCGGGCTCCAGACGCTGAAGCAGCAGCAAGGTGCTGGGGCGGTTGCCCGGGAAGTCGCGATGGCCGCCAAGGTCTGAGCGGCCCTGCATCAGCGCCTGGGCCTGGGCCAGCACATTGGCCAGCAGGGCCTGCTGGTGGCCCGGGAGCGGGTGAGCCGCCTCGGCGACGGCGACGAACTCCACCGGGATCACGTCGGTCCCCTGGTGAATCATCTGGAAGAAGGCGTGCTGGCCGTTGGTGCCGGGCTCACCCCAAAGCACCGGCGAGGTGGCGTAGGGCAGCGGTCGGCCCTGGCGGTCCACCCGCTTGCCGTTGCTTTCCATTTCGAGCTGCTGCAGGTAGGCCGGCAGCCGGCGCAGGGCGCTGTGATAAGGCGCCAGGCCGCGGCTGGTGAAGCGGTGGAAGTTGCGATACCAAAGGTCGACCAGAGCCAGACGTACAGGCAGGTTGCGCGCGAGAGGCGCCGTGGCGAAATGCGCGTCCATCGCATGGGCGCCAGCCAGCAGGGCGCGGAAGTTCTCCGCCCCGACAGCGATGGCCAGTGGCAGGCCGATGGCCGACCAGAGCGAATAGCGCCCGCCGACCCAGTCCCAGAAACCGAAGGTGGTGGTGACGCCAAACTCGCGCGCAGCGGCCACGTTCGTGGTGAGCGCCGCGAAGTGGCGCGCAGTGTCGCGGCCACCGCGGGC
>JAURKV010000249.1 GCA_030831585.1 Ramlibacter sp. | reverse complement strand
CCGAGGACCGCGAGCGCTTCCAGATGCTGCTCAACGAACTGGGTCTGAAGCAGCCTCCCAATCGCACCGCCCGTACCGAAGAGTCGGCGTTACTGCTTGCTCAGGAAATCGGCTATCCGCTGGTGGTGCGGCCCAGCTACGTGCTCGGCGGGCGCGCGATGGAGATCGTGCACGAACAGCGCGACCTCGAGCGCTACATGCGCGAGGCGGTGAAGGTGTCGAACGACTCTCCGGTGCTGCTCGACCGCTTCCTCAACGACGCGATCGAGTGTGACGTTGACTGCCTGTCGGACGGACAGCGCACCTTCATTGGCGGTGTGATGGAGCACATCGAGCAGGCCGGCGTGCACTCGGGCGACTCCGCCTGCTCGCTGCCGCCTTACTCGCTGTCTGCCGCCACCGTTGACGAACTCAAGCGCCAGACCTCGGCCATGGCCAAGGCGCTGAATGTGGTCGGACTGATGAACGTGCAGTTCGCCATCCAGCACAAGGACGGCCAGGACGTCATCTATGTGCTGGAAGTGAACCCGCGCGCCTCACGCACCGTGCCCTATGTTTCCAAGGCCACCGGCATTGCGCTGGCCAAGGTGGCGGCGCGCTGCATGGCTGGCCAGTCGCTCGACTCGCAAGGCATCGCTAAGGAAGTGACGCCGCCGTACTTCAGCGTCAAGGAAGCGGTGTTCCCCTTCGTCAAGTTCCCGGGCGTGGACACCATCCTTGGCCCCGAGATGAAGTCCACCGGCGAAGTGATGGGTGTGGGCAAGACGTTTGGCGAGGCCTTCGTCAAGAGCCAGCTCGGCGCGGGTACGCGCCTGCCGCGCGCCAAGGGGGCCGATGGCCAGTCGACCGGCAAGGTCTTCCTCACCGTGAAAAACGGCGACAAGCCGCGCGCGGTGAAGGTGGCCCGTGAGCTGGTGGCCCTGGGCTTTGAGCTGGTGGCCACCAAGGGCACCGCCGCAGCCATCAACGCGGCCGGCGTGCCCTGCGAGACCGTCAACAAGGTCACCGAAGGGCGTCCCCATGTGGTCGACATGATCAAGAACAACGCGATCATCATGGTGGTCAACACCGTCGAGGAGCGCCGCAACGCAATCGCTGACTCCCGCGCGATTCGCACCTCGGCGCTCCTGGCCCGCGTGACCACCTTCACCACCATCGCCGGCGCTGAAGCCGCGGTGGCGGGGATGAAGGCGATGGACCACCTGGGCGTGATCTCGGTGCAGGAGATGCACGCGCAATTAGCGGCGTGATGTGGGGCGCGTGATGTGCGTCGCGTGATGTCGGCGGTGTGATCCGCGCCTGAGTACTGGTCTCAACCCTCCAGCCCGTCCAGGCGCAGATGCCGATGGACCCCGAGAGAGGGCAGGGCGTGGTTGGGGACGAGGCGCAGTTGGGTATTGGCGCGCACCTGCGCCTTGTAGTCTTCTAGCGACGGCTCCGGTCTGGCGGGCGCGCCGACTTGCCTCGCTGGCTGCGCCTGCCACACCCGCGCCAGCGCGCGGTCCGCGGTTTCGATCAGCCCGGGCGATGCCCGAAGCTGGCACATCCGGGGCATCTGCGTGATCTGAGCGGACAGGGTGTGGCGCGCGCCTTCTGTCTCGGCCTCGCGGCCATCCAGCGATACCAGGAGCCTCGCGATATCGCTGGGGCTGGCAATGCCCTCAAGGAATGCGCCGCCCCGCAGGTCTGTCCGCAGCGCCAGGTACCGCCGTATCGCATCCAGGTGGCCGATCTGCTGGCTCGGCGGCCGCCCAGAGGGGTTCAGGAGACGGAGCAGGTGACGGATCTCGGTCGCCAGATCTTGCGGCTGGGTGTGGGCCAGTGCCTGCAGCAACTGGGGCAACTGCGTCGCGCGCTGCCCCAAGGCCCGAAACGCCGGGTCACGCGGGTAATGGGTGGCAAGCCGGCGCAGCGCCCGCCAGACCGCCATGGGCGCATCGCGCCACAGCTCCGCGTCGGGTGCTGGCAGGGTCAGGGACATCCCGCCCAGGCGCGCCAGCAGGCAGGCGGCGCGTTGCTGGGCGGTGGTCGGCTGGCCGGCATCGCTCGGTACGCCCTGCACCCGATCCCTCAGCGCTTGGCGCATCTCCGGCGTCAGAGGCTCCGGCGCGGCCTGAGCCAGCGCTATGACCAGCGAATTGGCGAGCCGGACCGCCTCCGACTTTTTGAAAGTGGACTCCCAGCGGGCCTCACCAATCCAGACCTCTCCCGGTACGCCCTCACCGTTCACCGCGAGTAGCCGAATGGGCAGGAGCGGCTCCTGAAATCTCTCGACCAGGGTCCAGACCGCCTGCGCCAGGTGTTCGACGTAGGGCTGCCGATCTTCCGCCCAGATCCGGACCGGGCGCGATCGGAAATACGGTTGATCTTTGAGGATGATGAGAAAGTCCGCCCGGTCCCGCATGGCCTGGGCCGGGTCGGCGGCTGGGTGGTTACGGACAGACTGCATCAGCCGCATGGCGATCGCCTTGGCGCGCCTCGGATTGGTCTCCCGCTCGGGCAGGCAGGCCGCCAGGGTGAGCAGTGCCGCCTTGAGCGGATCCTTGTTCGGTCGATTGCGGCCGCAGCGCGCCTCGATCTCTCCGGTGAGAAGCTCCAGCGCCAGCGGCACTTCGCCGGTTTCGCCAGCATGGCGGATCCAGTGGGGCGTGCTGGCCACGCGCGCCAAGCGCCCCAGGGCCAGCGCCTCATCGTCCACGTTCCAGTGATCGCCGCGGCCCAGCTGCAGGTCCCGGATCAAACTTTGCAGACCTGCGAATGTGGTCACGACCTCGCCTGAGGCGTCTTCGGAGGCGCGGCCTCCCCACCCTCTCAGTCGCGACGCCAGGCTGACGCCTGGGACTGGGGCGGTGCGACGCGACTGCACCGACGCGAACAGCAACCGCGCCATGACCAAGCCAGCTGCGGTCAGACCGCCGGCCCACGAGGCCATGAGAGCGGGATGAGGCACGGCGATGACCACGCCGCGGTCCCGCAGTCCCCAACCACCTGCGGGCTCGCGCGGGGTGGCAGGTGCGCTGTGCAGACGCTCGCGGTCGCTGTGGGGCCTGGCGGATGGCCTAGGCGCAGGCGCAGATAACCGTACAGATCCAGGTGTGGAGGCAGTTGCCGTGGCCGCCGCCGACGCGGTGGGCGTCGGGCCGTTGGCGCCCCCTCCTGGGGCTGCACTCCCTCCGGAAAGCTTGCGCAGGTGGATCCGGGTGCTGGGCTTTTGCGCGGTAGGCTTCACGCGGCCTCAGGTGTCTGGGCCGACAGCGCCGGCGAGACGAGGAGGCCGTGTGTCCCGGGGGCACAGGGCCCCGGAAGCAAGCGGCGCTTGAAGTACTCAATGGGCAGGTTTCGCATGGCGCATTCGCAGGGCTTTCACCCCACGGCTGGTGATTGGAAAGACCTGTTTGTAGGCTGGCCCACGGCTTAGGTGGGTTGCACAAGCCGAGGTTGAGGGCTGAATGCGGAACAATTTGACCAATCCCGCATTTGCTCGACCCCGGGCGGCCCCTTTTCAGCGTGCGGCTGCGGCAGCGGTCGGCGTTCTCAGGAAGTCGCCCTCGTCAATCGTGATGGCCGTATCCGGCGCTGCAGCGCGCAGGCGCTCGGCCTGCGCTTGATCGGCCACCCGCGGGTCAGCGACACGAGGGTCAGCTATACGCAGATCGGCTACTTGCAGGTCATCCAATTGCAGATCGGCCATCGGCGCGCGCAGCCAGTGCAGGTTCAGGTGGTATTGGGGCCTCAGCCCCTGGATGGAATCCTCTGCGAGGATGCGCAAGTTGATCATTTCCTTGGCCTGCGCCCGGTACCTCGACGCAATGCGCTCCTGGGCCTGGCGATCACCCCCCGCCGCATCACGGTGCCCCCAGATTCGGTTGAGGGCGCGCCATGTTGCGTGCAGCAGCGCAGGTGTGGCCTCGAGCTGGCACAGACGGCCCAGGGCCGCGACGTGCTCGGAGGTTCGTTCGCGTAGTGGGTCTGTGGGCGTCGCCTTTCCGGTGATTTTGGACAGTATCTTGATGAGCTCCTCTGGCATCACCACGCCCTCGAGGAAGGCGCTGCTGTCCGGGTTTTGCCGCTGCTGCAGGTGGATCAGGATGCCGTGGAGGCGCCGGACTTTGCTCTCGGGTGGCACGGGGAGGTAGCGGACGAAATCAATCGCCTGTCGAATCGTGACGCTCAGATCGGCGAGCTTTGCACGCTCCAGGCGGTCCGTGATTCGGCGCGGCTCATTGAGGCGTGCCGTCAGTTCTTGCAGAGGGTGATCTGGCGGAAAATTTCGGGCGTATTGGGTCAGTGACAACACCACTTCAAAGGGTGCCCGTTGCCAGCCCGCCTCCATGCGTTCTTCGTACTCCGGAGAGCCCTTGCCGAGTGTTCCCCCCAGCAAGTCCAGAACGCGCTGCTGCGCATTGGTGATGGACTGCGCAGAGCTGGGCCGTCTGCGCAGCTCCTCCAGCAGGCCGTGGACCAAGTCTTGGGGCAATTCCAGAGGATGGTGCCGCGCCAGGCCGATGAACAGGCAGTCGCTATCGTGCGAAACCTCTTGAACGCTGCGGCGATCTCGGTTCCCGGTGTGCAGGAATTGTTCGATGCATGCGCGGGCGTCTCCCCCCTGCGCGGGCGCGCTTCGCCAGGAAGCGAGGACGTGGCCCGCCTGAATATCTCCGGCGAGATCGTCGGTGTCAAAGTCACGGCCGATTTCGGAGCCCGGTTCACCCACCTGTTCAAAACCGGGCAGGCTGCGCAGCAAGGTCAAGAAATTCAGACGATCAGCGCGTTCTCCTGGCTTGTTGTTTGTGCCGTCCCAGCAGGCCTGCACCAGCGCCTTGGCAGCCTTGTTCGCGCCAGCCGCGCTGAGGTGATGAGCCGATAAGGTAGCCGCCAGCAGCATCAGGGACGCTTTGAGCGTCTGGCTGTCCAAGTCTCGCGCGCGCGCGAGGTGCGCGATCTGCCCTGCCAGCAAACCCACCCCCTCCACAGCGTGTCCCCGGTGACTGCGGCAGGCAGAAGGGGGCCAGCCGGTCTGTGCGAGCCGAACGTAGGCATGGGCGACCTGCTTGCTCGGCAGGTCACGCCCGGAACCTTCGAGTAGCCACTTAATTTTCTCGATGCAGCTTGCAACGCCCTCCGCGGTGAGGGGGGCCCTGCGCTCGGCCAGGGCTTGGATGTCTTCCAGCAAATTCTCCGGGAGACGCAGGTGTTCCTCGTTGGAGCGCCCTGAAAAGCGTTCGACGCAGGCCCTGCGCGCGCGCAGGGCCACCCATTCAATCGCTGGCGGAATGAGGGCGCCTACCACCAGGCCGATGCCGCCCGCCACGGTTGCGACGAATCCCCAAAGGCCGTTTTCGGAGGCGCTCCTGTCGTCCGCGTGGCCGAGCCCGCCCGGAGACAGGGCCATGGTGCCCACCACCGCGGCAGCGGAGGTGCCCACGGCTGTCGCCAGATGCAGACCTCTGCGGCATTGCCAGCCGCTCACGGACTCCTGAAATGCCAGGGGCTCGAGGATCCTCGACTGGCGCTGCCGCAGCGCCGCGCCTAGCGTTCCGGCGTCGGTGTGCGCCGGGGGGGCGGCGGCACTCGCTGCGCTGGCGTGGGAGACCTCGCGAGGTTCGGG
>JAURKV010000020.1 GCA_030831585.1 Ramlibacter sp. | reverse complement strand
GCGGGCCGGTGTCGGGGCCCCCAGGCCTTTGCTCCGGAGTACTTCCGATTTCCATTACTTCATCCGGAGATTTCCCCATGAGCAAGAAGCCTGTTCGCGTCGCCGTCACCGGCGCCGCTGGCCAGATCGGTTACGCCCTCCTTTTCCGCATCGCCTCTGGCGAGATGCTGGGCAAGGACCAGCCTGTCATCCTGCAACTGCTCGAAATCCCGGACGAAAAAGCCCAGAAGGCGCTCAAGGGCGTGATGATGGAGTTGGAAGACTGTGCTTTCCCCCTGCTGGCCGGCATGGAGGCCCATAGCGACCCGATGACCGCCTTCAAGGACACCGACTACGCACTGCTTGTCGGCGCCCGTCCCCGCGGCCCCGGCATGGAGCGCGCCGACCTGCTGGCCGCCAACGCCCAGATCTTCACCGCCCAGGGCAAGGCCCTGGACAAGGTGGCCTCGCGTAATGTCAAGGTGTTGGTGGTGGGCAACCCCGCCAATACCAACGCCTACATCGCCATGAAGAGTGCGCCGAGCCTGCCGCGCGAGAACTTCACCGCCATGCTGCGTTTGGACCACAACCGCGCAGCCAGCCAGATTGCCGCCAAGACCGGTTGCAAGGTCGGCGAAATCGAGAAGCTCACCGTCTGGGGCAACCACTCGCCCACCATGTATGCCGACTACCGCTATGCCACCGCCAACGGCAAAAGCATCAAGGACCAGATCAACGACCAAGTCTGGAATGCGGACGTGTTCCTGCCTACCGTGGGCAAGCGCGGCGCTGCCATCATCGACGCCCGCGGCCTGTCATCGGCCGCCTCGGCTGCCAACGCCGCCATTGACCACATGCGCGACTGGGCCCTGGGTTCCAACGGCAAGTGGGTCACCATGGGCATCGCCTCCAATGGCGACTACGGCATTCCCAAGGACGTGATGTTCGGCTTTCCTGTGACCACCCAGGGTGGCAAGTTCGAGGTCGTCAAGGGCCTTGAAATTGATGCCTTTAGCCAGGAGCGCATCAACAAGACGCTCAAGGAACTGCAAGACGAGCAGGCCGGCGTCGCCCATCTGCTCTGAGTTCTGCGGCGCAGTCCCTTCCCAAAGAGCCGTGAGCGCGCATCCCCGCGACGTTCTCCTGGGCGCCCAGGCCCGCACCGGGAGTTTGCCGGTGTGCGACCACTACAGTGGTGTCGAGGCTCGCATGAAAAAGAGCCTGCAGCTGCAGGCCGAGATGGCGGCGGAGTTCGGTGCATGCGTTTTTGACGTCACACTCGACTGCGAAGACGGTGCGCCGGTAGGCGGCGAGCGAGAGCATGCCGCCCTGGTCGCGGAGATGGCGGCTGGCGCCGCACCCGGTGCCCGGGTCGCAGTGCGGGTTCACCCTGTGGACCATCCCGCCTTCGAAGACGACGTTCGCACCATCGTCGGCCGCGCCGGCGCCCGCCTCGCGCATGTGATGGTGCCTAAAGTCGAATCCGCGGCCGATATCGAGCACGCAGCGCGTGCAGTGGACGCTGCTGGCGCGCCGACGCTCGGCCTGCATGCCCTCATCGAGTCGCCTGCCGCGGTGCATCGGTCCTTCGAAATCGCCGCCCACGAGCGTATCCAGTCCCTGAGCTTCGGCCTGATGGATTTCGTCTCTGCACACGGCGGCGCGATTCCCGCCGATGGCATGGGGGTGGAGGGTCAGTTCCGGCACCCGCTCGTGCTGCGCGCCAAGATGGAGATTGCCTCGGCCTGCCACGCCCATGGCAAGGTGCCCTCCCACTGCGTGGTGACCGAGTTTAAAAACCACGACGCTTTCCGAGAGGCCGCGCGCCGCGCCGCCCGAGAGCTGGGCTACACCCGCATGTGGAGCATTCACCCGGACCAGATCCGGCTGGTCTTGGCCGCCATGGCACCTGATGCCCGCGACATCGAAGCCGCCGCCGCCATCGTGCTGGCTGCAGCCCGCGCCGACTGGGCGCCGATCAGCCACGCAGGCAAGCTAGAAGACCGGGCGAGCTACCGCTTTCATTGGCAGGTACTTGAACGCGCGCACCAAACCGGGCGGCCCCTGCCCAGCGAGGTGCGCCCGTGGTTCGACGAGGTCCCCGCATGATCGAGTGGACCTGGTGGGGACTCTCGTCATCAACCCCGTCGGCGCTACAAGCGTTGCCCCTGGCCCTGCTCGCTCTTTTGGGTCTGCAGATTTTGGCGCCTGTCCAGGCGTCCGAAGCGGTGCCGGCGGGCACCAAAGGCAACGCCAGGCAGGTCGCTCCAAAGGTCGCCCCGAAGGCCGCTCCGAAGGCCAACCCGAAGGTCGCTCCGAAGGTCGCCTCCGGCACCGCCCCCAAGGCGCAGCCACAGGGCGCGTTCGCGCCCTCCGCCCAGAAGGCCGTGGAGTCGCGGGTGCGGATCGAGGATGAGCCCTCCCACGACCTGTCCCCCGCCGAGCTCGAAGTGGCACGCGCTGTGCATGTGGGCGTTATGACCTGCGAACTCGGCGCCAGTGTGACCGTGGAGCCAGCGCGCCGCGAAGGCTTTTTTCTGGTCGGCATCCACAAGGGATTGCGCTTTCGCATGCACCCGACCGTGAGCCGCACTGGCGCCATTCGCCTGGAGGACCCCAAGAGGGGTGCGATGTGGCTGCAACTGGGAAACAAGTCAATGCTCTTGAGCCAGAGGCTGGGAAAGCGCCTGGCCGACGAATGCCAGAGCCCGTCGCAGGTCGAAGTGGCCGCGGCGATGAAAATGAACCCGCCGCCAAGCTTGTTGGAGCCCCTGCCACCGGTGGCTCCTGACACCGCTGACACTGCTGCAGTCCCAGCCGCCGCTGACACCGTTGTCAACGGGGACATCGCTGAGAGCGCAACTCAATAAGGCAGACTATCGAGATCAGCGAACAGAGTTCACAAGACAGAGCCGAACACCGGCCCAATCCACTATTTTTTGACGGAGAGAAGACCATGCTGCAAGCCTATCGTGACCATGTCGCCGAGCGCGCCAAACTCGGCATTCCGCCCCTGCCGCTGACCGCGAAGCAGACCGGCGAGCTGATCGAGCTGCTGAAAAATCCGCCCAAGGGTGAAGAACAAACCCTGGTCGATCTGATTACCCACCGCGTGCCCGCCGGCGTGGACGATGCCGCCAAAGTGAAGGCCAGCTATCTCGCTGCCGTGGCCCACGGCACCGAAAAGTGCGCGTTGATCTCACGCGCCAAGGCCACCGAGCTCCTGGGCACCATGCTGGGCGGCTACAACATCAGCCCCATGATCGACCTGCTGGACGACCAGGAAGTCGGCCAGGTCGCGGCCAATGGCCTGAAGACCACCCTCTTGATGTTCGACCAGTTCCACGACGTAGCCGAGAAGGCCGCCAAAGGCAACGCCAACGCCAAGGCCGTGATGCAGTCTTGGGCCGATGCCGAGTGGTTCACCAGCCGGCCAGAAGTGCCCCAGTCGCTCAAGCTCACCGTGTTCAAGGTGACCGGCGAGACCAACACCGACGACCTGTCCCCCGCGCCTGACGCCTGGAGCCGCCCGGATATTCCGCTGCACGCGCTGGCCATGCTCAAAAACACCCGCGACGGCATCACCCCTGAGGAAGACGGCAAGCGCGGCCCGATCAAGTTCATCGAAGACCTGCGCAAGCGCGGCAATCTGGTCGCCTACGTCGGCGACGTGGTGGGCACCGGTTCGTCGCGCAAGTCGGCCACCAACAGCGTGCTGTGGTTTACCGGCGAGGATATTCCCTTCGTCCCGAACAAGCGCTTTGGCGGTGTCTGCCTGGGCTCCAAGATTGCTCCGATCTTCTACAACACCATGGAAGACGCCGGCGCCCTGCCGATCGAGCTCGACGTGAGCCAGATGAACATGGGCGACGAGATCGAGCTGCGTCCCTACGAGGGCAAGGCCCTGAAGAACGGCCAGGTCATCGCCGAGTTCCAGGTGCGCAGCGACGTGCTGTTTGACGAAGTGCGCGCCGGTGGCCGCATTCCGCTGATCATCGGTCGCGGCCTGACCGCCAAGGCCCGTGAGGCCCTTGGCCTGCCCGTCTCCACCCTGTTCCGCCTGCCCCAGGCGCCCAAGGACAGTGGCAAGGGCTTCACCTTGGCCCAGAAGATGGTCGGCCGCGCCTGCGGCATGCCAGAAGGCAAGGGCGTGCGCGCCGGCACCTACTGCGAGCCGCGCATGACTTCGGTGGGCTCCCAGGACACCACCGGCACCATGACCCGCGACGAGCTCAAAGACTTGGCTTGCCTGGGCTTCTCGGCCGACCTGGTGATGCAGTCCTTCTGCCACACCGCCGCTTACCCCAAGCCGGTGGACGTGAAGATGCACCACGAGCTGCCCGAGTTCATGTCCACCCGCGGCGGCATTTCGCTGCGTCCGGGCGACGGCGTGATCCACTCCTGGCTGAACCGCTTCCTGCTGCCCGACACCGTCGGCACCGGCGGTGACTCGCACACCCGGTTCCCTCTGGGTATCAGCTTCCCCGCCGGCTCGGGCCTGGTGGCCTTCGCCGCCGCCACGGGCGTGATGCCGCTGGACATGCCCGAGAGCGTGCTGGTTCGCTTCAAGGGCAAGATGCAGCCCGGCGTTACCCTGCGTGACCTGGTCAACGCCATCCCGCTGGCCGCCATCAAGCAAGGCCACCTGACCGTCGCGAAGCAGGGCAAGAAAAACGTCTTCTCCGGTCGTATCGTCGAGATCGAGGGCCTGCCCGACCTGAAGGTGGAGCAAGCCTTCGAGCTGTCTGATTCCTCCGCCGAGCGCTCCGCCGCCGGCTGCACCGTGCACCTGAACAAGGAGCCGGTGATCGAGTACATCAACAGCAACATCACCCTGATGAAGTCGCTGATTGCCAACGGCTATGCCGACGCCCGCACGCTGGCGCGCCGCATCGCCGCGCAAGAGGCCTGGCTGAAGAACCCGCAGCTGCTCAAGGCCGACGCCGACGCCGAGTACGCCGCTGTCATCGAGATCGACCTGGCCGAGATCCACGAGCCCATCGTGGCCTGCCCGAATGACCCGGACGACGTGAAGATGCTGTCCGAGGTCGCTGGCGCCAAGATCGACGAGGTGTTCATCGGTTCCTGCATGACCAACATCGGGCACTTCCGTGCGGCCTCCAAGCTGCTTGAAAGCAAGCGCGATATTCCAGTCAAGCTGTGGGTCGCGCCCCCGACCAAGATGGACCAGACGCAGCTGACCGAAGAGGGCCACTACAGCGTGCTCGGCGCTGCCGGTGCCCGCATGGAAATGCCCGGTTGCTCGCTGTGCATGGGTAACCAGGCACAGGTCAAAGAGGGGGCCACGGTCATGTCGACCAGCACCCGCAACTTCCCCAACCGTCTGGGCAAGAACACCAACGTGTACCTGGGCAGCGCGGAGCTCGCCGCCATCTGCTCCAAGCTCGGGCGCATCCCGACCAAGGCCGAGTACATGGCTGACATGGGCGTCTTGACCGCCAACAGCGACACCGTCTACCAGTACCTCAACTTCGACAAGATCGAGGACTACCAGAACGACGCCGCCAAGGTCGCGGCCTGATCCCTGTCGGATCGCCAAAAAAAGCGGCCTTCGGGCCGCTTTTTCATGATCGCTCAGGCCAGCAGGCTAGGATGTGCCGCAACCAAGGAGTGAGGCGTGGAGCGGACAACACAGGGGTGGTGGAATGGCTTGGTGGGCGTATTGATCTTCAGTGGATCGCTGCCCGCCACGCGACTGGCGGTAGTGGACTTCGACCCTTTGTTCCTCACCGGCGCCCGGGCTGTGCTGGCGGGTCTTCTCGCCGCCGCCTTGCTGATCGCAGGGCAGCAGCAGAGGCCTGAGCGCGAAGACCTGCTCCCGCTGGTGCTGGTGGGCCTGGGCTGCGTCGTCGGCTTTCCACTGCTCACGGCCTGGGCCCTCACACACATCACCTCGGCACAGGCCATGGTGTTCATCGGCGCCCTGCCGCTTTCCACCGCGCTCTTTGCGGTGTTGCGGGGCGGCGCGCGTCCGCGCCCGGCCTTCTGGCTTTTTTCGGTTCTGGGTTGTGCCCTGGTCGGCGCCTATGCACTGGTGCAGGGCGGCGCAGGTTCCCTGGTGGGAGACCTGATGATGCTTGCGGCCATTGCGGTCTGCGGGCTCGGGTATGCCGAGGGCGCGCGGCTCACGCCCCGCTTGGGGGGCTGGCAGGTCATCTCCTGGTCGCTGGTGATCTCGCTGCCGCTGACGCTACCGCTGGCGTGGGCCACGCTCCCCATGACATTCGCCGGCGTTCGCCCGTCCGCCTGGGCGGGCCTGGCCTATGTGTCGGTGTTCAGTATGCTGGTCGGCTTCATCTTCTGGTACCGGGGCCTCGCCCAGGGGGGTGTGGCCGCTGTGGCCCAGTTGCAACTGATACAGCCTTTCCTCGGAATGATGCTGGCGGCCCTGTTGCTCAGTGAGCAGGTGACCTGGCCAATGGCGCTGTCGGCGCTTGCCGTGATTGGCTGCGTGGCAGGCGCCCGAAAATTTTCTCGCTGATTTCAGTATTGCCCGCCCAGATCAGCACGATCGCCTTGACGCCCGCGGGCCAGCCGCATTGCGATCCTCAAAAGACCCTGGGGTGGGGTCTCAAAGCTGGTCTTTCGGGCCCGGCTCAACTGGCCCTGCCGAACCGCCAGGGCATCGTGAAAGCTGGCTATGGTCAGCGCGTTGTCCTTGACATGCCGGCGCTGCGAAAACTCGCAGAGGGGCGCTGAGGTCAGGGGGCCGCAGGTCGCCTGCGCACGCGCTGGGCGTGCGGCTTGTCTTCGGCTTGCTCCAGGCCTGTTGGAAGCGGTACATCATCGCCGAGATTCACGCTGATTCGGTCGAGGCCCTTGGCCAAGGCGCGCAGTTCGGTAGCGGAGAGGCCCTCGACCATGGTGTCCAGAAAACCTGCTCGAATGCGCAGCACCCGTGCAACTTCGACGCGGCCGCGCCGCGTGAGCACCAGCCTGAAGACCCGCGCGTCGACCGTGTCGTCGCGCCGTTCCACCAAGCCCTCGGTTTGCAGTGAATTGAGCTGTCGGGTGATGGATCCAGGATCAACCCGGACCTGGCGTACCAGTTCACGTTGGCTGATGCCGGGTTGGCAGTAAATGAGGTAGAGCAGTCGCCAACGGGCGGCGTTCACGCCGGTGGCACTTTCAAAGGCATTGGTGGCCGCGTTGTAGGCTTTGCCCAGGCGAATGAAGATCGTGCTGACGGGAATCCGAGTGGTCATCGCTCATATCTTGCCATTACGCCCTCCCTGCGGGTTGGGGAGGGGAATGCATTGGACCTCTCGCTGTGTTAGTTCAATTCTGTTTGGCGGTTTTCCCCTTGCAGCCGGTCGCTCTCGACCCAGCAGGCGTGGGTTCCTATTCCCATGCGCTCAGGCAGAAGGATGCGCGCGACCGGGCCCGCCTGGATGTCGTCGGCGCGCAGAACCATGATCTCTGAGGAGTCGGTGTTCATATCGGCCACCATGGAGATGACGTAGCCATCGTCCTCCGCTTTGGCGCCCAGTGCTCTGGCAACCTGGGGTTCGCTGCCGTAGCGACCTTCGCCGTACTCATAGCGGGCGGTCTTGCCGGTCTTCATGTCGTAGCGCTTCAGCCCAGAAAAAAGCCAGTCGCCCTTTTTGTAAAGCACGTTGTAGCTGTAGCGATAGGGCCTCCCCACATAGTCGTTGCTGCAGACGGGGAACTCGGTGATCTCATCGTCGATGCGCTGCTCGGTGGTTTGGCCGGTACGCAGGTTGAAGCGCCAGCGGTGCATCAGCGTGGGGTTGTTGTGCTTGTCCAGGTTGGCCCGGATTCGCCCGTACAGGTTGGTGCTGGCGTTGACGGGAACCGTCTTGTAGTCCGGCATGATGCAGCCGTCCATTACCACCTCGTCGCCGTCTTCAAAGCAATTAGTGATGTGTAGCACATAGCAGGGCGCTGCCTCGAACCAGCGCACCTGAGCGTTGCTACCCCGGCGCGGCAAGACGCCAAAGCGTGCCGGCTGGTCCCGGTTGAACACCAGCTTGTGCTGGCCCTGGCGCAGCAAGACCGGGTCGAAGTACAGCGGCAGGTCGTGCAAGACGGTGTAGTTCTGGGTGATGCCCAGGTCATGCGGCCAGCGCGACCCCGGCAGCTCGATCGGCTCGTAGTGGACCAACTGGTTGTTCTTGTCCACCACCCCGTAGTTCATGTATGGAGGGTTCTCCGGGTAGTTGAAGAACATCATCTCGCCAGTGAAGGGGTCGACCTTGTAGTGCGAGGCAACTCCCTCGGGGACCTTGCGCGCCCAGTTCTTCTCGACTCCCAGCGTCTCCAGCGTGAACGGGTCCAGGCGCCAGGGCTCACTGCCCTGGGACATGCTGGCGATCAGCTTGCCGGCGTGGCATTTGACGTCGGTTCCGGCGTTGTCCTTCATCGCGCCCATGGCGCCCCAGCCGCGGCGCTCGGCGAGGTCGGGGCTGAGAAGGCCCGGCCACAGCGAGCGGCCTGCCCCTTGCTCCGCATAGAAGCCGGTCGTGCGCACGAAGCGGTTGCGGTACTCGGCGCGCCCGTCTTCGAATCGCATGGCGTGCAGCATGCCGTCGCCGTCAAAGGGGTGGTAGTTGCCCAGCGGCTCGTGAATCTGGTTGTGGTGGTTACGCACGAACATGCCCTCGAGGTCCCGGGGGATCTCTCCGATGACCTTCAGGCTGTCGGTGTCGGCGGTGTACTCCCTCGCATTCGATTGGAACGGCCCGCGCAGAAAAGGGTTGTCGTTGTCCTTGGAGATGGTCAGCTGGACCTCGTTGACGATTTCGAGCATCGGAACTCCTGAGTCGGATGGAAAAAGTTGCTTAAGGCAAGGGTTCTTGATTAAATTTTCGACTTTCAAAATTGTCAATGGATGAACCCCCAATTCATCCCATCGATAACTCGGTTCTGATAGAGGCTGGCGTTAGTTCATTGCTTGTGGCAACTGTTTTTCGGAAACAGCCTCGCGTTTAGTGCCGGCCCAATTCCCTGGAAGGAGTACTCATGCGTCCCTATCGATTGCCCGATTACACGGTGAGCGGTGAATCCGACACGACCCTCTTCATGCTCCATGGTGCCTACGGGTCGAAGGAGTACTTTCGCTACACCATCGAGCGCTTCGTTCATGCCGGCTACCGGGTGGTTGCCTGCGACGCGCCGGGCTATGGCATCTCGGAGGTGCCTCCTGCGCTATCCATGACCGGAATGGCCGAGATAACCATCCGTCTGATTGAAGCAACCCGCACCACTCGCAACGTTCTTCTGGGGCACAGCATGGGCGGGATGGTGGCCCAAAAGGTCGCCGACCTGAGGCCGGAGCTGATAGAGGCCCTGGTGCTTTCGGCTACCGCGCACACCTTCAACCACTCGGGCCCCGAATGGCAGGCCGATTTCCTGCGTACCCGCGTGGCCCCGCTCACTCAGGGCCGGGCCATTGCCGACTATGCCCCGGACCTGCTGCGAACCATGATGGGGCCGGGGGCCAGCAGTCCCGCGATTGATCACGCCCTCTACAACATTCGGCTGATGAAGTCCGAGGCTTTCCAGAAGGCCATCGTGGCGATCTCCCAGTACCTCGAGGACGACCTACCGACCCGCCTCAAGATGCCCGCGCTGTGTATTGCCGGCGAACTCGACAGCACCTGTCCGGCCTCCGTCATGCAGAAGATGGCCGGAATGATGGCGCAGGGCGAGTTTTACGAGATCAAGGGTGTGGGTCATTACGGGTGGGGCGAGCGCGCAGACGAATACCACTCCGTTGTCGAAGGCTTCATAGCGCGGGCGCTGGGGCGTTGAGAAGCGAGCAGCCCCGCCAGCATTCGGACGGACGGACAAGCGCCAAGCTTTAAGCACCACAGGAATCACAGGATGTTCTGGAACCCGGATAACGGCGATCATGGATTGCCATTCAACCCGTTCAAGTCCTGCGTGGTGCCGCGCCCCATCGGTTGGATCACCACGCTCATGCCCGACGGACGGGTGAATCTCGCGCCCTATTCACAGTTCGCGCTGCTGGGTTTTGAGCCAGGCTACGTGGGCTTCTCTGGCAGCGTTCAACTCCCCGACCTTCGGCGGAAGGACAGCATCGAGCATGCGGAGCGCACTGGCGAATTCGTCTACAACATGGCGACGCTGGACAATATTGCGCATGTCAACGCCAGTTCGCAGATCATCGACTCGGAGATCAGCGAACTCGAAGCTTGCGGGTTGACTGCAGCTCCCTCGATTTGCGTCAAGACGCCGCGCCTTCTCGAGGCGCCTGTGTCCTTCGAATGCCGTGTTCAGACGGTGGTCATGTTGCCAGGCAGCACACGTGAATCGGCGCATTGGCTGGTGATCGGCCGAGTGGTCGGCGTGCATATTGACGACGCTGTGATTGGGGCGGACGGGAGGCTCGATGTCGCGCGCATCAAGCCAGTGGCTAGGCTGGGCTATGCCGACTACACCTGGGTTGACAAAGTGAGCGAGCTCCCATTGATCAATCCGGCCCTCGCTGAGCGCCGAAAGTTCGGTTTTTTTGGCGGACGCTAATTTCGAGCTGTTCAATTTCTCAAGGAGACAACCATGAGCACTACACGCCGTTCCCTGCTGGCCTCGATGGGCGCCCTGGCCGCCGCCCCCCACCTGAGCCTTCATGCGCAGGCATGGCCCGCCCGTCCGATCACCGTGATCGAGCCCTTTGCTGCCGGAGGCGCAGTCGATGGCGCGGTTCGGGCCATCGCTGAGAAGGCCAGCACGATACTGGGGCAGACCTTGGTGGTCGACGCCCGTCCGGGCGGTGGCACCCGCATTGGCACCGAGGCGATCCGGCGCGCCGCCCCCGACGGGTACACCATCGGCGTGATGGTGTCGGCCTCCGGGGTGAACATTCCCGCGCTGGATCCGCGTTCTACCTACGACCCGGTGCGTGACTTCACCCCGCTGACTCTGGCCTTCGACGCCAACTACATCATCGTGGCGCATCCTTCGACTGGTATCCGAACCATGGCAGATCTGATTGACTATGGCCGCAAGAACCCTGGCAAGCTCAGTTATGGAAGTTCTGGCATTGGCACCAGCACCCATATGTGGATGGAAATCCTGCAGGAGATGACGCGTACCCAGCTCGTACATGTGCCTTACAAGGGAGAGGCGGCGGCCTTGCAAGACCTCATCGGCGGGCATATCCAGGTGCTGCTGTCCAACCCTTCGTTGGTCAAAGGGCATGTCGATGCCGGTCGTGCCAACGCAATCGCCTATGCCTCGCAGCGCCGCGCGGCGCTCATGCCCCAAGTGCCGACGACTGGCGAGCAGGGCCTCGGCGACTTCATCGCAGGGGGCTGGGTGGCCTTTATCGGACCTGCGGGCCTGAGCCCGGATGTGGCATCTCGTCTCACACAGGCCCTGCGTACCGCTACGAACCAACCGGATGTGCGCGAGCGGATCGAACGCGCTACGTTTTCGGTGCGTGCGCTGGCGCCCGACGAGCTCACAGCCCAGATTCGCAGCGAGGTGGAAAAACTGCGCGCCGTCGGCAAGGCGCGGGGTGTCACGCTCAACGACTGAGCAGCCAGGTTACCGCATCTGCCCCGTGTCATCGACACGGAGGCAGGCCACGGCGTGGCCCGGGCTGATCTCCCGAAGCGGCGGGTCCTGATCGCGGCAGGCATCCACTGAGTGCGGGCAGCGACCAGCAAAGCGACAACCCGATGGAACTGCCATCGGGCTGGGCGGGTCGCCCTGGAGTCGGATCCGGTCCTTCCGGCTTCGGGCGTCGGGATCAAAAGACGGCGCTGCAGACCACAGCGCTTTCGTATACGGGTGCAGGGGGCGCGCGAACAACTGCTCCCGGGACGCTCGCTCCACGATCCTTCCCAGGTACATGACTGCGACCTCGTCGCAGAGGTGCCGAACCACCGCAAGGTCGTGCGAAATGAAAAGGTAAGTCAGGCCGAACTCTCTTTGAAGGCGCAGCATGAGATTGAGCATCTGTGCCTGGATTGCCACATCCAGGGCTGAGACCGGCTCGTCGCAGACAACCAACTCGGGCCGCGCCGCAAGTGCCCGTGCCAACACGATGCGCTGCCGCTGTCCCCCTGAGAACTGATGCGGGAACAACTGCAGTTGCTCGGGGCGCAGGCCTGTCTGCAGGAACAACTCCCGGGCGCGGGCTGGCCGGTCAGTGGGAGCGCCCACGTCCATCAGGTTCAGCGCCTCTAAGATGGCGTCGCCGGCCCGCTTGCGCGGGTTGAGCGAAGCGTAGGGATCTTGGAAGACCATTTGGAAGCGGTGCCGTTCCCTGCGCAGGGCCTCGCCCTCTAGACGGCTGATCTCGGTGCCGCCAAGTGCGACTGTGCCAGCGCTAATCTTTACCAAGCGCATGATGGCCAGGGCGGTCGTGCTCTTCCCAGAGCCGCTTTCACCCACAATGCCAAAGGTCGTTCCGCGCCTCACGTCGAACGATATACCGTCGACCGCCTTCACCACCCTCCGCGGTCCCAGTAGGGAACCGCCAACCGGAAAGTGGACCGAGAGGTCGCGCACCGTCAGTAGGGGATCGTTTGTGCCCGTCACGTCGACGCTCCCTCGCGTTGCATCCAGCAGGCCACTTGGCGGCCAGGCTGCAAGGTGTGGAGCGGTGGGATCGACTGGCGGCAAAGCGGCTGCACTTGGGCGCAGCGGTCGGCAAACAGGCAGCCGGCACCGCGTTCAAGCAGGGAGGGCACAGTCCCCGGTATTTCTTGGAGGGGCTGGCCCGGTACGGTCGTGCGCCGGCCAGGTGCGCAGGCGATCAGACCTTTTGTATAGGGGTGCCGCGGATCCTGCAGGATGTCGCGGACCGTCCCGCTTTCGACAATATGTCCTGCGTACATGACGACAACCCGGTCCGCCATTTCGGCGATGGCGCCCATGTCATGTGTGATTAGCATCACTGCCGTGCCAGTACGGCTTCGAAGCTCACCGATCAGATCGAAGATCTGGGCCTGCACCGTGGTGTCCAAAGCGGTGGTGGGTTCATCCGCTATCAACAGGTCCGGCTCACAGGCCAGCGCCATCGCGATCATCACCCGTTGACGCATTCCGCCCGAAAATTGGTGCGGATACTCGTGCACCCGCTGGCGGGCCGCGGGAATTCCGACTGCCTCCAGCATCTCGATTGCTCGCTGCAGTGCCGCAGACCGCGTTAAGCTTTGGTGAAGGCGCACTGTCTCGCTGATCTGGTCGCCCACGGTGTAAGCGGGGTTGAGCGATGTCATCGGCTCCTGGAAGATCATGGACATCCGGTTGCCCCGTACTCGTCGCATTTCTGATTCGGGCAGTTGCAGGAGATCTCGCCCCGCGAAGCAGACCTGACCCTTTGTGATCCTCCCCGGAGGCTCGGCGATTAGGCGCATCAGGGCCAGGGCGGTGACGCTCTTACCGCAGCCAGATTCCCCGACGACACCCAGCGTCTCGCCTCGATGTAGCTCAAATCCCACATCGTCGAGGACCCGAGCGAGACCGCCCCGCGTTCGGAACTCGACCGTCAGGCCCTGAACCTGCAGCAAGAGGGGGGCGCTGGCCTCGGTCATCGGCGGTGCAACTTTGGATTGAAGGCGTCGTTGAGGCCATCGCCGATCAGGCTGAAGGCCAGCACGGTTGAAAAAATTCCCACGCCCGGAAATGTCACCGCCCACCAGCATTCAAGGATGTTGCGCCGGTTGCTGCCGATCATCATTCCCCAACTCATCACATTTGCATCTGACAGGCCTAGAAAGCTGAGACCTGCCTCGAAAAGGATGGCGGCACCGATGATCAGAGTAGCCGATACGATGAGGGGCGGCATCGCGTTGGGTAGGATTTCGCGGAGCATCAGCCGAGCCGGCCCTGCGCCCATGGCCCTTGCTGCGTGGGTGTACTCCATGTGACGCAGACGCATAAATTCACTGCGTGCCAAACGTGACGTGCCGGTCCATGCGACTACGCCGATGGCAAAGATCACCACGTACAGCGAGGGGGTGAACAGGGTCACCAGCACCATCGCGAACAGCAGGGGCGGTAGCACCTGAAACAGCTCGGTCAGACGCGACAGGAGAGTATCCACCCAGCCCCCAAAGAAGCCCGCCAAGGCGCCAATGGTCACGCCGATGGTGACGGCTACCGCCGCAGAAGACAGTCCCACCAGCACAGTCGCGCGACCGCCGATCAGCATGCCCGCCAGGATGTCGCGGCCCAGGTAGTCGGTCCCTAGCCAGGCGGCGGGGTCGATAAAGGGCGGTTTGAAAGGTGGGGCGACGATCTCGGTCGCTTTCACTCCATAGAGGGCGGGCCCTAACAGCATCGTCGCGGCCAGGGTGAGCAGGAGAATCAGGCCGAACAGGGCCGCCCTGTTGCTGCGGAACACGTGCCAAGCCTCTCGGCCTGGCGACAGCGCCTGAACCGAGCGGCCAGGGCTGGCGACGGGGGAGGGTTCGGGGTTGTGCATTGCCATAGATGAACCGCGCTCAACGACCGCGCAGCCGCGGGTCGATCCACCGGTAGCTGAGGTCTGTCAGCAAATTGGCGACGATCACCAAGATGGCAGAAAAGGTCAGGACACCCAGCAGTGTCGGGTAGTCCCTTCCCAGGATGGCGTCCAGGGCCAGTGTGCCAAGACCCGGCCAGGAAAACACCGTCTCGACCAGCAAGGCCCCGGAAATCACGTTGCCGAATTGCAGGCCAGCAATGGTCACCAGAGGCATCAGTGCATTGCGCAGCGCGTGTTTGAGGGTGACCGAAACCTCACCCAGGCCCTTGGCCCGCGCGGTGCGGATGTAGTCCAGGCTCAGCACCTCCAGCATGCTCGCGCGCGCCAGCCGGCTGTACTGCGCGAGGTAGACCAGGCCCAGCGTGAGCGCTGGCAGCACCAGGTGGTGCAGCACGTCCAGCGCATGCGCCAGTGGGCCGGCACCCATCATCCGCACATCGCGCATGCCGGCAATAGGCATGATGGGTAGGACCTTGCCAAACAGGATCACCAACAGGATGCCGGTCCAGAACACTGGCATTGCATAGCCGATCATGGACAGCACCGTTACCGCGCCACTGAACAGGCTGTCGGGCCGGCGCGAGGCGAGCACCCCCAGCAAGGTGCCGATGCTGATTGCGCCCAGCAGCGCCGTCATGACCAACAGGACCGTGGGCCCCAGCCGCTCGAAGATCAGCTCCGATACCGGCCTATTGAACAGATAGCTCTGGCCGAGATCCCCCTGCAGGCTGCGGCCAATATAGGTAAAGAACTGCTCGTGCAGCGGCCGATCCAGCCCGTAGGCCTTGCGGATGCTGGCCATGGCCTCCTTGTCGGCCCCGCCCATCTCGCCGGCGATGACCTCGGCAGGATCGCCGGGCGCTGCGTGAATCAGCAGGAAGTTGAGGGCCAGCACTGCCAGCACCAGTCCGAAAGCCAGCACGAGCCGGCGCAACACCGCGGCCAGCGCGTTCATCGCATTCGTGCTGGTGCCGAGCGCCTGAGGCTTGGGCCTTTCGTTGCGCGCACTGTCAGGCCTTTCCGGCGGTCACGTCGTTGAGCCCATCAATCAGGCCCCAGATGCCCTTGGGAGGGTTGGACACGTTGGCGCGGAAGGCTTCCGAGTTGCGGGTTTCGTAGATGAAGGCCACCGGGCAATCGTCGACGATGATCTTCTGCGCGTCCTTGTAGAGCGCCTTGCGCTTGGCCTGGTTCATCTCCTTGCCGGCGGCTGTGAGCAACTCGTCGACCTTGGCATTGACATAGCCTTGGGTGTTGGACCAGATGACCCCGGGCTTGATGTTGTCGCTGAGCCAAGTGCGGTGAACGCCAATCACCGGGTCTCCCCAGTTCCAGACGGTGTCGTAGGTCATGTCGAACTGGCCGGTCGAGACCCGGCGGGCCCAGGTTGGGAAGTCTGGTGTCAGTCGAACCGACACATCGATGCCGACCTTGGCCAGAGCGGCCTTGGTGTACTCCTGCAGCGTCTTGAATTCAGCCGAGCCCGGAATGGCGTCGACCTCGAGCGAGAGTCGGGTTCCGTTGGCGCCAGGTTTAAGGCCGGCGGCATCGAGCAGTTGGTTGGCCTTGGTGAGGTTGTGGGCGTATTTCTCGACGTCGGGGTTATAGAAGGGGCTGCCAGAAGCGATCGGCCCTGTGGCGGCCTTGTGATGATTCTCGAGCAGCTGCTCGAGAATCATCTTGCGGTCCAGTGCGTAGCTGATCGCCTGGCGCACCCGTTTGTCGGCGAGCTTGGGGCTCTTGGTATTGAACGCCAGCCACACCAGAGGGCCAATGGCCGGGCCTGCGCCGACGACCACTTGCACGCCGGGCACTTTCTTGGCCCGATCCATTTCACGGGCGTTGGTGAGCAGGCTATGCACATCGACCTCGCCCCGCTCGAAGGCGAGCAGCAGGCTGGCCGAGTCTTTGTATTCCTTGATGATGATGCGGTCCAGCTTTGGCTGGTCCTTCAGGAAGAAGCGGTCGAAGCGCTCCATCACCGTCACCTCGCCTGGTTTGAACTCGACGAGCTTGAACGGGCCTGAGCCGACGGGGTTGGAATTGCGCGGGTGGATCTTGGGGTCGGTGCCGTCGCCAAAAATGTGCTTGGGGATGATGGGCGTGAGCGACGTAGACATGGCCAGCAGCAGCGCCGGGTGGGGTTCGGCCACCCGTATCACCGCGGTGCGCGCATCTTCCACGCTGACGGTATGCACCGGTCCGTACATGGTTCGGAAGGGGTGATGATCACGGATGGTTTCGATGGAAAACTTCACGTCCTCGGCGGTAATGGGCCGGCCATCGTGGAAGACTGCGCCAGCGCGCAGCACCAGCTTGACGCTCCGGTTGTCGTGCGACAACTCGAAGCGCTCGGCTAGGTAGGGCTGCGGCTTCCACTGGGCGTCCATGCGCAGCGGCGAGGCGAACAACTGGGCCGCTGGCATCATGGTGGCAATGCCGCTTTGCACAGCCGAATTCAGATGGCGCGGACGCTGGTTCGTCCCGATGACCAGCACGCCTCCCTTAGCGGCCTGTGCCCAGGCTTGCAGGGGCCAGCCGGCCAGCGGACTGGCGCCCAAGGCGGCAGCGGTTTGAAGCATCCTGCGACGGGGAATCTGCGTCATGTGATGGGTCTCCTCAATAGGTTATGCAGCTTGAACCGGGAACGCGGCAGTGTCCTCGTTGCCTGGCGGTGGCACCTTGGTCTCGATGAAATGATAGGAGGCGAGTCCGGCGCTAGGAAGGCCCTATCCCTCCAGATAAACCCTCCCTCGCTCCACACTGGATGGGGCTCAAAATTCTTGCCTCGAGCAAACATCTCCGCTGTCGCCATGGCAACACCCACTACCGTCTATCGCGCGCGTCGTATTCTGACCATGCACCCAGCTCGCCCCGAGGCCAGCCATGTGGCGGTTCGCGACGGTCGTATCCTGGGGGTGGGCTCAATCGACGAGTTAGCTGGCTGGGGCCCTTATCAAATCGATGATCGGTTCGCTAATCAGGTGCTGATGCCTGGCTTTGTCGAGGGGCATTCTCATTTAATGGCCGGCTCACTCTGGCGCCACGTGTACTGCGGCTGGTTCGATGTTCGCAGTCCGGACGGCGTCCAGGTTGCCGGTGCCAAGTCGCTCGACTCGGTAGTGGCTGCACTGTCGGCTCACGTACCTGGTGGCCCCGATGGAAGCCGTATCGGTTGGGGTTTTGACCCGATTTATTTTGGCGCTCGCCGTTGCCAGCGAGCCGATCTCGACCGTGTCAGCGCCACCGCGCCGGTTGGCGTGTTGCACGCCAGTGGCCACATCCTGAATGTGAATTCCGAAGTCCTCAGGCGCGCGGGGCTGCTGCGCGCAGGGGTGGATCATCCGGGCATTCCTCTGGGTGAGGATGGCATACCCACTGGGGAGCTCAAGGGGCCGGAGGCGATGTACCCGGTCATGCCCCATGTTGGCCTCGATCGGCGGCTGCTCAGTGGCGATGAGTTCGGTATTCGTGCCTTCGGCAAGATCGCAGTGCGTGCTGGCGTGACCACGGCCACCGACCTGGCCGCCGAGGCCAGCGACGGGGAGATCGACAGTTGGCTGCAAATCACTGGCGAGGCGGACTACCCGGTTCGACTGGTGCCCTTCTTGCGCCTGATCGGGCGCAGTCCTGCCGACACCGTCGCACGTGCTATCGAAATTCGTACGCGCAGTACCGAGCGGCTTCGGCTCGGCCGGATCAAGGCGGTTGCGGATGGCTCCATCCAGGGGTTTTCAGCCCGGCTCCGATGGCCTGGCTATTACAACGGCGCACCCAACGGTCTGTGGTACACCGCGCCCCAAACGCTTCGGGAGGCCTATACCCTCGCGCTACAGCATGGTGTGCAGATTCACACCCACACCAACGGTGACGAGGCAACCGACATGGCGCTCGACTGTCTAGACGACGCCCTGCGCGAACGACCCGCGCGCGACCACCGCTTCACCTTGCAGCACTGTCAGCTGGCCGATGACGCTCAGTTTCGACGTATGCAGGCGCTGGGCATGGGGGTGAACCTGTTCGCCAATCACCATTACTACTGGGGCGAGCAGCATCGCGCGGTGACGGTCGGACCCGAGCGGGCCGAGCGCATGAATGCGTGCCGCAGTGCGATCGATGCGGGTGTTCCCTTCTCGGTTCATTCCGACGCGCCGATCACTCCGCTGGCGCCTTTGTTCACCGCCTGGTGCGCTGTCAATCGCCTCAGTGCCACTGGCCGAGTTTTGGGGGCTTCCCAGCGCATCAGCGTCATGGAGGCCTTGCGTGCCATCACTCTCGGGTCGGCCTGGACCCTCAAGCTCGATGGCGAAGTCGGTTCGATCGAGTGCGGCAAGCGCGCCGATTTCTGCGTGCTGGGGGATGACCCGACGACTGTCGCGCCCGAGGCCCTGAAGGATGTGCCCGTATGGGGAACGGTGCAGGGCGGACGCATCTTCCAGGCCCCATGACCGCCGCCGGCGCGGCGATTCCTGCAGGCCCCGCGACAGGTACTGCCGGGAGCGAGCTGACCCTGCTGCCAACCACCGTCATTGGCGGTTGGCTGGGATCCGGGAAGACCACCTTGGTCAACCACCTGCTGCGAACGGCGAATGACCGGCGCATCGCGGTGCTGGTCAATGATTTCGGCGAGGTGTCTATTGACGCCGACCTGATCGAGGGAGCGGACGGGGGCGTATTGAGCCTGGCGGGCGGTTGCATGTGCTGCAGTTGGGGCGACGACCTGTTTGGCACTTTGGCCCGAGTGCGGGCGCGCCAGCCGGGGCCCGATGTGCTGCTGGTCGAGACCAGCGGCGTTGCGCAGCCGGCCTCGGTGGGCAGGCTGCTGCGCCTGGCCCCGGGCCTGTCAGTCGAGGGAACGGTGGTCCTGGCCGATGCCGATTCGATTCGCAGGCAGGCCGCAGACCCCTACGTGGGTGACCTGGTGCGCCAGCAGCTGGCCGACGCCGACCTCCTGCTCGTGACCAAGCCCGATCTGGCAGGTGCTGAGCAAGTCGACGCGGTGAAGCAATGGCTGGGGGAGCGGGTACCTGGTGTGCGCGTGATCGTCGCCCCGCAGGGGCAGATCGCCCCCGGGGTGGTGCTTGGTCTGGGACCCGCCCCACCCGCTGGGGGCGCCGAGGACCCCTCGGATGCGCCCTGGCAGCCCTCTGGCTGGCGCCGCCCCTCGGCAGGTGCCGACGCTCGGTTCGAGTCGGGTTGGCAGTCCCACCCCGGACCGGTCGATGTGCAGGCCCTTGGCCAGTCCCTGTGCGCGCAGGGGTCGCGTGTCGTACGGGCGAAGGGCATTTTGACCGGGCTCGACGGACAACTCGTGGCCCTGCACGTGGTGGGGCGCCGCTTTACCTTGAGTGCGCCACCCGCCCGGCCTGCGCAGGTCGGGCGACTGGCCTGGATCGCCCTGCGATGAGGCGTGGATCGTCCCAGCCCGGGTTTGCCCTTTTGGCAGGGGCAGCATTTCGGCGCAAAATTATTCTCTTGTCATCTGTCGCGTATCGAAGGAGTCACGATGGGCCACGCTGAACCCCAAGTCGCTAGCCAGTTGCAGTCATTCTGGATGCCCTTTTCTCCCAACAAGGAGTTCAAGGCCGATCCCAAAATGTTTGCCCGAGCCAAGGGCATGTACTTCTACACGCCTGACGGGCGTGAGGTCATCGACGCATCTGCAGGTCTTTTCTGCGTGGCCGCCGGCCACTGCCGCCAGGAAATCGCTGACGCGGTTTACGAGCAGCTCCAGACACTGGACTTCACCGCGCCTTTCCTGCGTGCGCACCCCAAGTCCTTCGAACTGGCCGAGCGGGTGACCCAGTACACACCAGCTGGTCTGAACCGGGTGTTCTTCACCAACTCCGGTTCCGAGTCGGTTGATACGGCCATGAAGATGGCCCTGGCTTACCACCGCACCAAAGGCCAGGCACAGCGGCAGCTGTTCGTCTCCCGGGAGCGGGCCTACCATGGCGTCAACATGGGCGGCATTGCGCTGGCTGGCATGGTCAACAACCGGCGCGCCTTCGGTCCTGGCCTGGCCGGGGTCTACCACATGCGGCATACGGCCGTGCCGGAGAATAAGTTTAGCCGCGGGCAGCCCGACCACGGGGCCGACCTGGCCGACGACCTCACCCGGCTATGTAACCTGTATGGCGGCGAGAACATCGCGGCGTGCTTCGTCGAACCCACGGCGGGCTCCTTCGGCTGCCTGCCCCCGCCCAAGGGCTACCTCGAACGCCTGCGCAAGATCTGCGACCAGCACGGCATCTTGCTGGTCTTCGACGAGGTGATCACCGGCTGGGGCCGCATGGGTGCACCGTTTGGTGCGCAGGCCTTTGGCGTCACTCCCGACCTGCTCACGATGGCCAAGGCAATCACCAACGGTGCCCAGCCCATGGGTGCGGTAGCAGCCCGCCAGGAGATCTACGACACGATCACCGAGGCGGGTCCTGCCATGGGTATCGAGTTCTTCCACGGCTATACCTATTCGGCACACCCGGCTTCCTGCGCTGCGGGTCTGGCGATGATGGATATATTCGCCAAGGATCGCCTGATCGAGCGTGCCGCGGCCATGAGCCCTCGCTTCATAGACGCCATCCATAGCCTGCAGGATTGCGGCGTGGTCACCGATATCCGCTCAGTGGGCATGATGGCCGCTGTTGAGGTGGCTGCTGATGGCGCCCCTGGCGTAAGGGGTCATGAGGCCCAGAAGCGTCTTTACCACGCAGGTCTCAACCTCAAAAGCACAGGCGACTCTCTCATCATCGCGCCGCCGCTCATCTGCGAAGACAGCCACATCGACGAAATCGTCACCAAGCTGCGTCAGGTGATTAAGGCGCTTTGATCAACACGGGGAGGGCGGCGCGCCGGCACCCCTGTACGCCATCGCTAGCGGCGCCTTCCCATGCGGTCCGTCACTTCTGCAAACACCCGGTGACGCAGGCCTTCGGCCAGATCGATGACCAGGCTGCGACGGTAATAGGGGCTCAGGTCCAAGCCGACGCCAACCGCCAGCAATTCGATCGCGCCATCCGCCTCGATATCTCCCGCCACCTGCTGCAGGTGCTGGTCGAGAAATCTCGGGCTGTTGGCCAGGTGGGTGGCTGCGTCCATGGGGCAGCCGTCCGACACCACCAGCAACAGCTTGCGCCCCTCGGGGCGCGCCTGCAGCCTGCGCGCGGCCCACTGTAGCGCCTCGCCGTCGATTCCCTCCCGGAAGTTGTCCTCCTTGAGCAGGGCAGCGAGGTGCTGGCGCGTACGTCGCCAGGGCAGGGCCGCTTCCTTGAACACGATGTGCAGTAATTCGTTGAGCCGTCCTGGCTGCTCGGGGCGGCCTGCACGGTGCCAGTCCCGCGCCGCGCGGCCACCGTTCCAGCCGCCGGTGGTAAAGCCCAGAATCTCGCAGCTGGCTCCTGCCATCTCCAGGGCCCGGGAGTAGACATCGACCATTGCCGCCACCGCCTCGCGGTGCGTCCGCATCGAGCCTGAGCAGTCGACCAGAAAAGTGACGCAGGCGTCGGCGACCGGATCACGGACAGGTTGGCGAAATAGCCGTCGCTCGGTGGGCGAGGCGATCAGCTGCGCCAGACGGCGTCCGTCGACCATGCCTTCTTCTTGTGCCTGGGCCCAGTCCTCGCGCGAGGGCAATGCCAGCGCCGCCACCAGCTCGCGGGCCACCCGCGGCACATTGACGGATTGCGCCTGCAAGTGACGATTGAGTTGCTCCCGCAGTTCACGCAGCTGTGCCGGGCGCACCAGTGTGCTGGCGGCCACCTCGCGGTCGTAAGCGTTGGTGAACACCAGGTAACGGGCTGTCGCACCCTCGCCGGTGCGCGTGCCGGTGCGCCCAGGTGCCAGCGCCCCCTCATCCCCCTCCTCGGGGTCGCCTGCATCCGCCTCGAGTCGGATGCCCAGGGCGATGCGGTTGTCGAATGGCTTGTCCGCCTCACCTTCTGCGCCCTGCAGCGCGGCGGCATCGGCGAGTTGCCGGGCCAGCCAGGCCGCCAGCGCGCGGGCGGGCTCAGCGCAGGCCGTCTGGTCTTGTCGCAGCCGATGCAGCGCCGCCAGGGGGTGGCCGATCTCAGGGCTGATGCCGGCGCGGGTGGCTTCCATCAAGTCTTCGGTCTCCTCGAGGACCGGGTCCCCTGTCAGCCGAGCCCGGGTGACCTGCGACAGGGTGAAGACCAGCAGTCCGCCGGCGGTCTCGGTCAGGCCGCTGTGGTGGAACTGGCGTAGCCAGTCCTCGAACCGCTGCCGCAGGTTACGCCTCATGCCGGGCTGCTGCGGGTCGACCAGGGACTCGCACCTGAACTGCTCGAGCAGGTCAAATACCGCGCGCTCCACCGTGTCAGCAGGCTGTAGCGCGCGGTGCAGGGCCTCGTCAGAGTGGGTCAGTCGCAGCGCCAGGCCGTCGGCCGCGCCGCGCAAGGTGGCGAGGTCCGCCGCTTCACCTGTCGGGTGCAGGTGGGCGGCGTAGAACGGCAACTTTTGGCGGCCCCGATAGAGACGGTGGCCGCGGTAATGCAGCGCACCGTCACCCGTCAGCGCGCGCAGGGCGGCCGCGCACAGCTCGTCGAGCCACTGTCGGTGACGGATGGCTGCTTGCAGGCTGGTCACCAGGTCAGGCCTCGCGCAGGTCTGATACGGCTGTGCCCAGTGGCATGTCGCGGTCAAAGCAGCGCTGGAAGTACTCCGCCACCACCGGCTGCTCGGCGACATCACACTTGTTGACGAAGGACAGGCGCAGAGCCTGCGCGACGTCCTTGAACAAGGACAGGTTCTCGGCCCAGGTGATCACCGTGCGTGGCGACATGAGGGTGGACAGATCGCCAGCTTCGAAGCCTTTCCGAGTCAGGCCTGCCAGAGTCACCATTTTGAGCACCAGGGCCTGACCCGCCTCGTCACCGAGCTCCGGAACTCGTGCGGTGATGATGGCGGCCTCTTCGGCGGGCGGCAGGTAATTCAGCGCAGCGACGATGTTCCAGCGGTCGATCTGCGCGTGGTTCAGGCGCTGCGCACCGTGGTAGAGCCCGTTGAGGTTCCCCAGCCCCACGGTGTTGGCGGTAGCAAATAGCCGGAAGGCCGGGTGCGGGGTCAGGACCCGGTTCTGGTCGAGGAGGGTGAAGCGGCCTTCGCGTTCGAGCAAGCGCTGGATGACGAACATCACGTCCGGGCGGCCGGCGTCGTACTCGTCGAAGACCAGGGCCACCGGGCGCTGCAGGGCCCAGGGCACGATTCCCTCTTGGAACTCGGTCACCTGCTGCCCCTCTCGCACCACCACGGCGTCGCGGCCTACCAGTTCAATCCGGCTCACATGACCACCGAGATTGATCCGGACACACGGCCAGTTCAGACGGGCGGCCACTTGCTCGATATGTGTCGACTTTCCAGTGCCGTGATAGCCCTGGATCATGACGCGCCGGTTATGGGTGAACCCCGCCAGGATCGCCATGGTGGTGTCGCGGTCGAAGCGATACGTCGAGTCGATGTCCGGCACGCGGTCCGAGGG